>DASSMT010000424.1:0-15344 GCA_035688655.1 Polyangiaceae bacterium | reverse complement strand
TTCCGTGATGCTGCCCGAGGGCGTCAAGATGGTGATGCCGGGCGACAACGTGACGGTCGAGGTGGAGCTCATCACCACCGTCGCGCTCGAAGAGCAAATGCGCTTCGCCATCCGTGAAGGCGGCAAGACCGTCGGCGCCGGTGTTGTAACAAAGATCATCGAGTGATTTGAGATGGATAGCCCGTACTCCTCTCGAGTACGGGCCATCCGAGCAAGAAAGACCGCTTGGTCTTCGGGAGCTCAGCTCCCGCCCCGCTGGAATGAATCCAGCGGGGCCCCACCCTCTGGTTTTGGGGCCCCAGCCCCAAAACGTACTTCTCAGAGTTCTCTGCAGAAAGTCTGAATATGCCTGACGCAACCAAGATTCGTATCCGCCTGAAGGCGTTCGATCATCAGCTGCTCGACAAGTCCACCACGGACATCGTCGAAACCGCGCGCCGCACCGGCGCTCGGGTGGCTGGTCCCATCCCGCTGCCCACCGCGATCCGCAAATACACCGTTCTCCGTGGCCCGCACGTCGACAAGAAGTCGCGCGAGCAGTTCGAAGTGCGCACGCACAAGCGCCTGATCGACATCTTGGAGCCGACCCCCCAAACGCTCGACGCGTTGATGAAGCTCGATTTGTCGGCTGGCGTCGACGTCGAGATCAAGAGCTGAGGTAACATGGCAAAGATCGACGTTTTCAACCTCAAGCGCGAGAAGGTCGGCGACCTGGACCTCGCTGACGAAGTCTTCGCGACCGAGATCAAAGAACACCTGTTCCACGAGGTCGTGGTCGCTCAGCTGGCTTCGCGCCGCGCGGGCACCAAGGCTGCCAAGGAGCGCTCCGCGGTCTCCGGCTCGTCCAAGAAGATCTACAAGCAGAAGGGCACGGGCCAAGCGCGCCACGGCTCGATCCGCGCGCCGATCTTCGTCGGTGGTGGTCGCGCTCACCCGCCGAAGCCGCAAGACTTCAGCTATCGGCCCCCGCGTCAGGTGCGCATCGGTGCGCTGCGCAGCGCGCTCAGCCTGATCCTCAAAGAGGGCCGCTTGACCGTGGTCGACAACATCGAGCTCGGTGAAGTGAAGACCCAGGCGCTCGCCTCCGTGCTCGGCGTGCTCAAAGCCGACGCGAAGAAGACGCTGGTCGTGGACGACAAGGGCAACGAAAAATTGCGTTTGTCGATCCGCAACATGGAAAAGAATCAGTTCCTGCCCCCGGAAGGCGTGAACGTGTACGACTTGCTTCGTCACGACCACCTCGTGCTTTCCAAGGGAGCCGTGAAGGCCCTCGAAGCCCGCTGCCTGGAGAGCAAATGAAACCCGCTGACATCATCAAGCGGCCGATTGCCCTGACCGAAAAGGCCGCGCGCCTGAAGGAAGCCAATCAGGTCGTGTTCGAAGTCGCCATGGCGGCGAACAAGATCGAAATCAAGACCGCCGTCGAAGCACTGTTCTCGGTCAAGGTGACCGATGTGAACACGCTGGTTCAACGCGGCAAGGTGAAGCGCGTTGGCCGTGCCCTCGGCAAGCGCCCGAACTGGAAGAAAGCCGTCGTCACCCTCCGCGAGGGCGACGACATTCAGTTCTTCGACGAGTCGAAGGAGTAACGAAGATGGGTATCCGAGCTTTCAAGCCGACCTCTGCCGGTCGGCGCTTCTACACCGTCAGTGATTTCACGGAGATCACGACCAGCGCGCCGCTCAAGAAGCTGACCGAGGGCAAGCCCTCGACCGGTGGCCGCAACCACTACGGCCGCATCACCTCGCGCTTTCGCGGCGGTGGTCACAAGCAGCGCTACCGCTTGGTCGACTTCAAGCGTTCGAAGATCGGCATTCCGGCGCGCGTGGCGGAGATCGAATACGATCCCAACCGCACGGCGCGCATCGCCCTTCTGCACTACGTCGACGGCGAGAAGACCTACATCCTCGCGCCGGACGGCCTGAAGCAGGGTGACACCGTGCTCTCCAGCCGGCTCGCGGACATTCGTCCCGGCAATTGTCTGCCGCTCGGCGACATCCCGGCCGGCACGATGATCCACAACATCGAGATGCGCAAAGGCAAGGGTGGACAGCTCGTTCGCTCTGCCGGCACCGCGGCTCAGCTGATGGCAAAGGACGGCAGCTACGCGCAGGTCAAGCTGCCGAGCGGCGAGGTTCGCAAGATCCACGTGCTGTGCCGCGCCACGGTCGGCCAGGTCTCGAATCTCGAACACCAAAACGTCAGCTTGGGCAAGGCGGGTCGCGCTCGCTGGCTCGGGCGCCGTCCGCACAACCGCGGCGTGACGATGAACCCAGTCGACCATCCGATGGGTGGTGGTGAAGGCCGCACGAGCGGTGGTCGTCACCCCTGCTCACCTTGGGGTCAGCTGTCCAAGGGTCTGAAGACGCGCAACAACAAGCGCACCGACGTGATGATCGTGAAGCATCGCAAGGCAAAGGGCTGAGCAATGGCACGCAGTATCAAGAAGGGTCCGTTCATCGACGGTCACCTGCAGAAGAAAATCGAAGACGCT
Organism: Polyangiaceae bacterium; assembly: GCA_035688655.1. Lineage (GTDB taxonomy): Bacteria > Myxococcota_A > Polyangia > Polyangiales > Polyangiaceae > PMG-095. The sequence continues at coordinate 12,850 of DASSMT010000424.1, read as the reverse complement.
CAGGCTCAAAGCTCGAAGAAGGTGATCAAGACCTGGTCACGCCGTTCGACGATCTTCCCGGAAGCCGTGGGCCTCACCTTTGCGGTCCACAACGGCCGCAAGTTCGTACCGGTGTTCGTCAGCGAGAACATGGTCGGTCACAAGCTCGGCGAGTTCGCGCCGACTCGTACCTTCCACGGTCACGCCGGCGACAAGAAGGGCAAGCCCGCCGCTGGCGGCGCGAAGCCCTCGCAAGCACCGCCTCCGGCCGGCCGCAAGTAGACGCTCAGCCAGAGCGTCGCCAAGCGAGCGAGCAGTGCCCCTTCACAGGGCGCACTGCTCGCTTTTTTTGTCGTAGATGGTCGCTCAGCCGGACGCGATCGGCGCAGCCTTCGGCATCGAGGGCGGTTCGAGAAAGCCCGCTCGCCCTGGGCAGGTTTCGGGTGCACGCTAGGGCGGAGTTTCGCTCGGCTGCACGAACCACTCTGCTCGACCAATGCACGGCTCACCCAAACGGAAACCCGGGCTCCGGCGTCGTTGTGCGTCGTACACGCTGACGCTCGGCGCTGCGTTGGTCGTCGTGAGCGCGTGCGCTGCGAGCAAGCGTGATTTCGGTGCGAAGAAAGCGGGTGCCGGCGAAAGCAACGCCGGTGATCCGGGCGGCGCTGGCCACGAAAGCGGCGGCAGTCACTCAGGTGGCGGCGCCAGCGCAGCAGGCAAAGCGGGCGAAGCCGTCGAGAACGCGGCCGGAAGCGGCACTGCCGGAAGCGGCACTGCCGGAAGCGCTGCGGGCGGAAGCGGCGCGGGCGGAAGCGGCACTGGCGGAAGCGGCACGGGCGGGAGCAGCGCCGGCGGCGGCCCGGCATGCGTACCCACTTGTGGAGGCGGCATGACCTGCGAGGCGGGGAAGTGCCAATGCCCCGAGGGGTTCAGCTCCTGTTCCAACGCTTGCTTCGATCTGCAAAACGACAAGGACCACTGCGGAACCTGCGCGGGAACCTGTTCAGACGGTTGCTCCGTGGGCCGCTGCTTCACGCGCATCGCTTCGATTCCGTCCCAAACGAGCGCGTTCAAGCTCGCCGTGAATGCGATGCACATCTACTTCACGTCGCGCGAAGCCGGCACCGTATCCCGCATCACTCGCAGCAACGGTTCGCTCCAAGTGATCGCCGATCAGCAAGTCGGCGCTGCTGGGATCGCGCTGGACGCCAACAACGTTTACTGGACGACGGAGGGCGCGAGCTACGGCAACGGCACGGTGATGAGGATGTCGCTCATGGGCGGTGCGAAGGTCCCGCTCGCTACGGCAGAGCCCTCACCGGAGCACATCGCAGTAGACGCCACCAACGTCTATTGGAGCAACTACCCACCGCAGCCGCCGATCATCATGAAGGTCCCGATTGCCGGCGGTGATGCGGACAAGGTCGTGCTCGCTTCAGGCGATCAGACCACGAATTCCGTGAAGTTTACGATCGACGCGACCAACCTGTACTTTGCGGGCTGGTATGGCTCGGATGGGAACGTCTGGAAGGTGCCATTGAACGGGGGATCGATCACGAACCTCGCGCACCTGACGTCTCTGGCCGCACTGGCGACGGTCGCTGGCAGCAACGTGTATTTCGTCGCGGGGTCCAATCTGTGGAAGGTTGGTACCGTCGGCGGTACTCCTTCGATCGTCTCCCCTGACGTGCCTGCCGCCACCATGGTCACGGATGGCAGCGCCATCTATCTCGCCGACGCGACGAAGCATGAAATCCTCCAGATTTCATTCGATGGCTCCAAGGTCGTCTCTCTGGCTTCGGTGAAGGACTACACGTTGGACCTCGCGGTGTACGGCAGCGATGTCTTTTGGATCGACTCCGAAGCATTCAAATCGACTGCCAAGCTGCCGTGAGACGAGCGTTTCAGGCGTGAAGCGCGCACCAGCGGGTCGAGTGGAGCTTTTCTGGGGTTGATGGTCACCGGGCGCGCCGCGTCCGGCTCAGCCTTCGGCGTCGCAGACGTCTGCCGTCGCGCGGAGGAATCGCTGACCGTCGAAATTCCCTCTCGAAAACGAGCCGGGAGAGCACTGGACGGATTTTCAGTTGTGCTCGGTGCGCTTGCCGTGTTGCGAGTTTGCACTAAGCTCAGACTGGCAATTTCTTGGCTAATTCGGCATTTCTTTTAACGTCGCCTACACATGACGGCACGCTCGCGGCCGCGCGCTGTCTTGGTCAGCTCGGGATCCCGGTGACGATGGCCGGCAGCCGGCTCGAGCTATCCGCGCCCGCGCGCTGGTCCAAGTACGTGACGCGTTGGGAAAGCGCTCCTTCGGCGCTTCAAGGGACTCAGCTCGTGGAGTGGCTGCTCGAATTCGGCAGCCGGAATCCGGGCCACGTCCTTTACCCGACCTCGGACGATTTGGCCTGGCTCTTCGCGGAGTATGCCAGCGATCTGCGGCAGTTTTATCATCTGTACCAGCCCGGGCCGCGCTCGCTCTTGCACTTGCTCGACAAGCGCTCGCTGAAACTGAGCTGCGACGAGCTGAACATCCCGACCCCGCCCACGCTATTTCTGGAGTCCGAGGCGGAGGCGCTTCAGGGTGCGCGTGAGCTCGGCTACCCGCTGTTGCTCAAACCGCGCACGCAGGTGCTGCAGCGCGGGGGTGGCAAAGGTCACATCGTCCGAAACGACGACGAACTGCGCTCGTTTTACCAACGCTTGCTGGTCACCGCGGCGCACGAGCCTCTGATTCGGCAGCACATCCCCGGCGTCCATCAACCGATGCTGCAGGCTTATCGCGAGGTCGCGGCCGAGCGCGTCTACTCGATTTCGGGTTTTCTCTCCGCTGATGGGCAGGTCGTCGCGCGTGCCGCGCGCAAGGTCTTGCAACGTCCGCGCATGGTCGGCGTCGGTATTTGCTTCGAGTCTGCTCCGGTCGACGAGCAAGCGCTGAGCGGCGTGCTCCGCCTGTGCCAGGCCGCAGGCTACTACGGTGTGTTCGAGGTCGAATTCTTGCGTCACGAGCAGCGCCTGGAGTTGATCGACTTCAACCCGCGCTTCTATGGGCAGCTCGCCTTCGATATCGGCAGAGAGCTGCCGTTGCCGCATTTGGTTTGGCTCGCGGCCCAGGGTCGCACTGCCGAGCTCCAAGTCGAGCTCGCGCGCGCGCAGGCCTTTCAGAATGGCGACGGCCTCGTCTATTGCAACCGATTCATGTTCAACCTGATGCTGACGATGCAGGGCATTTCCGGGCGAATGTCGCCCGCGGAGGTGACGCGTTGGCGAGAGTGGCTGCGTCGCTCGCACGACGGCGCGAAGGCCGTCGACCCGATGTACTCGTCCACGGACGTTGCGCCGGGGGTGGTCTCGGCGTTTCGTGAGTTGTCGCGGGCTTTTCGTCACCCGCGTGATTTCTACCGTCAGGTGATCGTGGGCAGCATCTTGCCGCTCTTGTACGACGCCGAAGCGATCGAGTTTTTGCGATCGCTTCCGGATCTGGTCGGCTGAGCCGTCGCTTCACGGCGCAGCGTCGAAGCTACGCAAATCCTCGAAGGTCTCGCGCCGCCGAAGCAGTGTGGCCTGCCCTTCGTCCAGCATGACGATCGCTGGGCGCGGAAAGGAAAACGACGTCGAGAAGGGCACGAAATAAGCCCCGGCGTCCATGATGGCCAGGCAATCACCCTCGACTAGCGGCGGCAGACGCAGCGCCGGGTAGAGCGTGTCACCCGGGCTGCAGATGGGGCCGACCAGCGTGTGCACGTGTGAGCGCGCTTCGCGCTGGCGACTGACGGCGAAGACCTGATGGTACTCGTTCTTCACGGACTCCGCCAAGTTGATGCCCGCGTCGAGGACCGCGCAAGTCGTGCCTGCGTTCTCTTTCGTCGTCAAAACTCGGGTGAGTAGCAATTGAGCATTGCCCGTCATGGCTCGACCGGGCTCGAGAAAGAGGCGCGGCCGAGGCTTGTTCAGCCTTCGATAGCAGTCGTCGACCGCAGCCACCAAGAGCTCGAGGTAGCGTTCGATGGTGAGCGCTTCTGCCGCGAGCGGCGTCGGCATGTCGACATGGAACAGTTCGTTGCGGCGCCGCGCGCGATGGTCCAAGGGCTCGCTCGTGGATAGCCCTAAACTGCCGCCGAAGTTCAAAAGCTCGAGCGGCGCAGGCAGAATGCTCTCGAGCTGCTCGGCAAACGCCAGCACCTCCCGCACGTACGCCATCAGGTCGGCCTCGTTGCGGATCTGACCACCGCGGTGCGCATGCACGCCCACGACGGAGAGCTCGGGCATGCTCAGCGCTTCGCGGTAAGCGGCGAGCGCTCGACCGTCCGCGATGGGAGTCCCGAACTGCCCGCTCCAGCCGACGCTGGTGTTCACTCGCAGCGTCACCCGCGCGACAGTGCCGAGCTGCCGCGCGATGCGCGCGACCCGTGGCAACTCCTCACGGTGATTGCAGTTGATCGCCTGAATGCCGCGTTCGATCGCATCGCGCAGTGACTCGTCGGATTTGGCTGGGCCGTTGTAGATCGTGAGCGCGGGCGGCACGCCGAGCTCTTTGGCCAACCACAGCTCGTACGGCGAGATGACCTCCGCGCCAATGCCCTGCTCGTGCAGCGTCTTCAGCACACCCGGGATGGGGTTCGTCTTGTAGGAGTAGAACACCTCGCAGCCGCGCGCTGCCCCTGTCGGGATGCTCTGAAAGCGGCGCGCGTTGTCGCGCAAGCGCGCGGCGCGGACGACGTGCAGCGGTGAGCCGAACCGCGTCAGCAAATCGCGGAGCGGCGTGCCTTCGAGCGTGAGCCCGCGCCCGGGCTCATCGACGAGCTCCCAAAGCTCGGGCGAAAGGCCTGGCTGCGGCCGCTGAACGGCTTGCAGCAACGGTCGCAAAATCGATTTGACCTTGCCCTTCGAGCTGGAAAGCGTCGCACGATAGCCTGGCATCGACTGCGAACGATCGACGATTGCCGCCCGCGTGCCAAGTGGCCCTGTCGTATTTATTTTTGATGCTCACGGAGCGCGCAGCGCAAATTCTCAGAGCGCGCGCCGCAGTTCGTCGCGAAAGGTGCGCAGCGCGATGTGCTGATCGGGCTGCTCGGCAAAATGCGCGATGCGCGCAAGATCCGGCTCGGACAACACTTCACTCACTGGGATGGCCTCATAGTGGTCGTTGCGCAAAGCGAGGATTCGGAACGCGCCCGCCTCGAACACCCAGACCTCGCGGATCCCGAGCCCGCGATACACCTCGAGCTTGTCGAGCAGGCCGCGCGTGACCACGACTTCGAGGGCCAAGTCTGGGATCGGCTTGTCTTTGCCGCGCGCGTAGCACTCGTCCGCTTCGAGCCCGCGTTCCGTGTCCTCATCTTGAAATGTCATTTGACCGTAAGCGAAGAGCGGGATGTCTCGCTCGAGACAGAACAGCTCCAAGAGCCGCGCGATCTGCTTCCTGGTGACCTTGTGCTCGCGCGAGGTGGTCATGATCTCGAGCTCCCCCTCCAGGTACGTCATCCGCACCGCAGGGCTCTCGACCCCGTCCCGGAGCGCCACGTAGGCTTTCCACGAGACGTTGGAGAGCAAGATGCGTTGCTCGCCCTCCGTGTGGAGGTCCTGAAGTGGGAACAGGGACGCGGCAGCGACCATGGCGTCGGATTCTAGCGCCCATTGCGGGCTGCAGGAGAGATCGGTCGGCCTGTGGGCCCGGTTGTGTCGTTCTTACGCGACTGAAGCGCTCTCTCGGAAAGTCACCCCGCGCCGCCGAAGGCTGGGCCGAGGCGCGCCGTGGTCGGTGACCATCAAGAAATCCCCTCAGGCATTGAAATCAGCGACCTGAACGGATAATTAGCAGAGCGCACTGGAAGGCGGGCCGGAGCGACTCAGCGCGAGATAATGGAGCAGTTCCCGAAAATTAGGACTCCATTCGCTTGCACCATCGCTCTCGCTTTGCTAGTGAGGCGCTCCCCTTTGCGAGCTCGCTCAGGCCACTGAGTCGGGTTTCGCCAGCCGCCCCAAGCGGCTCGCGGTGCGGCCCTTCTCAATCTGTGAGCGGCCGCGAACGTGTCGAAACCGCGGCCACTCGGAGGTGGTTGTGCAGGATGGTGGGTTTTCCACCCTCCGCGGGGTCGACGGGTCTCACGAGGAAACTGTCGCTATGATAAGCAACGCCAAAGCCAATTTTCAGAGGATCAGTCCGCGCAAAGCGCGAATGATCGTCAATCTGATCCGCGGGCGAGACGCCTCCGACGCGCTGCAGCTTCTCGATTTCACGTTCAAGGCCGGTGCGCCGTTCGTGAAGAAGCTCATCGCCAGCGCCGTCGCGAATGCTCGCCTCAAGCGCCCCGATGTCGACGCCGACGCGCTGTTCATCAGCAAGGCCTCGGTCGACAAGGCCGGCAACCAGAATCTTCGCCGTTGGCGTCCGCGTGCTCAAGGGCGCGCGACCCGTATCGCCAAGGGCGTGAGCCACATCCACATCGAACTGGACCAGCGCTGAACCGCTCGCGCGAGTTCAGGACCGGTAGGAACTAATGGGACAAAAAACTCATCCGTATGGCTTTCGCCTCGGCGTCATCAAGACGTGGACCAGCAAGTGGTACGAGGACAAGCACTACACGACGTGGCTCCATGAAGACATCCGCATCAAGCGGGCGGTCAAGGAGTACCTGTACAACGCCAACGTGGCCAGCGTCGAAGTCGAGCGCGCCGCCAACAAGGCGAAGGTCATCGTCTACACCGCGCGTCCGGGCATGGTGATTGGCAAGGGCGGCAAGGGCATCGAGATCCTCAAGATCGGGAACCTCGACAGCGCTGCCAAGGGCGAGACCAAGTTCGCCGGTGTCCAATCGTTCACCCAGAACGAGGTGTTCATCGACGTGCAAGAGGTGCGCAAGGCAGAGACCAACGCGCAGCTCGTCGCCGAGAACATCGCGACCCAGCTCGAGCGCCGCATTGCCTTCCGCCGCGCGATGAAGAAGTCGCTGCAGACGGCCATGAAGTTCGGCGCCAAGGGCGTGCGCATTCGCTGCGCGGGTCGTTTGGCCGGCGCCGAAATGGGTCGCGTCGAGACCTACCGTGAAGGCCGCGTGCCGCTGCACACGCTGCGTGCAGATGTCGACTTCGGCCTGGCCGAAGCGCGCACCACCTACGGCACGATTGGCGTGAAGGTCTGGATTTTCAAGGGCGAAGTGCTTCAGCGCAAAGCGCGTCGCATTCCGGAGTGATGAGCGATGCTTCAACCTAAGCGCACCAAATTCAGGAAGCAGCAGAAGGGCAAGAACCGCGGCGTCGCTTGGCGCGGCTCGGACGTGTCCTTCGGCGACTTCGGTCTGCAAGCGACCGAGGGCAGCTACGTCACTTCCCGCCAGATCGAAGCCTGCCGTATGGCGATTCAGCGCCACGTCAAGCGCGCTGGCAAGCTCTGGATCCGGGTGTTCCCGGACAAGCCCATCACCAAGAAGCCGCTCGAAGTCCGCATGGGTAGCGGTAAAGGCGGCGTCGAAGGTTGGGTGGCCGTGGTCAAGCCCGGCAAGGTGATGTTCGAGCTCGCCGGCATCCCGGAAGCCGACGCCCGCGAAGCCTTCCGCCTCGCCGGTACCAAGCTGCCGCTCTCGGTCCGCGTCCTTGCCCGAGGTGATTTGTGATGAAAGCCAAAGACCTCCGTGAGCGCTCGACCGAAGATCTGGCCGAGCTCAAAGCGTCGATCGAGAAGGACCTCTTCTCGCATCGCATGAAGAATGCAACCGATCAGCTCGGTGACACGAGCTTGCTCGGCAAGGCGCGCAAAGACATCGCGCGCGTCGAACAGATTTTGCACGAGCGCGCCAGCGCTTCGAGCAAAGGAGCCAAGTCGTGAACGCCCCCGCAGAGTCCGGCAATCCGGTCTACCGCCGCAAGCTCATCGGTCGCATCCGCAGCGACAAGATGGACAAGACCGTGGTCGTCGAAGTCGTCCGCTTCAAGCGCGAAGGCATCTACAAGAAGTACGTTCGCGTTCGTAAGCGCTACAAGGCGCACGACGAGAAGAACGAATTCAAGACCGGCGATCGCGTCGAAATCGTCGAAAGCCGTCCGCTGTCGCGCGAGAAGCGCTGGGCAGTGACGCGCCTCATCGACCGTCCGGTGGAGGGCCTGGCCACATGATTCAGACCGAAAGCTATCTGGACGTCGCCGACAACTCCGGCGCCAAGCGCGTGCAGTGCATCAAGGTGATCGGCGGCTCGCGTCGCCGCTACGCTGGTCTCGGCGACGTGATCGTGGTCGCGATTCAAGAGGCATTGCCGGGCAGCAAGGTGAAGAAGGGTGACACCGCGCGCGCGGTCATCGTCCGCACTCGCCGTGAGTACCGCCGCCAAGACGGCAGCTACATCAAGTTCGACGACAACAGCGCCGTCTTGATCAACGCTCAGCAAGAGCCGGTCGGCACCCGCATCTTTGGCCCGGTCGCTCGCGAGCTCCGCTCCAAGAAGTTCATGAAGATCATCTCGCTCGCCCCGGAGGTGCTGTGATGGAGCGCCTACACATCGGCGATCAGGTCGTCGTCATCCGCGGTAACGACAAGGGCAAGCGCGGCAAGATCGCCAAGCTCAGCAGTGACCGCGTGGTCGTGGAAGGCGTCAACCTCGTGAAGCGCCACCTCAAGCAGACGCCGCAACGCCCGGGCGGAATCCTCGACGTCGAGGCGCCGATCGCGAAGAGCAACGTCATGCTCGTGGACCCGACCACCAACAAGCCCACCCGGGTCTCGATCAAGATCGAGAACGACAAGAAAGTCCGCGTCGCCAAGAGCGGTGCCGCCATTCCGGCGACAAGGGAGAAGTGATGGCCGAAGCAGCAAGCGCTCCTCGCCTCGCCGAGAAGTACAGCAAAGACGCCGTCCCGGCGTTGATGAAGAAGTTCGGTTACACGAACCCCATGCAGGTGCCGCGCCTGAAGACGATCGTCGTCAACATGGGCGTCGGTGAAGCCGTCGCCAACCCCAAGCTGATCGACTCCGCCGTGCTGGAGATGACGGCCATCACCGGTCAAAAGCCGGTGGTCACCAAGGCCAAGAAGGCGATCGCGACCTTCAAGCTCCGCGAAGGGATGCCGATCGGCGTCAAGGTCACGCTGCGCCGCGAGCGCATGTGGGAGTTCTTCGACCGCCTGGTCACGCTCGGCTTGCCGCGCGTGCGCGACTTCCGCGGCACCAACCCGCGCGGTTTCGATGGCGCCGGCAACTACACGCTCGGCCTCAAAGAGCAGATCATCTTCCCGGAAATCGAGTTCGACAAGGTCGACAAGATCAAGGGCATGAACATCACTTTCGTTACAACCGCCCAGACGGACGAAGAAGCCAAAGAGCTGCTCGGAAGTCTCGGTATGCCGTTCAGGAGCTGATATGGCACGCGCATCTCAATGGGCGAAGGCCAATAAGCCGCCCAAGTTCTCGACCCGAGCAGTGAACCGCTGCCGCGTTTGCGGCCGTATCCGTGGCGTCTATCGGGATTTCGCCTTGTGCCGCGTTTGCACGCGACTCTTGGCACTCAAGGGCGAGCTGCCCGGCGTCACGAAAGCGAGCTGGTGAGCCGATGATGACCGATCCCGTCGCGGACCTGCTGTCGCGCATCCGCAATGCCTCTCTCGCGCGCCATGAGCTGACCCGCGTCCCCGCGAACAAGCTCAAGAAGAACATCGCCCTGCTGCTCAAGGCCGAAGGCTACGTGGCCGACGTCCGCCAAGAGGAGTGGGGTCCGCAGAAGCACCAGACCCTGACCATCGTCCTCAAGTACGGCGATGATCGCTCGTCTGCCTTTCAAGGTCTCCGCCGTGTGTCGCGGCCCGGTCGCCGCGTGTACGTGCGTCACGATCAGATCCCGCGTGTCCTCAGCGGCCTCGGTATCTCGATCATCAGCACCTCCAGCGGTCTGATCTCCGATAAAGAAGCCCGTCGCCGCAAGCTCGGTGGCGAGCTCTTGTGTGAGGTTTGGTGATGGCTGAAGCTCAAGCAATTGTCGCCAAGAAGTCGCGCGTCGGTAAGCGTGGCGTCGTCATCCCCAAGGGTGTCACCGTCACTCAATCCGGTCAGAAGCTCGACATCTCGGGCCCCAAGGGCAAGCTGGTGCTGCCGCTCCCCGAAAGCGTCGCCGTCCGCAAAGAGGGCGACTCTTGGATGGTGGAGAGCAGTGCCGAGGGCCGCGACGCGGCACGCCTGCAGGGCCTCAGCCGCGCGCTCTTCGCCAGCATGGTCAAAGGTGCCGCCGAAGGTTACGAGCGCTCGCTCGAACTGGTCGGCACCGGTTACCGCGCCGAGGTGAAGGGCAAGGTCGTCACCTTGCAGCTCGGCTTCTCGCACCCGACCTCGATCGAGCTGCCTGCTTCGATCACGGGCACCGTCCCGCCGGATTCGAAGGGCACCATGCTCGTGCTCAACTCGGCCGACAAGGCGGCGCTCGGTCAAATGGCGGCAACCATTCGTGGCCTGCGTCCCCCGGAACCGTATGGTGGCAAGGGCGTTCGTTACCGCGGTGAAAACATCCGCCGCAAAGCGGGTAAGGCCGCCAAGGGCAAGGGCAAGTAAGAATGGCAACTCAACTCACGGGTCGCGAGCGCCGCCGCTTCCGCATCCGCAAGAAGATCTCGGGCAGCACGGAGCGTCCGCGCCTCAGCGTGTACCGCACCGCATCGCACATCTACGCCCAGGTCGTCGTGGATTCGGACGGCACCACCGTCGCGCATGCCTCGACCCTCTCTCGCGATCTCAAGACCACGCTCGGCGAAGACACCAAGACCGACGCCGCCAAGAAGGTGGGCGCGCTCATCGCCAAGATTTGTCTCGAGAAGAAAATCGACAAGGTCGTCTTCGACCGCAACGGATACCTGTATCACGGCCGCGTGAAGGCTCTTGCAGAAGCCGCGCGCGAGGCCGGGCTCAAGTTCTGAGCCGAGGAATCACTCATGGCGTTCGATAACAACATTGACGACGAAAAGCTCAAAGAGCGAGTCATCCACATCAATCGCGTCGCGAAGGTGGTGAAGGGCGGCCGTCGCTTCAGCTTCTCTGCGCTGGTGGTCGTGGGCGATGAAGCCGGTCACGTCGGCGTCGGCCTCGGTAAGGCCAACGAAGTTCCGGAAGCGATCCGCAAGGGTAACGATCAGGCGCGCAAGAACCTGTTCAAGGTGCCCATGATCGGCGCGACCGTCCCGCACGACGTCACCGGTCACTTCGGTAGCGGCAAAGTCTTGCTGCGCCCGGCCTCGCCCGGTACGGGCGTCATCGCCGGCGGCGCGGTGCGCGCCGTGGTCGAGTCCGCGGGCATCCAGGACATCTTGAGCAAGTGCCTCGGCTCCACCAACAAGCACAACGTCGTGCACGCGACGATCGCGGCCCTGCAGGGGCTGCGCGCTCCTGAAGTGGTGGCCAAGGCACGCAGCAAAGAGCTCGACGAGATCGCCGGCGATTACCCGGTATCGGCAGTGTCGGTGCAGACGGGCGGCGGTTCGTCGATCGTCTCCGGTAATGGCGGAGGACCGACCCCGTGAGCAAGCTCGAAGTCATTCAAACCGGCAGCGTGATCGGCCGTCCGCACACCACCCGTCGCATCGTCGATGGGCTCGGCTTGCGCGGCCCGGGGTCCAAGGTCGTGGTGGAGAACACCCCGTCCTTCCGTGGCATGATCAAGAAGGTGCTACACCTCGTCACGGTTCAGGAGCAGAAGCCATGAGCAGCGAAATTCTTTCTCACCTCGCTTACCCGGCGGGGGCTCGTCACCTCGAGAAGCGCTTCGGGCGCGGCGTGGGCTCGGGTCTCGGCAAGACCTGCGGTCGTGGCCAAAAGGGCCAGAAGGCTCGCCAGGGCGGCAACATCGGCAAGCTGCACTTCCAGGGTGGTCAGACCCCGATCCAGCGCCGTTTGCCCAAGCGCGGCTTCCGCGTTCCGTTTCCGGTGACCGTGATTGGTGTGAACGTGGGGGACTTGCAAGAGTTCGCCGCCGGCACCGTGGTCAACGAAGAGACGCTGCGCGAAGCACGCCTCGTCCAGGGTCGCCGTCTGCAGATCAAGGTGCTCGGCGACGGTGAGTTCACCAAGAAGCTCACGGTGCACGCGCACGCCTTCAGCAAATCGGCGCTCGAGAAGATCGAAGCGGCGGGCGGCAAGGCCGTGGTCGTGCCGGTCGTGAACCAAAAAGACGCGGGCTGAGCTTCGTTTCAGAGCTCGTCCATGGCCGCATTCGCAGGTTTCTCGAACATCGGTAAGGTGCCGGAGCTCCGGCGCCGCATCGCGTTCACATTGATCGTGCTCGCGATCTACCGCCTGGGCGTGTTCGTCACGATCCCAGGCGTGGATCGTTCGGTGATGCAGAACATCGTGAAGGGCCAGGGCGGCTTGCTCGGGCTGTTCAACTTGTTCTCGGGTGGCGCGCTCGCCAACCTCTCGATCTTGGCGCTGGGCATCATGCCCTACGTCTCGGCGAGCATCATCATGCAGCTCGCAGGCCTGATCAGTAAGCAGGTCGAAGAGCTCAAGAAAGAGGGCGAGGCCGGTCGCCGCAAGCTCGAGCAGTACACGCGCTACGGCGCAATTCTGCTCAGCATCTTGCAGTCCGCGGGTGTCGCGCTCTCGCTCGAACACATGAACAACTCCGACATCGGCGGTGGTCGATTCGGGGACGTGGTGATCGACGCCGGTTGGGGCTTCCGGATCATGACCGTGATCACCCTGACCACCGGCTCGGGCCTTCTGATGTGGCTCGGCGAGCAGGCGACGGAGCGTGGCATCGGCAACGGCACGTCGATGATCATCCTCGCGAGCATCGTGAGCGGCATCCCGGGCGGCGTTACGAACTACGCCGCCGCCAACACGGGCGACATCCAGCCGCTGACGGTGTTTCTCCTCCTCGGGATCCTCCTCGGCTGCGTCGCGGGC
>DASSMT010000353.1:0-14702 GCA_035688655.1 Polyangiaceae bacterium | reverse complement strand
TGGCGCTGCCCGAATTCTGCAGCGCAAAGATGCTCACGTCGTAGCTCGCGGGACCCGAGGGCAGGCGGTACGACGGCCCCATGAAGTTTGCCGTGCGATTGCTGTCCACGCCGGCAAAACTGCCGCCGTGAACGAACGTGGTCGTCTGGGCCACGTTGCCGCCGAAGGGCGCCCAGCCGTTGGCACCGAGCTCCCAATCGCCGTTGCCCGCCAGGTTCGTGCGCTGCGGCGGCGGAGGCGGAGGCAAGACCGGGATCGACAGCCGCTGCTGCACGGACACGTCGTCGACAATCTCGTCGATGCCCGAGGCCGGCCCCTCGAAGTACAGGATCAGCTGCGAGAGGTTGTTGCACGGCGGAACGAGGTAGCTGCCGCTCAGCTGAATGAAACCCTGGTCGTTGGCCGTGCCGCTCGCGACGCTCCGGAACGACTGCGTGCCGTCACAGTTGGAGACCACCGTGAGCGAGACGGGCGCGCTGGCTGCGCCGCTGATGCGGATCCAGCCGCTCATGAGGTATGTCGCGCCGTCGATCGTGACCGGCGGCAAGAGGTTGTAGCCCGGCCCCATGAAGGTCGCGGTGCGGTTCGTGATCAGCATGCTGCCGCTCCCGGTGTGCGCGACGTTGCTCGGGGAGAGCGTGGGACTGCCGAACGGGAACCAGCCGGAGACGCCGGCTTCGAACGTGCCGTTCGTGACTACGTTCGCACCGAGTGGCTCGCCAATCGTGCGTAGCGCCGCGTCGTCGATCAAGAGATCGACGCCGGCCGCAGGCCCCTGTGCGTACAGCATGGCTTCCTTGATCGTGCACAGCGGCATCGTGAGCGTACCGTCGAGCGCGGTGTACTCGTCGCGCCTGGCGGTGCCGGAGGCGATGGAGATGAACGTCGGAGCCGCGCCGTCACAGGTGATCTTCGCGCTGAGCTCCACGGGTTGCGCGGCCGCGTGCTTGCCGTGCCAACCGTGATTGCTTTCACGCTCGATGGACACGAACGCGGAGGCCTCATAGATGAAGCCGGATCTGACGACGGAGGTCACGTCGATGGCGGGGCCTTGGCTGGTATCGCTGCGATCACTCGCCAGCAGGGCGTTGTCACCCGTGTGCGGCTCTCTCACGATCGTCACGGACGGAATGCCGAAACCGGACCAGCCATCACTGCCAGCCTCGAAGCTGCTGTTCGCGATCAAGTTCGGTGGAGTGCCCGGGGGATCGCTGGGCACGCCCTCGAAGCCGTCGACCATGGCGTAGTAAGCAGGCTTGCGCTGGTAAGACTCGTCGAGCTCGAGCGGGTCGTCCGCGCCGAACGTGCTGTCGATCCAGGAATATTTGTCGGTGTAGCCCCAGGTGGTGACCGCTTCGCACTTGGGCGTCGCCGCGCAGGCCGCGACCACGCGTTGGTAGATCTGCTTTTGCAGCGCCAGCTTGTCGGCGCGCGTGCCGATGATGTTCCGCACTTGTACGTCCAGCTCGCTGATGTTCACGCTCAAGCCGAGCGCCGTGAAGCGCGCGAAGTTGTCGATGATCGCCTGCTCCGCCGGGGGAAAGCGGGCATCCACGTGGAATTGAAAACCGACCCCGTCGATCGGGACGCGAGCTTGCACGAGCCCCTTCACGAGCGAGTACACCGCATCGGACTTCGCGTTTTGCACCTCGGTGCCGTAATCGTTGTAGAAGAGCTTTGCCTTGGGGTCGGCGCGATGCGCACGCTTGAACGCAGCGGCGATGAAATCGGCGCCAAACGCGCGAGAAAACACCGAGTCGCGCAACTGCGCGTTGTCGTCGATGGCCTCGTTCACCACGTCCCAGGCGCGGAGTTGGCCGCGGTAGCGACCCACGACGGCATCGATATTGGCGTTGATCGCCCGCTGCAGATCAGCAGGGGGCAGCGCGTCCGTGATGAAGGGCGGCAATTGCTGGTGCCAGACCAGCGTGTGACCCTTGATCGACTGGTGCGCCGCCTGAGCCGCGGCGACGACCGCGTCGGCCTGGCTGAAGTCCCAGTGCGTCGCATCCACCGGCTGCAGCGTCCCCCACTTCATGGCATTTTCCGGCGTCACGTACGTGAACTCGTTGGCGAGCGTGGTCACGTAGGTCGCGTCGTTGGCGAGCGCGGCGTTGTTGGACGCCGCGCCGACGAGCCGCCCGCTTTCGCACGCCGAACGCCCGAGCGCGAAGGCAGGGTCGCGGTGCGCCGCGCACGGCGTCGGCGGTCGCCCATCATCGTCGCCATCGTCTCCGTGACATTGTTTGACCCTCGAACTACTGACTGCCTGCGAGGTGCTGCCGATCTGCTCTTCCTTCAGATCCGTGCCCGCACAGCCAGCGATCACGAAGCCCACGAGCGCACACAAGCCCTTGCCCTTGAATTCTCCCATGCCAGCTAATGTAACTCAAAATCGAGCCGTATTTCGTTACAGGGCAATGACGATCGCAAATCGGTAGTTACCCCTGAGGGTGACTCTCACTCGCGATCAAGTTCACGCACATCTGCCGCGCGGGCGCGAACTTCAGCCAGAATCTCGGCGCATTGTGCTGTGCTCTCGTGGACTTCGGCGTGCGCGCACTGCGCTGCAACAGCCGCCGATTGGGGTGTTCACTCCCGGGTCTGAACACCGCAGTTTGTGACTATTGCCACCCGAGCAACGGAGTCATGACTCCACGTCAACAACTCATGATGGGCGCGGCGAGTACCGTGAAACGACGAGAGCAGGCAGCGCCCGAGCCATACGCGTGGATTTTCTACGCTGCGCGACCAAGAGCAGACCCGGGCTTTGCCCTCGCGTGAGCCCAGGTAAAAAGCTGAAATGGCGCTGCGCGTCACGGCGTGTAGGCCGCACAGATGTCGTTCACGCACTGCCCGGCTTGGCACAGGTTACCGCGCGACCCGCCAGGTGTGTCCGTGACGCAATCGCTCGCCGCCGAGCAAGACTCGCCCAGAAGCCGAGTCGGAGGGGGCGCGCAGAAGGCAGCCACGCCGTCGATTTCGGAATTGCAGTAGCCGCTCGCGCACGCTGCCTGCGAGTAGGCGCAGGGCTCGTTGTCGGCAAGCAGCGGGCCGCAGACGCGAGGTTCGGCCGTGGAGCATGCGCCGCTCGCGCACTCCGTGTGGTTCTGGCAGGGCTCGCCGTCGGCGATCTTCGGCATGCACTCCCCGCTGCTGTCTTTCCCGACTTTGACGCAGCGCCCGCTCCGGCACTGCTGATAAGAATGACAGGCGGTACCGTCAGCGAGCTGCTCCGCGCAGATGCGCGTCGAGCTTCCGGGTGCGGCCGGGACGCAAGCAAGCGTAGCGAACGAGCTCTCGTATTCGCCGTCCGAGTCCGGCGGGCGCACTTCATGGCAGAGCCGCGGGACGTCCGCCTGGAACCGGTCGTCGCCGCTCGCGTCGCACTCGGCACCCTTGCCGACGAACGCGATGCAGACGCCCGCGCCGGCGCCGTCGTCCGCGCAATAGCCGTCGCGGCAGTCGCTGATCCCCCCCTTGTAGCCCACCGGGTGTCGACAAGCTTCCCCGAGCGAGTGCGTGCCCACGAAGCTGCCCGCCAGCGAGTACAGTTCCTCGCTGTCCAGCCTGAGCGCTCGAAATGGCTCCTCCACGCACGGCGCCTGGTCGCTCTTCAGACGCGCGAACAGGCGAGCTGCGGCGTCCGAGTGATAGCTGAAATCGCCGGCGAGCACCGCGTCGTTCAGGCCGCCGAAGGGGCCCTGCGCGTCACACAAAGCGGCGCTCCACTCACGGTAGCGGGCCACTGCCTGTGCGTCACAGGCGCAGCGCTGCATGAAGCCGGCAAAGGCATCGACCCACGCTTGACAGAACTGGAGCGCGGAGCTCGGCCCCACCTCTCCGCCAACACCATCGGGGAGCTTCGGGCAAGCACCCGAGACGACACACTCGACGCCACTCGCTTCTCGGTCGCACTCGGCGAAGGGCTTGCCCGGGCACGAGGCGAGCTCGATGCGCCCGTCGACACACGCGAGATCGTCGCAAGACTCGGTAATGCCCGCGCGGCCGGCGCCGGACGTGCTCGCCCCACCGGAGCTGGCGTTACCCGGGCTGGCAGCAGTACCTCCGCCCCCGGCACCGCCCGCTTGCGCCGACCCGCAGGCTGCCGAGAGCCAGAGCGACAGGACCATACTGAACGCACCGCCCCCGAACCGAACCCACCGCCCGGACCGAGTGCGCAGCCCGCGACCGTTCGAGCCCCACGAAACCCACGCCACCATCGTCTCACTATTACATGCAAAGAAACTGTCGGGGAGAGTCTCCGCCGCTGTCGTCCTCTATCTGCCAGCACAGACGAGCGGTGAATGTGGGTGACCGACGCACCAATCGGACGACTGAAGTTTCTTTGGATAGAAAGCTCTACGTTCGAGATTCGATATCACGTGACACCAGTCATAACGACCACGCCATCGTTCAAGGGCGAGAACCGTGCGCCCCACGAGGTGCGCTGCTGGAATGCGAGCGCCCACCCCCCGCGCATCGGCGGCGCTGGACGTGCGACAGCGGCGCCGCCCCTCACGGGTGCCTGGCGCAGCACGTAGTGAGCGCGAGCGCACGCATACTTCGAATCGAGATTCGAACTCCGAGTGGCGTACACGAGCGTCGATGTACGCCAAGAAACCGCACATTTTCTCAGAACATCTATCGCGAAAATCGATTTGACCGTACCCGCGCATCAGTCACGTTCACTGTCGACCGAGCGAAGCATCCGCTCGAGATAAAACACGAGGGCCACCGTGGGTTCGAGTCTAAGTCTGAGAAGTGCTGCGTTTGCTTTCATCGCCTGGCTCGTCGTTGCCTGCTCGGGCACGCCCGAGGTCGCAACCCCGGGCAACGGCTTCCAAAATGAGGCCGGTAGCAACGGCACCGCGGGCAGCGGTAGCGACATCAACAACGGCACCAGCGGCGGACTGGGCATCGATCCCGGGGGCGACAACACCTGCAAGAAGAAGACTTGCGGCAGCGGGGAATGCGGACCGATAGCGGACGGCTGCGGCGGTATCCTCAAGTGTGGGGGCTGCACCGCTCCCGAGACGTGCGGCGGCAGTGGCATCCCGAGCCATTGCGGCGTGCCCGAGACCACGGAGGTGCCCTGTGTGCCCACGACGTGCGCGGCTTTGGGAGCGAGCTGTGGCCTCGAATCGGACGGCTGCGGCGGGGTGCTGGATTGTTGGGGCAAGGATGCGATCACGGTCGACGGAAAGTCGCACTGCGCCGACAGCACCGCCACCTGTGTAGCCGGTGAATGCAAAGTGCTCTCGTCGTGCACCGCCAAGACCTGCGCCGATTACGCGAACGGCGCCGGTTTGTGTGGCCCGGTCAGCGACGGCTGCGGTGGCACCCTCGATTGCGGCTTCAGCTGCGCGACCGGTGAGGTGTGCGGCGTGGAGCAAGCCGGCAAGTGCGGTAAGGCCAGCTGTGAGCCCATGACGTGCGAAGCGGCGCTGATGGGCAAGCCGCAAGGCTATTGTGGTTATCTGGCGGATGGTTGCGGTGGTCAGATCGCCAATTGCGCGACCGTGTGCACGAGCGGCGAGACCTGCGGTGGCGGCGGCACGCCGGACGTGTGCGGCAAGGGCACCGTGGCCTGTGTTCCGAAGACTCTGGCTGACTGCGGCACGACCTGCGGCCCGATGAGCGATGGCTGTTCGAGCACCGTGGACTGCGGCGGCTGCACGGCCCCTCAGACCTGCGGTGGTGGCGGCGTGCCGAGCCAGTGCGGCGCGCCGGTTTGTCAGCCGAAGACCTGTCAGAGCCTCGGCGCCAACTGCGGTTCGATGCCGGATGACTGCGGCGGCACGCTCACTTGTGGGAGCTGCGGCAGCAACCAGATCTGCAATGGTGTCAATCAGTGTCAGAATATCGTGTGCCAGCCCAAGACGGCCGCCGAGGTCTGTACAGGCTTGTGCGGGACTCAGAGTGATGGCTGTGGCGGGACCGTATCTTGTGGTGGCTGCACCGCTCCCAATACCTGCGGTGGTGGCGGCACTCCCAGCGTGTGCGGTGTCCCCCCCTGCGTGCCGACGACCTGCCAGGCAGCCGGGGCGAACTGCGGTCCGATCGGTGACGGCTGCGGCGGCATCATTCCGTCCTGCGGCACCTGCTCCGGCCAAGACATCTGCGGCGGCGGTGGCACGCCCAGCGTGTGCGGCCACACCACGGGCGGCAATAGCTGCACCGGCCTGTGCCAAAACCAAGTGACTTGCACGGCGGGTCAGGAAACGCGCCTGACTGGTGTGGTGTATGCGCCGAACGGCACCGAGCCGCTGTACAACGCGCTCGTCTACGTTCCGAACGCGCCGCTACCCGCGATCACTTCGGGAGCGAGCTGCGTGCGCTGTCAGGACGAGGATCTCGGTAGCCCGATCGCGGCTGCACTCACCGGTCCCGATGGCAAGTTCGTGCTGAAGAACGTGCCGGCCGGAGTCAGCTTTCCGCTCGTCGTGAAGATGGGCAAGTGGCGACGCGTGGTGACCATCTCCAGCGTCCCGGGCTGCACCAACCTCGATCTGACGGCCAGCCAGACTCGGCTGCCGCGCAACATGACCGACGCGACGACCGCCAATATCCCGTACCTCAGCATCCCCAAGATGGCGATGGTCACGGGTGACGTCGACGCACTCGAGTGCGTGCTGCGCAAGGTCGGCGTGAGCGACAGTGAGTTCACACTGCCGAGCGGCACTGGGCGCATTCACATGTACCGCGCCAACGGCGGCAACATGGGCTGCAGCGCCTACAACAAGGACGGCACGTGCAAGACGTACGTCAACGCGCCGCTCGCCAATTTGTTCACGGGCACCACCGTGAACAACTACGACGTGGGCATCTTCGGTTGCGAAGGCGGAGAGAACGAACACAACACCTACGATCCCTTGCTGCGCGCCTGGGCCGACAAGGGTGGCCGCGTGTTCGCCTCTCACTACAGCTACACCTACCTGCACGACAACGGCAACTTCGCCAACACGGCAGTGTGGGGTGGCCCGTACAAGAACAACGACAACATCACCCCGGGCATCATCGACAAGACTTCGCCCAAGGGCACTGCCTTCAACACGTGGCTCGGCAACGTGGGTGCATGGCACCCGACCTACGGCAGCGGCTACATTTCGATCCAGGACCCGCGCGACTACGTGAAGTCCGTGGCCAGCGGCAGCGAACGCTTCGTCTACACCGATTCGACGGTGAAGATCAACGGAACGCAGCTCGACAAGCAGACCGCGATCCAGGAATACGCCTTCAATACGCCGGTCGGCGCGAATGCAGACAACGTGTGCGGGCGCGTGCTGTACAGCGCGTTCCACGTGGCGGGCATCTCCGGCGCAGGCACCAAGATCTTCCCCAGCTACTGCTCGAGCGGTCCGCTCACGCCTCAAGAGCGAGTGCTGGAATTCATGATCTTCGACCTCTCGGCGTGTGTTTCCGTCGGCGCGCCACCGCCTCCTACCACCTGCACGCCCAAGACCTGCGCCAGCATCGGCGCGAACTGCGGTCCGGTGGCAGACGGCTGTGGTGGCATCCTCGATTGTGGTAGCTGCACCGCACCGCAGAGCTGCGGCGGCGGCGGCACTCCGAACAAGTGCGGCAGCAACTGCAAGCAGACGACTTGCGGCGCGAAGGGCGCCAACTGCGGCACGATCGCGGACGGCTGCGGCGGCACGCTCGATTGCGGCACTTGCACCACGGGCACCTGCGGTGGTGGCGGGACCAGCAACGTGTGCGGCGTGCCCCAATGCCAACCGCGGTCCTGCGCTTCGGCTCACGCCGAATGCGGACCGATCGCGGATGGCTGCGGCAACACCATCAATTGTGGCACTTGCACCACGGGCACCTGCGGTGGCGGCGGCACGCCGAACGTGTGCGGCGCTGGTAGCTGCGCGCCGCTCACCTGTCAGAGCGTCGGCGCGAGCTGCGGTCTGATCGGCGACGGCTGTGGCGGCACGGTCTCCTGCGGTACCTGCGCGGCCAATAGCGTCTGTGGTGCTGGCGGTCCCAACAAGTGCGGCGCGGCCTGCACGCCTCGCACTTGTAGCGATGCCGGTGCAGAGTGCGGCTTCATCGGCGACGGTTGCGGCGGCACGATCTCCTGCGGCACCTGCTCTTCCCCGCTGATCTGCGGTGGTGGTGGCGTGCCCAGCAAGTGCGGTGGCGCATGTACCCCGCGCACCTGTGCGCAAGCGGGTGCCGCGTGCGGTGCGATCGCCGACGGTTGCGGCGGCATTCTCCAATGCGGCGCCTGCCCGAGTGGCACTAGCTGCGGCGGTGGCGGTGTCGCGAACCAATGCGGCGGTGGCGCTTGCGTGCCGCGCACTTGCGCAGCCGTCGGGGCCAACTGCGGCAGCGTCGGTGACGGCTGTGGTGGCATCCTCGACTGCGGCAGCTGCGTGGCTCCGCAATCGTGCGGTGGCGCTGGCGTGGCGAACAAGTGCGGGACTGGCAACGGTGGCTGCGTGCCGCTCACCTGCGCGCAGCAGAACGCGGACTGCGGTCCGGTCGCCGACGGCTGCGGCGGGCTGCTCGACTGCGGCGTGTGCGCCTCCGGCACCTGCGGCGGCGCGGGTGTTCCGAGCCAGTGCGGCTCGGTCGGCTAATCCCGAAAACCGCGGCGCTTCGCTGAGTCGAAGTCGCCGCGGTGAGTCCGAGATCCGCAGCGCCGCGATTCATGGAAAGCCGGCCTGGGCACGACGCCCAGGCCCCCCGACCGGCGCCCTCCAGACCGAAACGGCGGACCGGTGCTCTTCGGACCGAAACGCCGGACCCGCGCTCTTCGGACCGAAACGCGGGACCGGCGCTCGCGGGACGGGCACTCCGACCGGTTTCGGGAAGGACCGACGCCCCCCCAAAGCAACTACTTCCGTGAGTAGAGCTGATTGTCTACCCACCAGGGTGAATGTAGGCGACGCGTAAGGCTATTTCTTCGGCGCGCGACGGCTGATATGAGTCTCGGTTCGGGGGCGGTTGAATATCGCCTCGGCGTGCCCCGTCTCAGTACCGCATGTGGGGTCTCCCCTCGGGGAATGACCGGTTAGGTTAGTCGCTGGCTCGGGGGCGCGCGTTCACTTGTGTCGCGAGCCGGACATGTCTTGCACCTAGAGGAGTCAATAAATGCGTAGTTTTAGGGTGGTTTTCGTTTCCACGCTGTTCCCCTTCGCCCTGCTCACCCTCGCCACTCAAAGCGCACTCGCCCAAGAGCCGGATGCCGAAGCGGCACCCGAGGCCGCTCCGCCCCCGCCACCACCCGGTGCGCCGCCCGGCGCGGTGCTGGTCCCCACAGAGAAACCCGACGAGCCACACCCGTTCACGCTCCTGTTCAATCCGATCGGCCTGTTCGTCGGCCGCTACAGCATTCAGGCGGAATACCAGCCGGTGCTCCACCATGCGATCACGCTCAATCCTTTCTATGATCACACCTCGGTGAAAGTGACCACCAACGGTGTCGAAGAGGACATCGGTTCGGTGAGTGGTGGCGGCGCCGAGCTCGGCTACCGATACTACACAGGCAGGAAGGGGCCGAATGGCTTCTTCGTTGGTCCTTCTTTTCTGTTCGCGGCTTACACGCAGACCCAAACAGGTGTCCCGGACCTGTCGTTCACGAGCTTTGGCGCTGCGGTCGATGTTGGCGGGCAAGCGGTGATTGGCTCCGGCTTTGTCATCGGCGGCGGTTTCGGCATGCAGTGGACCAAAAACAGCAAAGACATCAATACAGACAACTACAACTTCACCAGCGCCCTAATCGCGGGTGACGGCGTGCGACCGCGCTTCTTGTTTTCGCTCGGCTACGCCTTCTGAGGCTGCTTCGCACACCGGGCAGAGCGCCAACCCGCCGAGCTTCCGGCAGGCGCTCTGCCGGCCGTGCCCCTGCGCGTCACTCCGTACAGCAGAGCGTCATCGGGCCGCTCTCGCGGACGGCGCCCGTGAGGCTCAAGGTGCTATCCACACTGCACGTGCCCGGTTTCGTCACGACGCGCGTGGCATAATAAGCGTGCTGGGAGGTCGGCGACGAGATCGCGCAAATCTTCGAACCGCTCGAGGGCGCGCTCTTTCTCGTGTAGCTGCCGCTGCAATCGGCTTGGCTGTGGACGTCGACTTGCAGCGCGCAGTCCTGCCCTGACGCGGTACAACTGCAGCTGCTGGGGCATGCCCGAGTATCTTGGTAGCCTGCGAACAGCACGCTGCGCACCGAGTAGGCGGCGGGACAGGCCTGGTCGCCATCGCGCGCGATGCAGTACTTGGCCGCAAAAGGAGCGCTCGGTTTGGCCAAACACAGCTCGCCATTGGCGCTGCACGTGCCCTGCTCCTGGGCGCCGCTGCACGCGTTCATGGCCTGCGTCCACGTGGGTACGGGGAAGTTCTTCTCGACCACGGCCGCGTTGCACGTCGCGGTCACTTGCCCTGCATACGTCATGCTGATGGACTCACTTGCCGACTGACAGCTGTCCTCAGTGATCCCCTGGCCATAGTACTCCATGCTACAGCCGGATTCGTGGTTGAAGCCGAGGCTCGCGTTGCCTCCACAGCTGACCTTCGGGGCGCCGCAGTTGCACGCGCAACTCGCGCTGCCGGAGACGAGACCGCTGTAGAGCACGGGTGATTTCGTCGGAAATTCACTCGGGCAGCTGTTCACGGGGTTGGCCGTAACCAAGAGCGGGCCTTGCCAACCGGAAGGCGCCGCTTGAACACAGCGACTCGTAGCGCTGGGGCAGCCCGAACCCCCTGCAGAACCACCGGCGCCGTTCACGCCTGCCGAGCCACCGCTCGAGGCGTTGCCGGCGGAGCCACCGCTCGAGCTCGACGTGCCGGCAGAGCCACCGCTCGAGCTCGACATGCCCGCAGCGCCTGCGATTTCCCCGCCCTGCGCGCCAGCTTCACCCGCCGAAGATTCACCGGCAGAGCTCTCGCCCGCCTCTGCACCCACTCCGCCGAGGTTACCGACGCCACCTTCACCCGCTTGGTCGCCCTCGCCACTCGCGCCCGCGCTGTGGATCTCTCCTGCTTCACCGCCCTGTCCCGCTTCGGGGATCCCCCGACCTTGGAACGTGCGTTCCTTGCCCGAGCACATGATGGCCGAACACGAAAGGATCCCCGCAATGACCAGGGTGCGAACCTCGAGCATGCTACGAGGCGGGACGCTAGATGCAGTGGATCGCCGGAGGCAACGCAATTCGTTCCGACGCACCCACCGAGTGCGGCGAATCTCGCCAGAGTCGATCTCTTTCGGTCGCCGGCAATGTCAAAATCGTGGTTTTCGCGCGCGAAGTGCTGCTCGCGCGACGGCGCACGGGGGCAGCATGAAACGCCCAACATCGTGTTTTCGCACTACTAGAGACGAATACGAACTGTGGCGCGCCCGCCGTCTTCAGCCCGACCCTTGCTGGCACGGGCGTGACGGCTTATGACCGTCTTCATGTTGGGTTCGAGCGGCGTTGGTGCCTCGGGTCAACGGCAGGAAACGGGGGTAGCCATCTCGTTCCCCATGCTGCCGCGAAAACGCGTCGCTAGCCCTGCTCCACCGCAACCCACGCGCCGTGGGGTCGCGATGCGTTGCGCCATCCTGGCCGCGCTGATGCTCGCCTATCGAGGCTCGTTCAGCGCGCTCCATGCCCTGATCGGCAACCCCGCCTTTCTCGTGGGCTTGGGCATTTGCCTCGTGGCCGCGGCTTGGCTGGGCGTGCGCGGGGCGCTGATCGCGATTGCCGGCGTCGCGCTGATCGATCGCAGCATCTGTTTGCAGCTCCCGCCCAGCCTCGAGACGGGCAGGATCGCGAGCGTGATTGCGCTGCTCGTCAAGCTCGTGCTCGCCGGCGGGCTCGGCCTGGTGGTGGACTCGCGCCGGCGCGCGCTCGTGCTGAACGCTGATTTACGGCGCGAGATGGAAGCCAGGCAGCACAGCGAAGAGTCGCTGCGGCGAAGCGAACGGATGCAACGCTCGCTCGTGGAAAGCCTGGGAGAAGGAGTCGGACTCTTCGACGCCGAGGATCGCGCGGTGTTCGCCAACCAGGCGCTGGCAGACACGCTCGGTATCGCGCGCAGCGAGCTCGCAACCAAGACCTTCTCGGAGTTCTTGAGCAGAGAGAGCCGACGCGCGCTCGCCGCCCCGACGGCCAACCAAGGACCACGCCGCTGCTACGAGGTCAGCCTCGAACGGAACGCGAGCTCACTGCTGCTGGTGACCGAGACGCGCTTCGATCCGAACGACTCGCATGACGACTTGACGTTGCGGGTCGTGCGCGATCTCACCGATCGCGTGGTCACGGAGCGACGACAGCGCGATCTCGAGCGCGAGCTTCAGCGCAGCCAGGCGCTGCAGAGCTTGGCCGTGATGGCCGGCGGCGTGGCTCATGATTTCAACAACATGTTGTGCGGTGTGGTGGGCAACGCGGAGCTTGCGCTGCGCCAGGTTCCGAGCAATGCCCCTGCCCTACTACCGCGCGCGCTCAGTGAAATTCTCACCTTTGCCGGCGAAGCCGCGCAGCTGAGCAAACAAATGCTGGCCTATGCGGGGCATCGCAGCCTCGCGATTCAAGCGCTCGACATCAATCGCGAGCTCTCCAAGGCGCTGCGCCTCGTGCACGCCACTGTCGAATCCAAGACCCACCTGGTGCTCGAGTTCGGCACCGGCCTGCCGGAGGTGGGTGCGGATCGCTTTCAGCTGCACCAGGTCGTCACCAACCTGATCCTGAACGCGCTCGACGCAATGGCCGGAAATCGCGGCACCTTGACCCTACGCACCGAATCTCTTCGCTTCGAAGCACAGCGCCACGAGCTTTATGGAATCGGCCCGGGTGAATACGTCAAGGTGACGGTCAGCGATACCGGCAGCGGCATTCGCCCCGAAGCGCGCGAGCGCCTGTTCGAGCCGTTCTTTTCGACCAAAGGGACCGGGCGTGGCATGGGCCTCGCTGCGGCTGCCGGCATCGTCCGCGCGCACCGCGGTTGGCTGGGCGTCGACGCGACCTCCAATCAAGGGACGAGCTTTGCCATCCTGCTGCCAGTCGCGCAGGCATCGATGCGGCGCCGCACCAGCAGCAGTCCCGCGCTCTTGCATGTGGCGCCTGTGGCTCGCAGCATTCTGCTCATCGACGACGAACCCGCAGTGCGTCTGGTCACGGGCAGAATGCTGAGCGAGCTCGGTCATCGAGTGGTCACCGCGGACAGCGGCCGACGCGGGCTCGAGTTGCTCAAAGAGCAGTCGGAAGAAATTGACCTCGTGGTCCTGGATCTCACGATGCCCGGGCAATCCGGCGCGCAGACCCTGGCAGAGCTGCGCGCCGTTCAAAACAGCGTCCCAGTGGTGATCACCAGCGGATTTCAAGCTGAAGACGCCTTGCTGCTGCTGCAAATGCCCAATGTCGTCGGGTTTTTGGACAAGCCCCACACCATGACCAGCTTGGAGATGTTGCTGGCATCGGTCGTCGAGCCCACGTCACGCCCGCCGAGCCGCACGGCGACGGCCTAGCGAACACCCCGTATCGAATCCGGGAACGCACCCACGCCCGTCCACTCCCTGAGTAGTTCTACTCACGACGCCTGGCCTGCGTGACGACAGGCTCGTCGGCATGATGATCGCACGACGCAGGGCTATCGTTCTCGGGGCCGGCATCGCCGGACTCCTGGCCGCGCGCGCACTGTCGAGCCATTTCGAGGAGATCCTGCTGGTCGAACGCGGGGAGCTGCCGAGTGAGCCGGTCCATCGTTCCACAGTACCGCAGGGACGCCATACGCACGGCCTGCTCGCCGGCGGGCTGGAGGCGATTGAGCGTCTGCTTCCGGGGCTAGTTCCCGAGCTGCTTTCGAAGGGCTGCCCCTCGGGCGACAACCTGCACGATCTGTCGTGGATCTTCGGCGGCGCGCGCCTCGCGGTGGGCGACAGCGGCGTGCGCGGGCTGACCCTCGCGCGGCCGGTCCTCGAGCATGCCATCCGCGCCCGCGTGCTCGCGTTACCCCGAGTGCGCCTGTGCACCAGCACCCGAATCACGGGACTGGTGGTGAGCGACGGTCGCGTCGCAGGCGCGCGAACGACCGCGCCGGGCACCGGCGAAGAGACGCTGAACGCCGACGTGATCGTCGATGCCACGGGCCGCGGCTCGAAGCTACCGGACTTTTTGCGAGCGGCCGGCTACGACCCGCCGCGGCTCGAGGAAGTCGCGCTCGAGACCAATTACGTGTCGAGGACCTACGCCCGCACGCAGGCTCACGCCCCGTACGGCGTCGGCGTCCTGGTCGTCTCTTCCCCGGAGGTGCCGCGCGGCGGGATCGCGCTCGCCCTCGACGCGCGGACCTGGATCGTATCGCAATATGGGCTCGGCTCCGTGCGACCGCCGCTCGATCCCGAAGGCTATCTCGATTTCGCTCGCTCGCTCGCGGGCCCCCAACTCGCGCGCCTGCTCGAAGCCTCGCAGCCGCTCGACGACCCGGCGACGCTGAAGTTCGCCTCGAGTCGTCGTCTTCATTACGAGGAGCTGCGGCGCCTGCCCGAAGGGTTGTTCGTGTGCGGCGACGCGCTCGCGAGCTTCAATCCGACGTTTGGGCAGGGCATCACGGTCGCAGCGCTGCAGGTGGAGCGGCTGGCAGCGCTGGGTGACGCTGTTGCCGAGCTCGGGGCGAACCGGCGATTTCTGCGCCAAGCCTCCGCGATCGTGGACGGCGCGTGGAACACGGCCGCAGGACGCAGCTTCCTCTACGCAGGCGTGCGCGGACGACCG
>DASSMT010000341.1:0-14350 GCA_035688655.1 Polyangiaceae bacterium | reverse complement strand
GTCGACCTCGCACGCGCGTCGTCGAGTTCTGATCGCGACGATTCGAGAGTCGGTGGCGGAGCTTTGCGCACACCGCTCGGACAAATCGCTGGGCATCGCGAGCTCGCTCGAAGCCGTGCTTGCGCTGGAGCACGGAGATCGCGCTGCATGCCGGAACGCCCTGGCGCGAGCAGCGGGAATTCTCGAAGCAGCCGGCATTGCCATGTTTGCCGCGGCTACTCGACGTCGGCTCGGACAGCTGATCGGGGGTGCCGACGGTGATGTGCTGATCGCAGCCGCGGACGCGGCGATGCGCGCCGAAGAAGTCGAGAACATCGAAGCCATGACCCACCTCAATTGTCCCGGGTGTTGCCCATGAATCGAGCCGCGGATTCTCGGTCGGGTGCCGGCGAAAACGACTCGCCGCACGATGATGCACTCGCTCCCGAACGACTCCAGGAGCTGGTTCGACACGTCGAACGCCAACAAGCTCGCGTCGCCCAGGCGGAATTTCAGGGCTGTCCACGCCGCGGTCAGCATGAAAAACCGCTGCTTGCGGCCTTCGGCACACTCACGATCAGCCCCTCGCGTCCTTCAGAGACCCGCTTCGGCGCATTTGCCGAAGCGGGTCGATTCAAAGTCGCGGTTCGATTTTCCAATGGCCAACCCAACACCCACCCGGACACTGAGCCCGACGTGCGCGGGGTGGCGTTGAAGTTCTTCACCCACGCCGGGGAGGAGACCGACCTGCTCGCCACCAACGAGGGCGGACGATCGCACGCGCCGAATGTCACGCAGTTCGTGGAGTTCGCGGACGCTTTGGTCGAGCAGGCGCTCAGGGGCATTGGGGCGTTCTTTGCGGCGCTGTCGCGCTTGGTTTGGAAGCGCCGCCTCGGGTTCGTCGCCGCAGCGGAGATGTTTGGCGTCCTGCTCGTGGAGACCATTTGGCGCCACCCCCAGAGTCTGATCTTCGAACGCTATTGGGGCTCGGTCACGAAGCTCGGGCCGAGTACGATCAAGTACTCGATTCAGCCGCACAGCAGTAGCAGCCGCGGGCGGGGACGGCGCCGCAAATCCAAGGACTACCTGCGCGACGACCTGATTGCGCGCTTGAAGGACGGCCCGGTCCGATTCGACGTGTGTGTGCAGTTCTTCATCAGCGAGGAGCTCACCCCGGTGCACGACGCTTCCATCGCGTGGCGTGCGCCGCTGGTCTGCATCGGCGAGCTCGAGCTGCCATCGGTCCCCCCGCGAGAGGACGAATCTGCCATCGAGACGTTTGCGTTCAACCCGTGCAACGGCTTCGAAGCGCTGGGCATCACGCAGGCGCGCTGCGCCATCTATCGCGCCAGCGCACGTGAGCGAAATGCGGCCCAGAGCGACGAAATCCGCCGACACTGGTCGGAGTAACCAGGACGCTGAGCCGGCCTTCGCACGCCACTGCCTGCTCGACTTGCACACGCCGCGGCGCCCGTCTCTAATGGCGATCGGCGTGAAAAGTGTTCGGCGGGCAGACAGAGGGCTCGCCGAGCGCTGCATCAGCGCGCACACTTCATCCGGACCCGTCGCGTTTGGAGGTTGTCGATGAGTAGGTTCGCAGCAATTCAGACCTTGTTGGGTGATAAAGCCACCTTCCTGCTCGAGCATCAGTGCAAGACGATTTCGAAGGAGCACTTGCACCTGCCCTCGCCCAGGTTCGTCACTGACGTGTGGTCGCACTCGGATCGCAACCCGCAAGTGCTCCGCAGCTTGCAATCGCTGTACGACCACGGGCGGTTGGCAGGGACGGGCTACCTGTCGATTCTGCCGGTCGATCAAGGCATCGAGCACTCTGCCGGCGCCTCCTTCGCGAAGAACCCGGAGTATTTCGACCCCGAGAACATCGTCAAGCTGGCGCTCGAAGGCGGCTGCAACGCGGTCGCGAGCACATTCGGAGTGCTGGGCGCGGTGGCGCGCAAATACGCGCATCGCATCCCGTTCATCGTCAAGTTCAACCACAACGAGCTCCTGACGTACCCGAACAAGGCCGAGGAAATCGTGTGGGGCACGATCAAACAAGCGTGGAACATGGGCGCAACCGCCGTCGGTGCGACCGTCTACTTTGGCTCTGCCGACGCCTCGCGCGAGATCATCGAGATCGGCAAGCTATTCGATCAGGCGCACGAGCTCGGGATGGCGACCGTGCTCTGGTGTTACCTGCGCAACTCGGCGTTCAAAGCGGGAGGCATCGACTATCACTTGGCGGCGGATCTCACCGGCCAAGCCAACCACCTGGGTGTCACACTTCAAGCCGACATCATCAAGCAGAAGGCCCCAGAAAATAACGGTGGTTTCAAGGCACTGAACAGCGGCGGCTCGTCCTACGGCAAGCTCGATGAACGCATCTACACGCAACTCACCAGCGACCATCCGATCGATCTCACGCGCTACCAAGTCGCCAACTGCTACATGGGTCGTGCGGGCCTGATCAATTCCGGTGGCGCTTCTGGCAAGGATGATTTCTTGGAAGCCACCGTCACCGCAGTGGTCAACAAGCGCGCCGGCGGGATGGGCTTGATCAGCGGCAGAAAGGCGTTTCAGCGCCCGCTCCCCGAAGGAGTCAAGCTGCTGCACGCGATTCAAGACGTGTACTTGGCGAGCGAAATCACGGTGGCGTGAAGACGGCATTTGGACCACACCAACGCGCACCCACGTGCCCGACTTCAGCACATTGACCTGACTTGAATTGTCGTCCCGGGCCGGGCACGGTGGCGCTCGTGCGCACGAGGAACTCCCGAAGGGGAGCGATGATAGGTCAGCTAGCTCTGGCGGGACTTGGCTCGGCTCCCGCCTTCGACTACGAGGCGCCAGCGGCGTGTCCGGATTCGCGGAGCTTTCAGGCTGAAGTAGCGGCTCGGCGAACATCCGAAGCCAACCCAGCGGGGCCCGCGTCTTCTCCCCCAGTGGCCCGCGCGTCTTCCCCCGCATCGACCCCTCCGCCGCGGATTTCGGTGCGCATCGAGTCCGAACCAGCGGGGTTCCGCGGGAAGCTGGCATTCGACGACGGACATGCCGAAATCACGCGAGAGCTCGAAAGCCCAGACTGCGCGGAGCTCGTGCGAGCACTGGGCCTCGTGGCCGCGGTGCTGCTGAACTCTCAAGACGATACGGCAGCCCCTGCTCCGAGCGCACAAGCGCCTCAGCCCGCGCCAGCGATCCCTGAACCAGCACCAAAGCCGGAAAGCTCCCACTCAGGCAGTGCGGGATCTCGTGCGGATCATTGGGCGGTCAGCACGGGGCTCGCCCTGAGTTTCGACGCGGGTGCCCTACCCGAGCTGATCGTGGCGCCCCGATTGAGCCTGAGCGTGGAGTATTGGCCCAGCCGGCGCTGGGGTGCCGCTTTCGGGGTATCGGCGAGTGCCCCAGCTCAAAATGTCGTGGCCGTCGAGGGTTCGAACGCCACGATTGGTTTTGCGGCGGCGCGTCCGGAAGGCTGTTTGGTGGGGCGCCCCTCGCCGCACCTCGGCTTTGCGGGCTGCGCGTCATTCGAGCTCGGTCGCCTCGAAGGCAGCAGCACCGCGAGTACCGGCACGCAGCGCGAGAGCTGGTTCACCCCGGGCGCCCTGCTTCGAGGCGAGCTGCGCTTGATACGGCCTCTTTGGATTTTTGCGCAAGGCTCGCTGAGCTTTCCCCTGGTGCGCTCCGACTTCTTCTTCAGTCGCCCCGGGTCGCCCGACAGTCGAGCCCCAGTCTACGCGGTGCCAGCCGTAGCCCTGGGTGCAGGTGTCGGTTTGGCGGTGCGCTTTGAGTGATCAAATTCGCGGCCACCGATCATTGTTGGGTCAAAAGGTCTTTCAGAGACATCGGCCCGCGGTTCGTTTTCGAGCAGTCAATGCAGAGCATGCAGAACGTTACGGCCGTGGAGCCCCCGCTCGAGGAGCCGGCAGCGGTTGCGGGCGAGTCGCAGGGACTCTCGCCTTCGCTGCGGCTGGAGCGCGCCGCACGGGACGACTTTCAGTTCATCTGGCGCTGCTTGCGCCGCTTTGGGGTTCAGCCGGAGCACTGCGTGGACGACGCAGCGCAGCGTGTCTTCGAAATCGCCGCGCTGCGCATTTCGATCATCGAACCGGGCCATGAGCGCGCCTTCCTGTTCAAGACCGCGCTTTGGGTAGCGCAAGAGTTTCGGCGCAAACAAGTCCGTCCCCGGGAAGTCGCGGATCCAACTCGGGTGGAGGCCGAGATCGACGGGCGCGGAGATCCTGAACGTCTTTTGGAAGAGCGGCGCTGGCGCGACGTGCTCGATGTCTTGCTCGACGCCCTGCCCATGGAACTTCGCAGCGTATTCGTTCTGTACGAGCTCGAGGAATTGCACATGCTCGAAATCGCCAACCTGCTTCAGCTAGCGCCAGGCACCGTGGCTTCGCGCTTACGTCGCGCGCGCGCCGCGTTTCACGAACGTGCGCGGCGCTTCCAAGCTCGCGGGGTGAAGCCATGACCTTGCCGCCCCGTCTGAGCGAGCTCGATGTCGATTCGTTCGAGCTCTCCGCGCTGCGCTCGGCCGAACACGATCGCGGCTCGCCCGAGGCTTTCAAGCGGGTGCTGGGCGCGATTTCACTGGGAGCCGCCGTGCCAGCCCCGATTGCCGCGGAGAAACCATCGCTCGTCGCGTTGAAGGGTTTGCTCGCTGGGTTTGCGATCGGTGCCGGCGGCGTGGCGGTGAGCGCAGTTCTGTTCGCGCCCGAGCCCGCACGCGAGCGGCCGGTGCTCGCTCAGCCGCGAGCCCAAGCAGCGTCGATCGGAGTCGTGGCTTCGCGCGAGATCGCCCCAGCCCTCGCGACCAGCGTCGAGCAGCCTGTCGCGTCCCCGAGCGAAGCTCAGCTGCAAAGTCCCAAAGCCAGCGCGAGCTCTACGTCGCAGCCGCGTGCCCTGTCCGGCGCGCTCAGTGCAAGCTCAGTCGAAGCGCCGACGCCAAGTAGCGGTGCCGCTGCACCGAGCGCAGATGGCTCTGCTGCGCGCGGCGAAAACGATTCCGAGCTTTCGCGTGAGATCGCGCTGCTCGACGAGGCGCGCCGTCAGCTTGCGCTCGGACATGCTGCTGCCGCACTCGCCGCGCTCGATCGACGGGAGCGCGAGGTCCGTTCGCGGGTCTTGGGTTTCGAAGCGCTGCAGGTGCGGGTCGAAGCGCTTTGGGCCGCGGGTGAGCGAACACGCGCGCGTGCGCTGCTCGAGTCCGCAATCGCGCACACCTCGAACGACGCTCAGGCCGATCGCCTGCGTCGCCTGCTCAGTCAGAAGATTCCGTGATCAAATCGACCGTCTGAAGTCTTTATTAACCAAGTGGAAACCCGGCGACGGGGGGGAAATTCAGAAGGGGATGGAGGAAATATGAAAATTCGATGCATGGTGGGACTCATCGGTTGCGCATTGCTCAGCGCCAGTTGCGCATTTCCTGGTGTCGATCTCGGCGACTTGCCGGCAGCTGGTCCTGGCACTGGAGACTCTTCGGGTGCAGGCGGGAGCCACGCGACCGAGGGCGGTAAGGCCGGCGCTACTTCGGGAGGGACAGACGCGAGTCCGGGAGCGATCGATGTCGCTCTGGGTGACTATCACGGCTGCGCAGCGTTGAGCGATGGTTCGGTGTGGTGCTGGGGCAACAACTACGGGGGCATGCTCGGCAACGGCACTGAAACCAGCTCGCAGCCTCCGGTGCGCGTGCTGGGTCTGTCGCATCCAGCCGTCGCCGTGGACGCGGCCTATACCGACAGCTGCGCTCAGTCGAGCGCTGGCTTGCTCGAGTGCTGGGGCTCGAACCTTTACGGTCAGCTCGGTGATGGCACCCTCATCCAGCGCAACCAGCCGGTGCCAAGCCTCGGCTACCCCGTG
Organism: Polyangiaceae bacterium; assembly: GCA_035688655.1. Lineage (GTDB taxonomy): Bacteria > Myxococcota_A > Polyangia > Polyangiales > Polyangiaceae > PMG-095. The sequence goes on along the minus strand of DASSMT010000341.1, from coordinate 8,509 downwards.
CAGCAGGTTTCGCTGGGCGAATACCACAGTTGTGCGCTGCTCCCGGACGGCAAGGTTCAGTGCTGGGGAGAAGATTCTGGCGGCTCGGTGGGGGACGGCGACACGGCAGAGTTCACCGGGGCGGACGCCCATCCGCAACCCTACACCTTGCCCCTGACGCAGACCGCGCTTCAGGTGAGCGCTGGCGCCAGAAACACGTGCCTGCTACTGAGCGATCACACGGTGAGTTGCTGGGGCACCAACGTGACCAGCGACCTCTGCGATTCGTTGAACGTGAAGCATCTCAGCCCGACCCCGATTGTCGGCGTTTCGGACGTTACGCAGGTTTCCAGCGGCTACGCGCACGTCTGCGCCCTTCACGTCGACGGCGGCGTGACGTGCTGGGGTTTCTCCGATCATGACCAGCTCGGTGATGCCGAGCCGGGTTCAGCGGCCATATGTCCAGATACTAGTCTAGTGCGCCGCCCGCCTGCCCGGGTCGCCGGGCTTCACGACGTGACTCAGCTTGCTGCCGGCGCGTACCACACGTGCGCTTTGCAAGCCGATGGCACGGTGTGGTGTTGGGGAAATAACAGGAAGGGGCAGCTCGGCGACGGAACCACCACGACTCACCCGACGCCGACACAGGTGAGCAGCCTGGGCGCAGCAGCGGTCAAGCTCAGCGCCAGCGTCTCGCAGAGCTGCGCGGTGCTCGCGGATGGAACGCTTTGGTGCTGGGGCTCAGCGGAGACTCCGGCCTACGATGCCCCCGTACAAACCGCTCCCGCGCAGCTGCATTTCAACTGAGGCTCGCCAATCACGCTTGCCATCGCCGGCGCGCTCGCAGGAGCGCGCTGGCGTCCTGAAAGCCGACGCGGAACGCGACCTCTTTGCTCGACAGCCCTTCCGCGGCGAGCTTCAGCGCAAGCGCGCGGCGCGCGTCGTCGAGTAAGTCGTCGAACCTCACGCCCTCGCTTCTCAGTCTCCGCTGCAGCGTGCGTGGGCTCATGCGCAGCGCATCGGCCACGTTGGCGAGCGAACGCGCGACCCCGACTTCACCAGCCAGCAGCGGCTTCACCCGTTCGCTGATCGAATCACGTCTGGGTAAGAGCGAGAGAGCGCGCGCCGCTGTGCGCTCGAACGCTTCGCTGAGCAGCGCACGAACGCCGTGCATGGGGCGATCGACCAACGCGGCAGGTAAGACGACCGCGCTTTCGCGCGCTCCGAAGCGCGGTTCGATACCCAGGTGCTCGGCGAGCGCGCCAAAGTCACCGAGCGGCTCGTGCGCGAACTCGACCAGACGCGGCGTGGCATCGCGCTCGACGAGCGCGCGCAGTCCTTCGACCACCTCGACGAGCGCGCACTCCGCGGTCACGGCCGCGGCCAGCCGCGACGCTCCGGGGTGACGAAAAGCGATGACCGCGTCGCCCGCTGTCGTGCTCAGCCGAAAACGTTGCCCGTCGCCCCAAAGTCGCTGATAAGCGAAGGCGCGCAGCAGCCCCTCACGAAAGCTGGGCGCGGTGAGCAGCAGCAGACCAGGCGCGCCATAGCTCTCGTCGATGCGCGTGAGCGCGAGCTCCAGCCCGAGCTGAGCTGGGCCTATCTCCACTGCAGCCACCTCCAGCAAGCGATCGGCGGCTGCATAGTCGATGCGAGCACCTTCCAAGTCGAGGGTCTCCGTCGCGATGCCGGCAGTTGCGAGCAGGGACCCGACACGTGCACCGCGTCGTTCGAGCAAGCGAACGACGCGCAGCACCAGCGCGGCGGAGATCGTGTCGGTCACGAGCCCAGGTCCTCGGAGCTTGGCGGCTGGCGCCCCTCGATTTGGCGCGCGAGGCTTCGACGATTGCCGAGGTGAAGCTCTAGACTCTGCACCGTGATCCGATTGCTTCGCATCCTGGTCGTCAGCTTTTTTACGACACTTGCTGCACGAGTTCGACGGGGCCCTGCATGTCCAACCTGGGGGTTTCAGTTCGAATGGGTGGTGGCGTTCTTGCGCAAAGACTTCGACGAATCGGCCCATTGGCCATACGTGCGACTCAGGCAGGATCTCGACGCCCGACACTATCCGTCCAAGGCGCTCGGCCAAGTGACGCGCGAAACGACGAGCTTGGGCGGCCTGCCCGCTGTTTGGTTCCGACCCAAGCAGGCGCGACGCGGCGCCATCCTGCTGCTTCACGGCGGCTCGTACATCTTCGGTTCGATTCGCACGAGCCACGCCGAGCTGGCAGCAAGCCTCGCGCTCCTGAGCGGCGTGCCCGTCGTGGGGATCGATTATCGACTCGCACCGGAACATCCCTACCCGGCCGCGCTCGACGACGCGCTCGCCGCCTTCGATGCGTTGCTCCAGAGCGGGCTAGCGGCGTCTGAAATCGTGCTGGCCGGGGACTCGGCGGGCGGAAACCTCGCTCTGTCTTTGCAACTGAGGTTGCGTGATCGGCAGCGTCCACAGGCGCGTGCCGCCGTGTTGCTGTCACCTTGGTTGGATCTGAGCGCGAGTCGTCCATCGTGTCGCGCCAGAGACTCTATCGACTATGGACAGACCTGGTTCCTACTGCAGCATGCGCGCGATTTTGCAGGCGAGCTCTCGCTGGACGATCCGCGCATCTCTCCGCTCAACGCGAACTTGGTTGGACTCGCACCGCTGCTGGTCGTGATCGGCGGAGCCGAGCGCCTGGCGGACGAGGGCCGCGAGCTCGTGGAGAAGGCGCGCGCCTCGGGCGTGCTCGCCGAACTCTGGGTCGCCGCCGACATGCCGCACAATCCGCCTGTTTTGGCGGCGTTTCACGCGAACGCGCAGCAATCGCTGCGCGCCTCGGCGCAGTACGCAACGAAGCTGCTGAGCGCACAGATCGAGTGAGAACGAGCCCACGCCGCTGCGCGCGAGCGACGCGAACCGGCGAACGGCTCAGAAACGTCGCATCAGCCCGAGCCCCGTCGGCGACACCAGGACCGCGGTGTTGGCGGTGGCGCCACGGGGCGCGGTGGCAAGCAGCACGACTCCTGCGGTCGCCCCGAGTGCGCCCACGATCAGACCGGCGTTGGCCCAGCGAGTCGCGGCTGCGTAGCGATCGAGGTCTGGGCTCGCAGCCGAGTTGCAGATATGCCCGGAACAATGCTCGTCGAGAGAAGCCTTCGTGCCGAGTGCGATCCCGCCCGCGACCACGGCCGTCACCAAGCCCAAACCTGCAACGGACCAAGCGGCCACGGTTCCGTAAGTTCGGAGTGGCCCGGCAGGGCTGGATGAAGGACCCGCGGCGGGCTGTTGCCATGCGAGCGCAATGCTTTCGCCGGGTGCGAGATCGAGTGACTGAAACTGACGCTCCCCGGCGACCTCGAGCTCCACTTGGTGAGTGCCTGGATCGAGCAGCAGCACGGCTCCGTTTGCCAACGCGGCCTCGACCGGGGCAGTGCCTGCGATACCGGCAACGAAGGGACCGAGCGGGCTCGCTCCGGGACTTGCCAGTTGCTGTCCGTCGACCTCGACGTGCAAGTTCGGCACGGCACTGGTCAAACGAACGCTGGCAAGCTGCGCGCGGATGGCAGCCCGCTGTTCGAGCACGAGCGCTCGGCGCGCGGGACTGAGCCGGCGATCCGCGGGGAACTCCGCGCCCTCGATCGCCCTCGTCATCGCGTACCAGGCGCGGCTCAGCTCACCCAGCTGAAAGCGGCAGATGCCGATGTCGTGCAAGGTCGTCGCATTGGGGAACAAGGCAAACGAGGCCTCGTAGGCTTTGAGCGCGGCGCTCCAATCTGCGTCGTCTGCCAGCGCGGAGCCCTGGCGAAAGAGCTCGCGCGAACGCTCGGACGCAGACGGATCACTGGCCACTTCACCGGCTTGCTGCGGCTCTCTCCCTTCACCCGCGCGCGCAACGCTGGGTTCGCCCACGCTCGAGCTCAGAGCGGCGACGAAAGCCAGCTGTCGGATCTGTCGACGTCGGTGTTTCAAAGCGCCGCCCCGCCGGGTTGGAGTCGAAGTATTCGGGCGCACCACCCGCGCCAGTTAGAGAGGGTACCGGCGATCTGAACGAGGCGTCAACCGCGAGCTCTTTGCGAAGCTTCCGTCCACTGCCAGCGGATATTCGTGTGCTAGAAATGGCGCGTGAAACCCGCGCGCAACCTCTGGCGGCCCTGGTCGTCCTTCGCACTCCAGGTTGCGCTCGTCGCAAGCGTGTTCGTCGCCGTGACGGCGTACCAGACACGCCATCATCTCGCGCGCCAATCCGCGCCCGACTTTTCGCTGCTCGACCTATCGGGGAACCGCGTCTCGTTGAGTCAATATCGAGGAAAACGCGTGCTGCTCCACTTCTTCGCAACCTGGTGCGGCGTGTGCCGAGCAGAGCTGCCGTCGCTTCGAAGTCTGCAGCGGAACCTGGATGCCGACGAGGCTCTCCTCGCCATCGTCGAAGATTCCGACGACGTGGAAGCGGTACGTCGCTTCGCGCGCGAGCACGAGCTCGGATATCCGATCTTGCTCGGCACTCGGGAAATACTGAGAGCATATCGGGTCAGCTCATTCCCGACCAACTACTATGTCAACGGCGACGGCACGGTTCGCACCACCACCGTCGGACTATCGACGCGGCTCGGAATGACGCTGCGACTATTTCAGACCCGCGCAAATTGATTCGGCACGCGTCATCAGCGGTCCCGCCACAGAGATTCCATCGACTACGCAGTTCGCAACGCATTTTTATCCAAACTTCTACGCTTCTTGACTTCTGGGCCAGAATTCGCACCGTCGCGGAGTAGTTCCCCCAACAATTGGCGGTCACGGCAAACTCCGCATAGCCGGCGATGTCTGCGGCCGTGGCAAAGCCGGTAGCGACATACTTGTCTCCAAGAGAGAGCGTCGACAAACGCATCATCTGTGCGAGGTTGGTGCCCCCGCTCGTCACCGGGCAATCGTACTCCATCGACAGAAGCTTCGCCGCTCGCTCTCCGACCAAGCCTGGCAATGCCAATCCGAAGGCGTAGTCCATGCCACGGGCCGCGAACGTTTCGCGAATTGCTCGCTTCACGTTGTCGAACGCTTGCCTCAAGTTCGAAGGTCCCGTGAATGCCTGATTTTGGGGGTTGGGCAAGCGGGCAGTGCGCTCGCGGTTCGTCTCAAAGCCCGGGGCGAGCGAGCGCATCATTCGTGCGACCAAGCTGCCGTCCATCATCGGTGTCCAACGCGAATGAGCTCGAGACCTCACCAGCGCGCAAGCGAGCGTGATAGCCCCGCGCTGAGCCTGCGGCTCGCGTGGGGTTGCGCACTCTTGGCGCACGTCGTGCTGGCCGGTGCTGCGCTCTGGTTCTTACCGCAGGGGTTTCCGGTTTTTCATCGGCGCTTCGTGTTGAGCACGCTTGCGCCTGCGGGCATCGCGACGGGCTCGCTCGCGCTCAGCTGTGCCCTGGTCTTCGCGCCACGGGCGGCAGCTCGTTTCGTACCAGCGATCGCCGCGTTCTGGGCGGCCGGGGCATGCGGACTGCTGCTCGTTTTCCCGCAGACGGGCGCGGCGGCGGCGCGATTGGTCGGGCTTTTCGCACTGTTCCTCGCCGTGCTCGCGGGCGTCACTTGTCGAAAGCACGCGCTCCGTGAATGGCTGCCAGCGGCGCTGCTCGCAGCCGCCGCTGGCTTGGGCGTGGCTGGGGCCGAGCGACCAGCACCACCGAGTACGGAGCCCATCCAACCGGAGTCGCCCCGGCGCTTTCGAGTGCCGAGCGAGCCAATCCCCGATCGTCTCGAACTGGGACCGGAGCTGTCAATCGAAAGTGCCTCGCTCGCCGTCACCTGGCGAGGTCGAGACGCATCGATATCGATTGCGCCCGCGCTCCACTTCGATCGCACGCCTGCCGACGGCTTCTGGTCGATCTTCAGCAATGTCATGGGGCCAAAGGCGCAGCTCGCCTCGGCCACGAAAACAGCCGAGGCGCTCGGCCTCTGGGCGCCCGACGGACGCGAGCGCCTCAGCGTACGGCGCAATTCGGGCAGCATCGAGCTCGAAGCGTGGACCATGCTCGACCGGCCCACATATTCACACTTGAACTCATTCACGACCGTGAGCGTGAGCGGCCACCGAAAACTCGCGCTGCGTTTCTCTGCGTGCCCCGCCGCGTTGATCACTGTCACACACGCGGATTATCCGACGGGCGCACCGGCGCGCTTCGCCTATGTCGACGCGAAGCATCGCTTTCACGTCGTGCAGGCGACCGACGCGGAAAAGGGCCCCTACACGAGCCTCACCGAAGGAACGCTCGCTCCGGGCGATCCCTTGGCGATCGATTTAGTGGAGCTCAGCGACGACGCGCGCACGTTCGCGCGACTCGAGTTCTTGGATTTCGCCGCCCAACTGTCGACCGCGCTCTCCCCGACGGCCGGCTATGGGGTGAGCGAAAATGCCCTGGAATTCGGTCTGACCGATACGAACCCGAGCAGTCCCGCAGAGCTCGTGCTCACGCTCGCTGCAAGCGGGGTCGGACGCGGCTGGGATAGCGTGGGTCACCGAGCGGGCGCATATCGGAACCGCGTCCTGCTCCATCCGTTCGAACGGGCATCGCGCTGAGTAGTCCAGATGGTGCCTGTCTCGGTGAGCAGTTCAGAAGCATTCGGGTTTGAAATGTTTCTGCCCGCTCCCATCGAGGTAGAAGTTGGGATTGCAGTTCGTCACTCGCGCTGCTGACGCCGGTGGCTTCGGTGCGGGATGGGCGGACCCCGTTGCTCCCTCACAATCAAGCAGCGCGCATGCAGAACACGTCGCCTGTGAGCAAGTTTTACCGACACCGGCTTGGGTGCAACAATGCTTGGCCACTGCGGGGGGCGGGAGCGTTACTGTGGTTTTCGGCGGGGCGGATGGTGCTGTCGTGACGACAACACTCTCGCCCGTGGATGTCGACACGGGATGCCCGTCGGATACGGGACCGGGCCCGACGGGTTGGGACACTCTCCACAGGCCCGCGCCGATCAAGACGACAGCCAGCGAGCTCACAATCTTAGCGGCGCGTCCGCGTGAGCGGCGCCGAGGAGCAGCGGGCAAAATTGCAGGATTCGGCTCGTCAACGCTGAGCTTGGCGAAGTGAAGCTCGCGAAGCGCGGCTGGTGGCAGGTCCTCTTCACGATCTTCCGGGAAGGGATCTTCCCAGAACACGGGCCGGATGAAGTCCGTCCCGCGGCGCCGCAGTGCGTATTCCCACTCGGCGCGCACGTGCGGCGAACGCATCGCGTTCGTGGACCAGAAGAGCTGAAAGGCGTCTGCGCGGTCGATCAGCTCGGCCAAGCGCTCGGTCCACTTTTCGCCGCTTCGGATTGACCAGACGTCGATCAGAAAGTCGATCCCGAGCGCTTTGATCGAACGCCCGCACGCTTCGACGATGGCTTGATCGGCGTGGGCATAGGACGGGAAAACGCTCTTGAACAGGCGTGCGCTCGCGGCGCGTCGCGGCCTGGACGGCGGCACTGCCCGGGAGACGGGGACGGAAAAAGGGACCTCGGCGACCAGAATCGGCCCGATGAACGCGCTGACGCGCCCGTGTACCACGCTCCCTGCGGCCCGTTCGTCCGCGCAAAGGCGGAATTCCGCGGAGTGAACCGGTTCGAGCCACTCGAAGGTAATGCGCTCGGAGTTGAAGCGCGCGCGCTTGGCCTGTGGCACGAGCGTGATTTCGGACTCGCGCGGGATCGAAGCTCCCGCGTCGATCCGTGCAGTGGTGTAGCTCGCCAGCGCGTCGCCGAGAATCTGTTCGGCGCGACGCTCGACTTCCTCCGGTGGGTCGAGATCGAGGGCGTTTACGTCGGCTTTGGAGCGGTGCGTAAAGACGAGGAGCGTCTCCCAGCGCGCGGCCGCGACCGCCTCAGGGCGATACAGCGTGAACTGAACATCGTCGTCGATGATCTGGACCTTCCGCTTCTTCGGCAGCCGCCATCTGCGCTTTCGGAGCGCGGGAACTTTTGGCCGTACTACCTCGATCTCTGACGTTTCGAACGGAAAGCGTGACTCGCTTCCGCGAAGAAGGTTCACAAACTCAGCGAGCGATCGCGGCCTCTCCTCGGGGTCCGGCGAAAGCGCCCGGGCCAAGGCGTTCTCGAATACGGGAGAAAAGGCTCGCCCACGGGCGTCAACGAGACGAGGCGTAGAAAGGTGCGTTCGGTTCAAGATTTCCGAGACGGAATCGCCCGGGAATGGGGGGCTACCCATTAGGAGCTCGAACAGCACCGCTCCCGCGGCGTAGGCAGCGCGATCCTCTCGGGTTCTCCAATCGAGAGGCATGAGTTGAGCACAGCGCTTCATGACCTCTTCGCCAGCGCCCTGACTCCGCAGTTCCCGTATCAGCTCGACAGGTCCCCTCTCCGTCGCAACGAACAGCCCTGACAATGGCAGGAGCCACGGAATGGCGCTTCCGAAGCCGTCGGTGTCGATGAAGAGCGTGCTCGGATCGACCAAGAAGAGGTCGTTCGCTGCGCGAAGTGTCTCGCTCAACCGGATCACGATCTCGAGCGCGAGATCCGGCTCGGTCGGCGAATCCTTTGCGATCAGTGATTCGAGCGTCG
>DASSMT010000322.1:0-20545 GCA_035688655.1 Polyangiaceae bacterium | reverse complement strand
TCCGAAGGCGCCACGGAGCGCTCGCGGCGCTTCGCTCAGGAGTCGCGCGGCGAGTTCGAGCGCGCCGGCTATCGCCTCGGCACCGCGCAGGCCGACGTCTCGATCGCGCACGTCGAACATCGCTTGATGAACTTTCACAGCGCCGAGATTGGCGCGCTCGATGCGCTCGCCACGTTCGAGACTCTGCGCACGCCGCGCGGCCAAGCCGCCTGCGATCGCCTGCTCGCCATGATCGGCCTCGATACGGACGATCTGGACATGGCCGACCTGCACACCGATCGCGCCTCGCAACTGTTCGCGCGCATGAGCGATCCCTGGGGCGTGATCGAGACCAAGCTCTTGTTCGCGCAAATCGCGCTCGTCCGCCATCAACCGGGCAAAGCCCGCACATTGCTCGAAGAATCGAGCCGCATGGTGGTCGAAGAAGCCGAAGCTCGTCAGCACTTCCTGCTCACGCGCGCCTGGCTCGAAATCGTGGAAGGCAACAGCGACGGCGCGCTCGACTCGATCGAAGCCGCCGCCGAAGTCTTCGGCCAACGCACCCGCGCCGGCGATCACACGCCCCACCTCCTCGGCCGCCTCGCCCGCTTCCCCTGGTCCCCCAACGCCCTCAGCCGCATCGACGCCTGGCGCACCGTCTTGAACGATCGCCTGCGACGGAAGAACTGACGCTCACTTTCCCAGCGAACCTCACGCCCCGCGCCGTCCCGTAGCAAATCTCAGGCCTACAGCCTGTGCGCGCGGGGCTCACATTGGGTCATAAGTTCATCATGGCGCACGTGCATTTTGCTGGGTGGTGTTAAAACCGGGGCATGTCGCCTATCGGAAGCAATAAGCACGTCGCGTCGGATAAGCTGATGGAGCGCGCGGAGCGCTTGATGCCCGGCGGAGTGAATAGCCCTGTGCGCGCTTTCCGCGCCGTGGGCGGGCACCCGCTGTTCATCGCGCGCGCGCTGGGTTCGCGCGTGTTCGACGCGGACGACAACGCTTATATCGACTACATCGGCTCGTGGGGGCCGGCGATCCTCGGTCATGCGCATCCCAAGGTCGTGCAGAGCGTCGCGGAGACCGCCGCCAAGGGGCTCTCGTTCGGCGCGCCTACAGAAGGAGAAGTGCGCTTCGCGGAGGCGGTGATGGAGCGCTATCCGAGCATCCAAATGCTGCGCTGCGTATCGAGCGGCACCGAGGCGACGATGAGCGCGTTGCGCGTGGCGCGCGGCTTCACCGGTCGCGACGTGATCGTGAAGTTCGATGGCGCGTATCACGGCCACTCCGATTCGCTGCTGGTGAAGGCGGGCAGCGGCGCGGCGACCTTCGGCAATCCGGACTCTGCCGGCGTTCCGGCAGCCATCGTCGAGAATACCGCGACCCTGGCGTACAACGACAACGCCGCGTTGAACGACTTGTTCGCGCGGGACGGCGCGCGCATCGCGGCCGTCATCGTCGAGCCCGTGGCGGGCAACATGGGCCTCGTGCCCCCGCAACCCCAATTCCTGGAAACGATTTTGGAGCTTTGCGCGCGGCACGGCGCGCTCTCCATCTTCGACGAGGTGATGACCGGCTGCCGCGTCGCGTACGGCGGCGCACAGGGCTTGTTCGGGATGACGCCGGATCTGACTTGCCTCGGCAAGATCGTCGGCGGCGGCTTGCCGCTCGCGGTGTACGGCGGCCGCGCGGAGGTCATGCAACGCATTGCGCCACTCGGCCCGGTGTACCAGGCGGGCACGCTGAGCGGGAACCCGCTGGCGGTCAATGCCGGGCTGAGCACCCTCGCCGAGCTCGACCACAACGCCTATCACCGCTTGGAAGAGCTCGGGTCGCGCCTGCAAACCGGGCTCGAGCGTGCCTTGCGCGAGACCGACACGCCGGGCGTAGTCCAGCGCGTGGGCTCCATGCTCACGCTGTTCTTTCATCGCGGCCCGGTGCGCTCGTGGCTCGATGCGGCCGCGTCGGACAGCAAGCGCTTCGGCTCTTGGCATCGCGGCCTGGTGACGCGCGGCGTGTATTGGCCCCCCTCTCAGTTCGAAGCAGCGTTCATCTCGCTTTCGCACAGCGAAAACGACATCGATCAAACCGTCGAAGCCGCTCTTGCGGCGCTGGCTGAAAGCCGCTAGCCCCCTGACGGGTGTTGCACCTCGCGGCGCTGGACTGAAACGCGCCAACCCGAGCGGGTGTTTCAGTTCACCCGATTACGCGCTGCGTCGCAGGCTGTTTTGGGGTGAAACGCTGATTTTTGTTTGCGTTTTGCGCCGGATCTCGTAGCTGTCCGCGCGTACCTCTCGAGGAGTCCCCACTGTGAGCCAGAAGAAACAAAAAGTCGCGATCTTGACTGCGGGTGGCCTTGCGCCGTGCCTTTCGTCTGCCGTCGGCAGCTTGATTCAACGTTACTCGGAGCTCGCGCCGGAGCTCGAAATCATCGGCTACTTGGGCGGCTACAAGGGCCTGTTGCTCGGCTCGAGCGTGGCGGTCACCCCGGAGGTGCGAGCCCGGGCCAGTGTGCTCCACAAGCACGGCGGTAGCCCGATCGGCAACAGCCGCGTCAAGCTCACCAACGTCAAAGATTGCGTCAAGCGTGGCCTGGTCAAAGAAGGCGAGAACCCGCTCGAGGTCGCGGCCCGGCAGCTGTCGAAAGACGGCGTGACCATCTTGCACACCGTCGGCGGGGACGACACCAACACCACCGCCGCGGATCTGGCCGCTTTCTTGAAGCAGCACGACTACGACCTGACCGTGGTCGGCCTGCCCAAGACGATCGACAACGACGTGTTTCCGATCCGCCAATCGCTCGGCGCGTGGACCGCCGCCGAGCAAGGCGCGATCTACTTCGAGAACATCGTCAACGAGCACTCGGCCAACCCGCGCATGCTGATCGTGCACGAGGTCATGGGCCGGAACTGCGGTTGGCTCACCGCCTACACCGCCAAGGTGTACCGCCAGCGCCTGAATCACCCGGACTTTTTGCCCGGTTTCAACTTGGCCCGCGCGCACAAGGACGTCGACGCCGTGTACATCCCCGAGCTCGATTTCGATCTCGAGGGCGAGGCCAAGCGCCTGCGTCAGGTGATGGACGAGCAAGATTGCGTGAATCTGTTCGTCTCCGAAGGCGCGTGCGTGAACGAAATCGTGAAAGAGATGACCGCCAAGGGCGAAGAGGTACCGAGGGACGCCTTCGGCCACTACAAGCTCGACGCGGTGAACGTCGGCCAATGGTTCAGTAAGCAGTTTGCGAAGCTGCTCGGTGCAGAGAAGACCCTGGTGCAAAAGTCGGGTTACTTCGCGCGGGCTGCCGCCGCGAACAGCGACGACCAGCGCCTGATTCAGAGCATGGTCGACCACGCGGTCGAGTGCGCGCTGCGCGGCGTGTCGGGCGTGATCGGCCACGACGAAGACCAAGGCGGCCGGCTGCGGGCGATCGAGTTCCCGCGCATCGCCGGCGGCAAGCCGTTCAACGTGGACCAACCCTGGTTCGACGAGATGCTGGCGGACATCCGTCAGCCCAAGGGCCGCGCGCTCGCGGTGGATCCGCACCACGGCGAAGAAGCGCCGTCGATCCCGCCGCCCGCGCTGTGAGCGAAAGGCCTGCGCTCTAGGCGCTCATCCCCTTTCTGCTCTCTGAGCCCCACAAAACGCCAACGCGCGCCTCGGTCGTTTCGACGACTCAGGCGCGCGCTGCTTTTTCGCGGGCGAGAGCAGCAAGGCGCGGGCAGCTTCGACCCGCGCCTGGTGCTCGTGTCTCAGACGCGCGGCGAGCGCAGTGAGCGGCGGCGGCGGAATGCAAGACCGAGCGCGAACACGGCGCTCACCCAAGCGAGCTTGCTCGACGTGCCATCCGTCTCGCCAGCCACGCGGCAACCGCAGCCTTTGACCGAAGTATCCGCCGTGTTGTTGCGGACGCCGGGGCCCGAGCTCTTGCCGCCAGAACCGGTGGGAGCGCCGCCGAAATCCAGACCGACGCTGCCGTTGCCGCCGATGTCGATGGTGCCGGTCGCGCCGCTGCCGGTCGCGCCCGTGCCGGTGCCCGGCATGGGCAGCGAGCACTTGCCGTCCGTACACGTGCCGCCGCCCGGGCAGGTCACTCCGGCGCAAGGATCGACACATTCACCCGCTTTGCACTGCGTGCCGGCGGGGCACTGCTTGTTGGCGCAGGCACTGTCGACGCAGCGTCCGTCTGCTGCGCAAGTGAGCCCGGTGTCGCAACCGCGGCAATCGCACTTGGAGAGGCACAAGCCCTTCTCGCACACGCGATCGGCCGGGCAGGTCACGCCGGCGCAGGGATCGACGCACTGGCCGAGCTGGCAGGCTTGGGGGTACGGGCAAGTCACGCCCGTGCAGGGATCGACGCACTGCCCATTTCGGCACGCGGTCCCGGGCATGCAGTTGACGTTGGCACACACCGGATCGGCACAATTGCCGTTGTCGTTACACTCCAAACCCAGCGGGCACTTGAACTCACCGTTGGAGCAGGTGCCCACGCACATGCCCTGAAAGCAGATCGGCTTGTCCGCGGGGCACAGCCCGTTGCCGTCGTCGATCACGCCATTGCAGTCGTTGTCGACGTTGTCGCAAACCTCGGGAACCGCTTGGATGATGGGACGGCAAACCGACTGCTCGCCTTCGGCCGCGCAATCCGTGCGACCCGCGGAGCACGCGCCCTGCTGCCCGGTGTTGCACGGCATGTTGCCGCCCGCGCAGGTCAGACCCGTGACGTAGAAGACGAAATCGTTGAAGTCACCGTCGGCGCCGCCATCCGTGCTGGTATCGGTCTTCTTGTGCCAGTCACTGGCCGCCATCGGCAAGTCTTCGAAGGCCATGTAGAAGCCGCCCGGGTCGACGCTGGAGTGATAGATCAGAGTCGTGACCCAGGGCGTGCCGCTCGCATTGCGCTGATTGTGCTCGTACATCGAGTACTTGTTCTGCGGACACTTCTGCGGATCGCCGATCAGCGCGAAGGCGACGTAGCCGCCCTTGTAGTGAGAGTCTTTCGAGATATCGCCGGAGGAGAACGTCTGCTGCGTCCAGCGTGTGATCGAAAGATCGTACGGGTGCCTGTTGTCCCAGGCCAAAGGACAGAAGCCGTCCATTTTGACCTGTTTGCCATCGCCCTCGACACATTTGAGCAGATCGCGCGGATTGCCCTTCATGAACGGATAGATCTCAGTCGCAGCGGGCGGCGTCTTGCTGTTCGGGTCAGTGACGTTGTACCAACCGAACTGTGCTTGGCAGTTGCCGCCCATCAGCAGCAGTTGACCGGTGAAGCCGCACTTGGCCGAGAAGTAGCCAGGGCCGGTCTTCGCGTCCTTTTTCGGATCGAGGGTCTCTTTGCGCCACTTGAACAGGCCGCTCAGATTGATGGCATCGCCCGTGACGAACTGCGGGTAGTTGTTCGCCGGAGAGTAGTACGTCCCGTACAGAACCGCCGGGTTCAGGTTCATCCCGTTCACGTCGCGATTGATCTGGGTCATGGCGTTCCAGCCCCAGGAGTTGTTGACGAGATCGGCCTCGGCTTGCGGCACCGGTTGCGGCAGCGGCGTCTTCATGGCGTCCGTCTGCGTGACCTGCGCGGACGCCGGCTCAGCGAGCGCCAGCAACCCGGCGCACATACACATTCCCAACCAACCCGCGGACAAGCGAGCACTCGACAACATGCCGCGGTTTTAGCATGCCCAACTGCCGATTCACGAACATTCGAGAATCGTTTCCCAGCGCGCCTCTGACGATTGAGCAGTTTGGAAAGTGGACTTCGTTATCGGGCTGTTTCGCTCAGGAATGCCGCACGCGGCCAGGCTAGAAAATCCAAGCCTAGCCGGAAACTCGGACAGAGTTTGGAGCGATCCGGAGCGAGTCGGAACGGGTCAAAAAGATATCGGCCAGTCTCCGTTGGGGACGGCGTTGGCCCTGGCCCACGCGGAGACGCTGCGTCTTTCCGGCTTTTTTAATGCGGGAGACTGCTCGCTTACGCCTACGGCTACGCCTTCACCAGCAGATTGAAATTCGCAAAGCGTGAACAGGCCACGTGCGTCTCGCGCATTAGGCGCAAGCGGTTGTTCCTGAGCGGGAGATCTTCGACCATCACGAAGATGTCCTCGAAGAACTGAGCCAGCACGGGTGCAAACGTGGCGATCGCGGTCAGTGCGCGTTCGTAGTCGGCGGCGGTGGTGCCGCCACCCAGCGCTTGCTTGAGGACTTGGTAAGCGTCGAACACACGTTGCTCGCTCGGGTGCACCACGGCTTGAACGCTGGCCGGCGGAACCAGCTCACCCGCTGGCGCGTCCTTGGCGATGTTGGCCGCACGTTTGAAGACCTCACCCGCAGAGGTGCGCACGCTCTCTTCAATCTTGCCCAAGGCAGCGGCACGCAGCTGAACGTCGTATGGGTCGTCGGCCGAGGCGGCCACGCACGCGTCCACGACATCACCCGGTTCGGCGAGCACGCCGCGCAAGCGTTGACGGAGAAAGCCCGCGAGCTTGTCGCTGGTCGCCTGTGCGTCCAGGTCCAGCTTCACGCCGGCGAAGGTGGCGTACGCGGTCTGGATGGCATCGGCCAGGCCGAGCCGCCAGCGCTTGGCCAATAGCGTGCGCAAAAGACCGATCGCCGCGCGGCGCAAGGCCAGCGGATCGGCGGCGCCGGTCGGCAAGAGGCCAATCGCGAAGCAGCCGACCAGCGTGTCGAGCCGATCGACCAAGGCGACGAGCGCGCCCGCGTCGCCCGGAGCGGTCGGATCATCCGCGCCGCGGGGCAAGTAGTGCTCGGAGATCACGGCCGCGATCTCCGGCTTCAGGCCCTGGGCCAAGCCGTAGGCCGCGCCCATTTCGCCCTGCAGCTCGGGCAATTCGCGGACCATGAGCGACACGAGATCGCACTTGGCAAGCTTCGCCCCTTCCCGCGCGGTCTCGATCACGGCCGCGCTCAGGCCGAGCTTCTGGCCAATCAGCGGCACCAACGCGACCAGGCGGCGCACTTTGTCGCCCACGCTGCCGAGGCGCTTGTGGAACAGAATGCCGTCGAGCTCCGCGCCGCGCTTGGCGAGCGGCACCTTCAGATCTTCGTCGTAGAAAAACTTGGCGTCGGCGAGCCGCGCGCGCATCACGCGATCGTTGCCGAGCTGGATGTTCTCGGGCTTGAGCGCGGTGCCCACGACCGCGAGGTACTTCGGAAGCAGGCCACCCTGTTTGTCGCGCACCCCGAAGTAGCGCTGATGCCCCTTGGCCACGTCCAGGATCACGCGCTCGGGCAGCGCCAGGAATTTGGCTTCGAAGTTGCCGACCACGACCTGCGGCTCTTCCACCAGCGAGGAGTTCTCTTCGACCAAGAATTCGTCCTCGATCAGCGTGCCGTGGATGCTCTTGGCGGCGGCTTGTAAGCGCTCCACCATCACCTGCTTGCGCTCGGCCGGATCGACCAGCACGTGCGCAGCGCGCAACGCGGCCACGTAACTTGCCGCATTTTCGATGCGGATCGCGGCCGGCGCCAAGAAGCGATGCCCGTACGAGACGCGCCCGGAGCGCACGCCCGCGAACTCCACGCTGAGCTCCGCGTTGCCCAAGAGCGCGACCAGCCAGCGCACGGGGCGCCCGAACGGTGTGTCACCGTCCGACCAGCGCATCGACTTGCGAAACGGGATCTTGCCGCACACCTCGGCCAGCACCGCGGGCAGCAAGCTCGCCGCCGGCGCGCCCTTCTCGACGCGTCGGCCCGCGACGTACTCGCCCTTGTCCGTTGCTTTTTTGAACAGCGCATCGAGCGGCACGCCGATCTTTTGCGCAAAGCTCTGGGCGGCCTTGGTCGGCTTGCCGTCGGCGTCGAAAGCGACGCGCGCGGGCGGCCCGAGCGCCTCTTCGTCCAAATCCGGCTGCGCGGAGGCAACGGCGGTGGCGATCAGCGCCAAACGGCGGGGCGTCCCGAGCGCGCGCACCGCGCCGTGCGAAAGGCGCAACTCGCGCAAGCGCGACTCCAGCAAACCGGGCAGCGCCTCCACGGCCTGAGCCACGAAAGTAGCCGGAAGTTCTTCGACGCCAATCTCTAGTAACAGGTCCTCTGACATGAGCGGGCGCGGAACTTACCTTAGATCCTGCGCTCGAAAAAGCGCGCTTTTGGGCTATGCTCCGCGCCGTGCGCATCACCTGTCCGATTTGCAAAACCGTGCTGGAAAACGCCGCGGACGACTTCGAGCCGCGCCCCTTTTGCTCGGCGCGCTGCAAGCTGGTCGACCTCGGAAACTGGCTGAATGAGTCGTACCGCATCCCCACCGGCGAACGACCGAACGGCGACGAAGACGCCGCCCCCCGGCGCCCCAGCTGAAGCGCGGTCCCCGCGGCGGCGCGGCGTTCAGCTGCGAGCGCGCAAAATCGCGGTCAGCGCCGAGCGCACGTCGGCATACCGGAACTCGAAGCCCACGCGCTGCAAAGCGGCGGGCACCGCGAACTGCCCGCCGAGGATCGGCTCGGCGCCCTCCCCGAACAGCGCCTTCAGCGCGAAGCGCGGCGCTCGGAAGAGCGCAGGCCGCCCGAGCAGCTCGGCGACGATGCGACTCAGCTCCGCGTTCGCGATCGGCTCGGGCGCGCAGAAATTCACCGCGCCATTGAGCGCGCCATCGTCGCACGCGCGCAGCAACGCCGCGATTTGATCGTCGAGATGGATCCAGGGAAAGCCTTGCTCGCCGCTGCCGATGGGGCCACCGACGAACCACTCGAACGGCCGCAGCAGCGCCGCGAGCGCGCCCCCTTGCTCGCTCAGCACGGGCGCGATGCGCGCGCGCACCACGCGCACGCCAAAGGCTTCAGCAGCCGTCGCTGCCGACTCCCAAGCGACGCACACCTGAGCCAAGAAATCGCTCCCGGCCGGCGCGCTCTCGTCCAAGCGCGCGTTCGACAAAGTCGAACCGTAGTAGCCCGTGCCCGAGGCACACACGAACACCCGCGGTTTGTCGGCGGTGCGTTCGATCGCGCGCACCAACCAATTCGTCGACTCCACGCGGCTACTCGCAATCGCCGCCTTCACCCGCGCGGTATAGCGCACGCCCACCGCTTGCTCGCCGCACAAGTTCACGACCACGTCGTAGGGCTCCGTGAAATTCGCGTTGGCTGCGGAAAGCGGCTGCCAGTGCTGGCGAGACACGCCGCCGGCCTGCGGCTCTGTCTGACCGCGCGTGAGCACGGTCACGCGGTCCCCGCGTGCCGTCAGTGCGGAAACCAGGGCTCGACCGATGAAACCGCTACCACCGGCCACGAGAACGCGAGGCATATCTGCGCATTTACTCCGAAATTCGTCTCGGCGCCGGTGGCGAACGACTTGGCGCCGGCGCTGAACGGGTCTACTGATGTTTCATGCTGAAAACCTCGACGTTCGCCCTCGCTGCCGCTGTCGCCGTCGCCACCGTTTCGGGTTGTGCCAGCACGCCGGCCGTTCCCTTCGATCAGCTCAAGGCCGCCAACCTGACCGCGTTCCGACTTCAAAATACCGAGACCCCGGGCGCTGCCGCCCCTGGCGCTGCCGCGACCCCCGGCGCACCGCCCCCCTTGGCGATCCCGGGTCTGCCGCCCGAGATGAACGCTTGGATCCAGCAAGGCGCGGCCGGAGTCGCCGCCGCGCTGCCCGGCCTCTTGCCGGGCGCTGCCGCCGCCGCGATCCCCGCTGCCGACACCACGCCGAAGTTTCATGACTATCGCATCCTGAGCCAAACTCAGGTGCTCGATCCGGATCTCAAAGAGACTCTGGCCAAAGTGCTGGGCGACAAAGACAGCTTCGACAACACCCAAGCGCGCTGCGCGCCGAACGTGTTTTACGCCGATCTCGGCCTCAGCTTCACCTCCAACAGCGGCCCCACGCCGAACGATTTACTGATCTCGTTTCAGTGCAACCAGGTCGTGTCGCGTAGCTTCGCCTGGCCGCACCCCGCGACGGGCATGAAACCGGAGACGGTGAAGAAGGTGGCGGAAATCGTGTTGAAGATTTTCCCGCAAGGCACGTGAACCCGCGGGTCTCCCCTGCGTCGTTGCTTGCCCTCGCGGGCATGCTCGGCGCAGGTCTGCTCGTCGGCGTGCTCGCCACCAAGAGTTGCGCTCCGCCCTCGCTGCCGGTGATCCCGCCGCTCAGCTCGAGTGTGACGATCGTGCACGCCACGCCCAACGTGCTGCTGGCCGTCAAAGATTTGGCGCGCCTCGAGAGCGCGTCATTTCACATGGAGCGCGTGATCGACCTGACCGACAAACAATCGATGTTGTTCGGCCTGGTCCAGAGCGAAGACGCGATCCTGCTCGTGGCCGTTGCAGACATCAGCGCAGGTGTCGATTTGCAACAGTTGCAGGCCGACGACATCAGCGCCGATCCGGCCGAAAAGCGCGTCAGCATCACGCTGCCCGCGCCCAGCGTGTTTCACGCCGAGCTCGACAACGCGAAAACCTACGTGCACACGCGCCGCACCGGCGCGCTCGCGGCCCGTAAAGAAAATCTCGAGACGCGCGCACGACAAGAAGCGGAACGCAGCCTAGTTGAAGCAGCACTGCAGGCCGGCCTGCTCAACCGGGCAAATGACAACGCCCGCCGCGCGGTCGAAGGTCTGGTGCGCGGTCTCGGTTATGAGCAAGTAGAGGTGAAGGTGCGAGCGCCAGCCGCACGCGCAGCGAGCGAAGTTCATGTAAAGTAGTTGGTTCGTGTTCGAACCGCTGCGCACCACGTCGCGTCTCGCTGTGCTCGTCGCCTGGCTCTCGGCTTGCGGCGCAGCACCCGCGCCCGCACCGCAAATCGCCACGGCCGAGGACAACCAAAAGCTCGAGCGCGCGAAGGAAGCGCACGCCGATCTGGAAAAACAACTCGCCGCCGCCAAGCCCGAGCTGCTCACGCATTGCAAAACCCGCGGCGAAGATTGCTTGATTACCGTGGCCGAGCGACGCGACGAGCTGATCTCCAAACACTACCTCAACCCCTGCCGCGGACTCGACGCCGACCAACAAAGCCCGTGCGTCGCGCGCGAGCTCGAACAGCACGCGCTGCGAGCAGAGCTCACCTCGTTCTACGAAACCGAAAACTGGTGCTCGCACCGGCTGCTCGAATGCGTCACCAACACCAGCAAAGACGCCGAGCAAATGGCCATCCGCGAGCGCGCCCAAAAGCGCCGCGAACGAATCGAAGCCGCGCCCGAAGCCGTGGCCGCCGCACACGCCCCCGAGTTCGCCAAAGAAAAACTCAGCTTCGTGCGCGCGATCTTGCCCCCCAAGGGCCAAGCCGAATGCGCCCCGACCAAGCCCGAAGCCTGCGAAATAAAGCTCAAAGCCCCCGCCGCCGACTACGAAGCCGAGCTCGCCCGCGCCCCCGCCGACTACGACGCCAAACGCGCCCAATCGCGGTACGTCGCCCTGCAAACTGCCGAAGCCGAATGCACCGCCCCCGAGCGCAACTGCCTGCTCGGCCAGCTCGCGCAATACGGCGGCACCCCTGAGACCGACAAACTGCTCAAACAAAACCTCGAGCTCATCGCCCAACAACAAAAACTCCGCCTCACCGCCGACCCCGATGCAGCCGAGCAGTGCAACAACCAGGGCGTGGCCCAATACAGCGGCCGAATCGTCGACACCTACCAAGCCTACGCCGCCGAACCCGGCACGTACTTGCTGCAAAAACTCCAAAAGACCTTCATCTCCATGCACCAAGCCCAACTGTGGTGCTTGATGCCGCTAGCCAAGAAGCGCTGAGCCAGGCGCACGCGCCGCGCGCGATCCGCGAGGCGAAGGGGCTTCGTTCGCCAATGCGCGCCTCGAGCCAGCTGGCCCATCGAAACGCGCCAACGATCTCGCGAAGCGCTTCGATGAACCAATCCGCGCTTCCGGGAGCGGTCTTTCTCTTGCAGAAAGTAGTTCGTGCACGAACCAATGCCGATCATTCGAGAGCTCGCGCTGACCGCTCCCGTCGACGTTCGTATCGAGTGCGTCCCTCTGCACGAGCGGTGATGACCGTTCGCGGGCAAGAGGATGGGCTGCCCCGTGCATGAGACGACGCTGCGCGACCGGGGTCCTCGCGCTCCGCGCTGCGGGCCCCGGGCTACCCAAGCGCTGGCCTCCGGCCAGCGCGGTGCGCCGACGTCGGTGGCGGCGCGGGGTCCAAAGGCGTGGACGGCGCGGCGGGTGGTCTCGACGTTGAAAAGAGCCCGCCTCGGGCCAGCGCGGGGGCCGACGTCGGTGGCGGCGCGGGGTCCAAAGGCGTGGACGGCGCGGCCGGCGGTCTCGATGTTGAGAGAGCTAAAAGACCCCGCCTCACGCCAGCGCGGGGCGCCGACGTCGGTGGCGGCGCGGGTTCCTGAAGCGTGGGCGGCGCGGCGTGTGCTCTCGATGTTGAGGGCTAAAAGAGCCCGCCTCGGGCCGGCGCGGGGCGCCGACGTCGGTGGCGGCGCGGGGTCCAAAGGCGTGGACGGCGCGGCGGGTGGTCTCGACGTTGAGAGCTAAAAGAGCCCGCCTCACGCCAGCGCGGGGCGCCGACGTCGGTGGCGGCGCGGGGGTCCAATGGCGTGGGCGGCGCGGGGATGGTCTCGATGTTGGGGGCCGAAAGAGCGACACGCGATTGGGCGTGAGAACGACGTGTCCGTGGGTGATTCAGGTGCCGTGGCCGAGAGAGGGTTTCGGTGACTGGGAGTTGGTGGGCGGCTCCGTGCGTACGACTTCGTGGACTCCGCGTTCGCAGCGGCGCGCTGGTGACGGCAAGAGCGAGAAGAAACGGACTCCACGAAATCGTCCGCGATATTTTTGAAAGCGAGCCTGCAGGCGGTGCCGATTGTGGCAGACGTTATTTCTTTCTTGCGATGATTGGGCTGTTGCAGGTGAGTGATTATGTCGCCCTAACTGCAGAATGAAAATGTCACCCAGTCCACTACAGAAGCGGGGATGCAGATGAGCGGGCGACAATGGCGAGTCTTGAGCCTGCTGAGAGCGCCAAGACCGGGGAGAGCTAACATTTTCACTTTGCTTATGACACTTGCGATGATTGGGCTTGACGTGATTCTCGGGAGTAGATCGGTCGAAACTCGAGCGAGGGGAAGACTTGCATGGAGAGGCTCTTGCTCGGCGCGCCAAGGAGCGAAGTCGATGCGCCACGAGTTGAAGCGCATTTTGCGCCTGAAAATGCCTTGGCCAGCGGCTTACGAGCTCGAAAAAGTGCGTGATAGGAAAGAAGAATGGGGCATGCCGAATCTCGATTGCGGGTGCTTTCGGATGAGCAGTTGTTGGCCGGGCTCGCCAGCGTCGTGAAGCGGCGCAACCAGGTCACGGCTGAGTTTTTGGCCTATCTGGCGGAGTTCGATGAACGGCGTTTGTATCTCGATCTGGGGTTTACATCCTTGTTCGAGTACTGCGTGCAGGCGCTACGACTGTGTGAGTCGACGGCGGGTCGACACATCGCGGCAGCGCGCGTGTGTCGCGCTCATCCACGGGTGTTCGCCTGGGTGGCGAGCGGTGAGCTGCATGCTTCGGCGCTGAGTTTGCTGAAGAAGTATCTCACGTCGGAGAACGCGACCGAGTTGTTCGAATGCTGTCGGAAGCAAAGCGCACGGCAGGTCGAGGAGTTGCTCGCGGCACGCTTTCCGAAACCGGATGTGCGTGACTCGGTGCGTCGCTTGCCGGCGCGAACGGAACCCGCTCTCAACGTCGGGCGTACGCTCGAGCTCGATGCCGGTCATTTGCCGACGCGCGTGATAGCGCTCGGCATCGAGCGCCCAATAGCCGAGGCTCCGCAGGGCGCGCAGGGCGCAAAGCAAGCCTGCCAGGCCTTGCCGAACGAGCGGACGGATACGTCCGAATCGACTGAGGCACCGCCGCTCCGAACGAGGGCTCTCGAGCCCACGAAACCGCGCCGCATCGAACCCTTGTCGGCCGGCCGCTACGGCGTTCACTTCACAGCCGACGGTGAGTTTTGTCAGCTGCTCGAGCGCGTGCGGGGGCTTGCGGGGCATCGCTCGCCGAGCGGCGATCTGCTGACTTTGCTCAAGCGTGGGCTCGAAGCCTACGAGCGTGAGCTCCAGAAAGAGCGTTTTGCCGTCGGCAGGAAGCCGCGGCGGAGATCGAACGCGGAAGCCGCGTCGAGTGCGCCCTCGGTTGTGACGGCGTCGCTGGGAAAGCTTGGCTCGGCGAAGCCCGTTTCGGCTGAGCCCGTTTCGGCTGAGCCCGTTTCGGCTGAGTCCGTTTCGGCTGAGTCCGTTTCAGCTGAGCTCGTTTCGGCTGAACCTGTTTCAGCTGAGCTCTGGCGGCAACTTGAAGCAATCCCGCTGACGAGCGCGCGGGAGAACCGAACGTGGCATTGTCCGGCGGCGGTGGCGCGTGAGGTGTTTGTGCGGGATGGTGGGCAGTGCAGTTTTGTGTCAGCGGACGGGCGGCGATGTGATGCGCGTCGCCGGCTCGAACTCGATCACATTGTGCCGCGGGCGCTCGGAGGAGAGGACTCGGTCCGCAATCTTCGGCTGCGATGTCGCGCGCATAACCAGCACTACGCGCGGCAGTGTTTTGGTGCTGCCCGCGTGCATGCAGCCGAGCGGGACTCTTGCTGGCGTCGCTCGGTGCATCCGCAGTTCGACTGAGCAACTCGATCTCTGGACCTCGTCGAGCCAAGCGGAGCCGCTGGCGGAGCTGACGAGTGAACGGCATTGGTGGACGCGCAACGATCCGCTCTGGCAGGCCCGCGGTTCTCGAGTGAAACCCATTCGTGCACCAATGCCGTTCGGTTAGCCCGAGGCTCGGGATCGACGTGGCCAAGAGTTGAGGCGGCATCGGGTGTCCCCGCGGCTCGCAAGATGAAGATGCCGGGCGGCGCCTTTAATCCCGCGCTCCTGACCGCCCTCACCGCAAACCTCGTAGCTCACGCTCAGTCCCTTACTGGCCAATCCTATTCGGAAGACGCTCATGCTGGGTCGAACCGTCCAGAGCTGCGATCGGAACAACGGGCGCGAAGCGTAACTGCGCCAAAGACCTGCTGGCCATGAGCTGCGACCGATCCGACAGGCGTCGATGCCCTGGCGCTTCATCGGTCAGCTCAAACAGTTCGAATTCGTCGAATTCGAACCGAATCTTTCCGCGAGCGAGGACGGGTTGCCGCGGGTTGCCGCTCTCTACATGGCGAAGGCGCGATCTATTTCCAGCGTCGCCGCCTTTAACCGAACGGCATTGGTTCGTGCACGAACATGATTTTCTAACGTGGGAGGCGTCTCGGGCGCTGAGAGATGCTTCGTGCAGCACGGAGGCTCGGTGCGCTCCTGCGTTGCGAATGGGCAAAACCGAGGCACGTCCGTTTGCGTCGCTGACGCGCTTTGCCTGCGCGTCATGGGTGGGCGCTGATCGCCGGGAACTCGGGCGTCGTCTGAGGTGCGTTGCGGGAACGCGAGCGCCCCAAAAACCACACCGGGGTGTCGCACCGACAATGGACTCGATGTTCGCGCGTGCGGTCAGCTGCGTTTCTTTGGTCGTGCGCACGTGCTCCGGACGCGCCGATCGCGGCTGCGAAACAGTGAGTCGTGCTGTGAAACACTTCGGATCCAAACGATTCGTGAGCTCGTGCGCGAACCATCTCTCCACGATCAGGGGGGAGGCTGCGAGTTGGGCCGAGCGAATTCAACGCGGGAAATGCGCGGGTCGGGCGGTTGCTCGCTGAAGCAGCTACTGAAGGGCCGAGAGGGCTCGCGGTCTTTGGGATCGGGGGTTAAACTGTGAGGATGATCGTCGGCGTACCGAAAGAAATCAAATCACACGAGTATCGCGTGGCGTTGCTGCCGGTGGGTGCAGACGAGCTGCGGCGGACGGGCAACAAGGTGTTGGTCGAGCGGGGTGCGGGCCTCGGCAGCGGCATTCACGATGAAGATTACGAGAAGGCGGGCGCGACGATCGTCGACGATCGCAAGGAAATTTGGGCGCGCGCGGACATGATCGTCAAAGTCAAAGAGCCGCAGCCGGATGAGTTTCCGCTGATCCGTGAAAACCAGATCCTGTTCACGTACTTTCACTTCGCCGCCGACGAACACCTCACCCGGCAAGTTCTGAATTCCGGCGCGACCGCCGTAGCTTACGAGACGCTGCAAGATCGCCAGGGCCGGCTACCGCTCCTCACCCCGATGAGTGAAGTCGCGGGCCGCATGAGCATCCAAGAAGGGGCCAAATTTCTGGAGCGCCCGCAAGAAGGCCGCGGCATCTTGCTGGGCGGTGTGCCCGGCGTCGAGCCCGCGCACGTGGCGATCCTCGGCGGCGGCATCGTGGGCACCAACGCCGCCAAAGTCGCGGTGGGCTTCGGCGCCAACGTGACCATTCTGGACAACAACGTCGAGCGCTTGCGCTACCTCGACGACATCATGCCCAACGTGACCACGCTCTACAGTGATCGTCACACCATCCGCGATCAACTCGTGCTCGCGGATCTGGTGATCGGCGCGGTGCTCATTCGCGGTGCGCGCGCCCCTCGCCTGGTCGAGCGCGCGGATCTGAAGACGATGAAACCCGGCGCGGTGATCGTGGATGTCGCGGTCGATCAAGGCGGCTGCGTCGAGACCACTCGTCCCACCACCCACGAAGATCCGACCTACATCGTCGATGAAGTCGTGCATTATTGTGTGGCGAACATGCCCGGCGCGGTCGGCCGCACCAGCACCTACGCGCTGTGCAACGTGACCGGCCCCTACGCCGTGCGCATCGCAAACCTCGGACTTTCCCGCGCGTGTCACGAAGATCCGAGCCTGCAAACCGCGATCAACATCCATCAACGCACCGTGACCGACCAAGCCGTTGCCCGTACTTTCGGGCTCGATTTCCATCCGTACGTCGCCTGACCCTTTTTGGGTGGAGACGGATACGAAGAGCTCGCCGCGCGGTTCTGGCGCAGGACGGCGACGGTCGTGGCGAAAAAGAAACGGGCACGCAGCTTGGATACCGCGTGCCCGGTTTGTTTTGTTGGCGAGACTCGTGACTCGTTGCTCGCTACTCGTGACTCGTGATTCGCAACAGTACGTTCGCTACTTGTAAGACGCCATCAGCGAGAGCCGGCTCCAGGTCATGTCCGTTCCGGCGCGGCACGCGGGCTTGGTCGGATCGGGGCGAGTCACACCGCCGCTGATGTCGCGCGCTTGGTAGCCGACGCGCGGCTTGCCGTCTTTGGTCAGTGCAAGCGAGGGGCTGTGCAAAAACCAGGCGCCCACGGTGCAGTTTTCCCAGAGGAAGATCTCGTCGGGCGGGATGTCGCCGCTCAGCTCGACCTTGGTCAAATCCCAGTTGGCCGCGGGACCACCGCACGGTTCGCTATCGCAGTAGGCAAGGCCGATGTTGTAGTTGAGCGTGTACACCAGGCGCGGGTGGTCGTTCGCGTCGAGCGCCAGATCGAGGCCCGCGTCGATCTGATCGTGGTTGCTCACCACCGCGCCTTGCCAGTTGTCGTGCGCGCAATCCTGGTCGCATTGAAAGTAGATGATGTTCTTGGGCTTGCCCTCGTTTTCGCCCAGCACCACCACGCGCGGTGCGCCCGCTCGCGTGAGAGCGAGCGAAACGGTGGGCCTCACGGTCACCGCGTCGGTCGCGCTCTCGTACGGCTTGATGAACCCGATGCCATTCCAATCGTCCTCGGTGGTGCACTCGCCCTTGCACTCGAGGTACGCCGAAAGCTTTTGCCCGGCGCGCTCGCCCTCGTTCACGTTGATGACCGTCGCGATGTGCGCGCCGCCCGCGCGATCGAAGCGCAGTGAAGTGCCCTCCCAAATTTCTTGCGCAATTTCGGAGTAGCTCCAGCTCGCCGCCTCGCCGCAAGCCGAGTCACAAGTGGCGTACCAAGTCTTGGGCGTCTTTTGACCGATGCCGAGGTACGCGCGGTAGGTGTGCATCAGGAAGCGCGGGTGCCCGCTCGGATCGAGAGCCAGCGCTTCACCGGAGACCTCGCGGTCGCCGTCGTGGTCGAGGATCTCGTCGATTTTCCAGCCGTTCGCGCTCGTGCAGCCGCTATCGCAGCTCGCGTAATAGAGCTTTTGAAAGGCCGAGAGCAACACGCGCGGGCGACCGTTCGAGTCGAGCGCGAGCATCGCATTTGCGACCGTGCCCTCTGTTGGCAGCGTCACCACCTTCACGTCGGACTCGCCGCGACAGTCGGCAGGACAGTACGCGTAGTAGGCGTTGCCGCCCGCATAAGCGGGATAGACCGCGTGCGTTCCGCCCTGAGCATCGACCTCGATGCTGGGCGCAGCGGTGTTGTCGGGTTCGCCCGTCGGCAAAAAGAAGCGCGCGGCAGAGACGCTCCCGCTCGAGGTCCCCGCGGAGCCGCCGCCGCCCGCGTGCACGTCGCCGCCCCCGCTGTCGCCGGCCGAGCCGCTCGGATCGTCCGCGCCTTGTCCGGCCTCGCTGGTGCCGGGATCCGAATCGTGACCCGCGCCGGCGCCCGAGCCCGAGTGATTGCCGGCCGCGCCGCCAGCGGCGTTCGAACCGCCAGCGTCGCTGCAAGCCAAGCTGAGTTGAGTGAGAGCTACGAAAAAGAACCCTGCATAGCGTGTGTTCATGGCACGCCGAATCTGGGGCGCCCCACCCCCCAGAGTTGCTAAATGATCGCTAAGAGGCGGCTATTTCCGCGTGCCAGCCGCACTGAAAGCCTGACGTGGGGACGGCTCATTTCTTCGGGGGCGCGGGCTTGGTCGGGGTTGGCGCGGGTGCGGACGGTGCGGGCGGAGCTGACGGTGTGGGCGCCTTGGCCGACGGGGAGGACGGTGCGTTGGCCGACGGCGCGACGGGCGCGGCCGATGGTGAGGCCGGCGCTTCCGCGGCGGGAGGTGGCGTCGCCTCGACCGGCTGCTCCTCAGCGGGTGCTGAATCGCCTCCGTCATCGAGCAGCTCGCGGCGCGCCTTCAAAAAGGCTTGCACCTGCTCGCGCGACTCTTGCCCCAACTGCCACTCGGTTCCGCAAACCGAAATGCTCGAATCGACGATGCCCGCGAGCGTTTCGAGCCCGCGGATGGGTAGACGCCCGGTCAAGTAGTGCTCACCGTGCGTGCGGACCGCGAGCGGGATCGGCTCGCCGCTCGACTCGATCGATACCGCATCGCACTTCAACAGTGCGAAACTGGTGCGCGGCTCCGTGAGACGCACGAGCGCAAAGGGCTGCGCCGGATCCTTCAAAACCTGCACGTACAGCCGGCGATGATTCGGCAAATGAATGTCAGCCGACACCGGCTTCGCTTCCGGCTCGGCGCTGACGATGGGTGCCGCAGCTACTGCTGGCGGCGCTTCGGTTTGTTCCTCGTGCGGCGGTGGTGGCGGCGGTGCCCCTCCGGTATCGAGCCAACCGCTCAGGCCGAGGGTGAACAGAAACCGCAGCGCATTCACCGAAGATTCGTTGGGAACCGTCATGCCCCCCGCGGGTCCGCCCAAGGAAGATGACGACTCCGAACCCGCTGCATAAATTACGGCGAGCTCCGGATCGATCGACACGGACCGATTCAAAAACGCATGCACGCCGAACGACGCACCGAAGCCGTAAAGCGTCGAGGAACTCTCTGTCGTGACCAAGCCCCCGTGAGTGCTCGAGGACGTGTGCTGGAGCCCGACCAATGCGGCGATGAAGGGTCGTGCTGAATCAGAGCTGAGCATGTACTCCAAGCGCGGAAACAACTCGATCGAAGTCGCCTTGGTCTCGTTGCCACTGTCAGGCGAGTCGGTCGAATGGGTCAGCTGCAGACGGGCACCGAACAGCAACTGATCCCAAGCGTAGCCGACGCCGACGCCAAGCCCCGAACCGAGAAAGCCGAAAGTGGTCGTGCTCGAGTTCAAGTCCGGGGGTTGAGTCGAGCTGTTCGGCAACGGGTCTTGCTTGATGGTTTGCTTTTGATAGTCGAGCAGCGACCCATGCAGACTGAGCTGAACCGCCTGACGGTGGCCCGCCTGCGCAGCAGAGGCACTCTCCGCCGGCTTCTCTTCCGACGCGGCCTCCTCCTGAGCGCCCGCCGCACCAGCCGCCAGCAAACCCAGAAACCCCAGCGCCGAGCACAGCCCGCGACGCACCACCTTCGACGACATCTCACTCACCTTCTTGCCCGACCGGCGCGCCCACATGCCCGCCACGCGCGCCTTATACCCAAAACGCTCGGCAAAACGAGGCGAGAAAGCACACTCTCAAGAGTGATGCCCGTCGGCGCTCGCGAGCCCCGCCGCACGCAGGCCTTGACCACCCGGCGAAAAGAATTATCTTCCCAGGCACCCACCACCCCCTCGGGGGCGATCGGTTTCGACGTGGGGACTGAAGGACAATCTGCGTGCGGTGGCACCCGTCCCACTCATCAAACGGGCCGTATAATTGCGAACGACAACGCAATCGCTCTCGCTGCCTGAAAAACAGCCGATAGCCGTCCAACCGTAAGATAGTTTTGGTAACGGAAGGGCGTCATTACTAAAGCTGGGTGACCGAGCGCGTCTCGGGTTCGGTCACTGAGAAATACCGAGGCTAGGTCGTGGCCGAATCCACGAACTCCTGCCGGCGGGGGCAACCACCGGCTACGCACGTGAACGAAGGTTGTCTCGATGCCTCGCGGACCCGGGTTCAATTCCCGGCGCCTCCACTG
>DASSMT010000084.1:0-37039 GCA_035688655.1 Polyangiaceae bacterium | reverse complement strand
TGGACGGTCCACTCACGGGGGCGGAGCGAAGCTTCGTTCACGAAGAGTTGCAAACACTGCTCGAGTTTCAGCACGACCTGGCTCGTTGGCGCCCACCGCGGCCGAGCCCATTGCGTTCGAAAGAGGCGACGCCGATCGTTTCTCTCTACGTATTGGGCGAGCTACGCGGTTGTCAGGCTTATGGTGCCGGTCCCAGTGATCAACGCCTGGCCCGAGCATTTCTCGCGGCCAGTGCCGATTCTCGCTTTGCGGCCTTCGAACAGCACGAGCGTGCACGGATCGTGGCTCAAGCGAGCTACGCGCGGAGTTTGCGGCGCATCACCGCCAAAGATCCAAGCGCCGAGTTCGTAGCAGGCATTCATGGCCTGGTGTTGATGGTCGACGCCCAT
This sequence comes from Polyangiaceae bacterium, assembly GCA_035688655.1. Lineage (GTDB taxonomy): Bacteria > Myxococcota_A > Polyangia > Polyangiales > Polyangiaceae > PMG-095. Next base: position 36,650 of record DASSMT010000084.1, on the reverse strand, counting down.
CCCGTCTTGCTCGTGCCTGACGTGGCGCGCGATCTCGGGCTCGACGAAGAGGGCTTTTTGAGCGTGCTCGAGCAAAAGTCGAACTTGTCGCGGCGACAATGGCCGAATTTCGCGCTGTATGCCTTCGAAACCGAGCGAATCGTGGCGCGCTCCGAGCCGCCGCTTTCGCGCGACGAACCCTTACCAGCAGCGCTGAATTGGCTCGCCAGGCAGGTAGAAAGCAATGGGGAGGTGCGCTTTGGATTCGATTCGCGCAGCGGCACAGCGCTTCAGCGCGGCCCGCTGCGTCACGCGCGCGCCGCGAGCGTCATTCAAGTGCTTGCGCTCGACCCAACCACCGAGTCGACCGCAGCGCGCGCACGCTCGTGGCTCGGTCGCGAGTTGGAACGGGCACATTCCGGACATGGAGTCGAAGATTGGCCCGACGATGTGGCGGCCGTTGCAGCCACTTGGGCGCTCGCGTGCCTCGCGGGGGTTCGCGCACAAGCGACTCTGCGGTCGCTAGCGAGCTCGGCCGGGCTCCACGCTGAACCGTGGCACGCGGCGCAAGTCGTTGCTGCACTGGGGCGCGAAGCGCCGAACGAGCTCTGGCAGACTTGCGTGCAATCGCTCGACTCGCAGCCGTTCGCACCGTGGACTGCAATTGCCGCGCACCGCCGCGACGATCGCGCGACCTTCGAGCGCGCGATCGGCCACTTGCTCGAGCACTTGCCAAGCCCAGAATTTGGGTTCGTGTCCGAGCCCGCGCTGGCAGGTCTGACGTTGGAGGCGCTGGGGCTCAGCGAAAATGCCGAGGTTCGCAGCCGTCGCGCGAACGCATTCGAACTTCTGCACCGCTGCCAACTCTGGGCAGATTGCGATCCGGCAGCGGTGCCCGCTTGGGTGCACGGAGCTTTTCCGCTTGCTCCGAGTCAAACTTTGTTGCGCTGCGACGCGAGCGCCCACGCGGCGTTGGCGCTGGCGAGCAATAGGACTTGAGGGCGGTGCAAGCTTCGCTCAGGACCTGCACGCCACGGCGAACTCTAGCCAGGCGATGAATCACCGCATCGCGCCCGCCGCGCGCGCTGTATTCTCGTCAGTGGACCGTGAAACGTGAAGCCTCGCGAGTGTCAAATGGCAGTGTGAGCGAACTGTGCCAAAGGCATGTCTCTGACTCACAGCTGGTGTAAGCTGAATCATTGGTGAATGGGTTCGCAGGTGAGGGGCATCCAACAGTGCGGAAACAGCGTTCCATGCGGCTGAGCCGCCTTGCGGGATTCACGGCTTCGGGCGTCGCAGCCCTGCTTGCGATGAATGCTTGCGGGCGCGTCGAGTACTCCGGCTTCGATCGGGTAACGGCGGGCAATAGTGGACAAGCGGAGCAACCCGCGGGCGGGAGCGCGGAGCAGGCTGCTGCTGGTCGCCCGAGCACCGTCCTGGCAGGCGCGGCAGGCAGCGCGCCGGCATCCGACGGCGGTGCTGAGCAGACGAGTGGCGGCGGAGCGAGCGCGGGCATTGCGGGCGACGGCGGCGCGATGGACATTGCGGGCGACGGCGGCGCGATGGGCATTGCGGGCAGCGCGGCGACGGGAACCCCACACGTTGCGGACGGCTTCCACTGCGGCGGAAGCCTGGAATGTCCGATAGGCGCCCTGTGCATGTTCTGCGGCTCGGATTATTTTTGCGCTCCGGATCCCCAGCTCGATCACGCGGGGCACGCGGCGGCCGTGGCACATTGTCCAAACGCGGACACGCTGCCAGAAGGCTCGTTCTTGGTCGGCCAATGCGATGGACCCGAGGATTGCGCGAACGGCGAATACTGCGTGGCCAAGCGAGACATCGCACACTACCCATTGCTCCTGCTGTGTTCGCCGGCTCCGGGCCTGTCGCCCATTGACTGTTCATGCCTCGGCTGTTGGTACGAAAAGCAAGGGCTACACAGCTGCACGCTGTGTCGTCAGGATGCCGATTGCCAACCCGGAGACGTCTGTGATCCGGGATCGGTTGGCCTCTGGAACAACGACGTCCGCGGTTGTCACGCCCCCCGCTGATCGCGTCGCGAGCTCCCTCACGCTTCGCGGCTGAGGGTCTTCGCGTGAGCATCTGGCTTCTGACCCTTCCCTCCGCGACCGACCGCGCAGAAGAGAGCGCGGGTTGGCCCGCCCGCGATGGCACGACGAAGCCACCAAGCTGGGCTTGCGCTGCGAGCGCCTCAGCTCCGCGCAAGCCGTTCAAGCAGCTACGCCTGCCCTCGCAGAAGACGAGCGCTCAGACGGCTTTGCGACGGAGCGCGTAGGCCGTTACTAGGGCGGCAGCGGCCAGCAACAGCGGCGGCGTCGAGAGCGCGCCGCCGACCGCGACGCAACTTTGGGCTTCTCGATAGCCCTCGAGGCGAATGCGCTCGCGTTGCGTCGCATCGATGGAGGGCGCGCTGAGCACTCCGTCCACCTTGGCACGCCCGCTCTCCTGGCCCAGCGCGCCAGCAGCCAGCGGCGACAAAGCAAAGCCGAGCGCCATCCACCCGAGCAAGACGGATGTCCGAGCACGAAGCAGCGCCGCGCCAAACACAGCGACCGCCAACGCGAATCCCAGAAGCGTCAGCAGCAAGCACAGCCAACTGGGCCAGCCGCACTCTTGAAAGGCCCACCAAGCTTTCGCCATGCACCCCATCGTAGCCGAGTCCCGCGACTGGAGTCAGCGGCCGTTCACGGGATCGCGCGCTTGGATATCAGCGTCGCGCTGGGCCTCGCGCCGATCGCACGGCGCCCTCTTCCCGCCGCGCTCCGATCGTGCTGCGCTCTGTACGTGCCCGAGCGCGACTTGCACCCCTTGCCGATCGACGTCGTGCGCGACCTGCTCGGGATCGCTCGTGCCGCGTATGCCGTGCATTTGCGCAAGGGTAACCGTGGGATCGCCGCTCGTCTAAAGCGTGCCGGTGAAGACTTACGGCGCGCGCTCGCGTTGGCTGTAAAAGATGGCGGTCCCGTCGCGAACGAACGCGCGTGGTACCTCGCGAGCTCAGCCGCGCAAGTGATCGCCCGCGAAACATGCATGGGTCGCGAGACTCTCGGGCACGCCGTCGAAGTGACCGCTCAGCGCATGCGCTCGCGGGCCCAGCAGTCCGTGATCGACAGTCGCACCGCTCGTCGCGAACGGCGCATCAAACGCGGCTGACCCACCTCGAACGACCCGCCAACCGCGTCGAAGCGCCTTTCGTGGAGTCGCTCAGTCGATGTACGTAGGTCGGGTGCATTGGGATGCTAGCAATGCAGATGCCGCTCGAGCGCCGTGCTCGAGTTTGCGTGCCCAGGCGATTCGCGAGGACGGGCCGCATCTACTTCGGCATTTTTACCAGCCTGGCAACGTTGCCTTGGCTTTCGACACGATAGTCAAAAAGCTCTCTTGCAAGCGTGTTGTTCAGCAAATGCGCGTGAAGCTCCGCCGGCAAGTCGACCTCGTGGACCTGCTCTCCCGGCCCAGGCTGAATCATTGATCTCGCCGTGCTCTTGCTTCCGGCTCGGTGAGCCGCCAGAGAATATTGGGCACCGAGAATATTGCCCGCGTCATCCGTCAATGTTGTTACTCGCATCGTGCACCGACCTTTCAGTCGTGAAAGAAGTGAACTACGAACCCTGCTTTGTCGGCGCTGAGATAGTCACCGCCCGCCTTGAAGCTATTGCTGTTGAAGATCGTCGACAGCGACATGCGCTTGCCGGGCAGCAATACGAAAACATCGGTACCATAGTCGAGCGCCATTTTCCCTATCCTCCAATTCGAGTGAAAGGACGTCGCGCGGATGCCTCCGAGTGCAACCTCCCGCGAAGCGACCCCTCCCTCGTCGACAGCCACCATTAGTTTTCAAATATCTAATTTTGCTTCTTTAGCCATAGTCACTCTTCTGCACCACTCTCAACCAAGCCCTCGTCACCCCACGCGGCACAAGAGTGACTCCGTTCAGTGCGAGCAGTCGACTTCCGCGCTCAGCGCTCGCTGCCATGGATTCTCAGACTACGGCACGACGACGGAATTCGCGGCAGGCAGGGACATCGCATACAGAAAGAAAAGCGACGCCGCAAACGTTACAGCCAACGACAGGGCACCCAAGGCAACAGCGAGCATGCGCTTGGCCCGCCAGAGGCAAACAGCTGCCGCCAAAAAGAGCGCAAGGCCCACGACTTCCACAGCCAATAGGCTCCGCGAACTCAGCGCGATCCGAGTGACGGTCGGCAGCGTCGAACCATACTCGGTGAATACCTCGAGCATGGCGGGTGCAACCGTAAAATGCGCCACTGCGAGCGTGGCCAGCGAGACCGCGCTGGTCGCCAGCAACACAATCTCCATGGCCTTGAACGTACGCGACATGTTTGTTCGAGATCGGTTCGAATCGAAGACCCTACAATGCACAATCGCAGGCTCCCTGCCACACAAAGGGGAGCGCGGGTTGACGGCCGTCCGCGATGGCGCGACTCTGCCTGGCGCAAAGACAGGGGAAGCGGGACAGCTCATGAAGAACCATCTGCATTACGAAACGACGTTCGCCGCCAAGGGTGCGCCTTCACGCCGAAAGGAGAGCGAGCCCTTTCGAGTTCTGCTGATCGGCGACTTCAGCGGCCGACGTTGGCAGCGCGCGCGCGGCGAGGTTCGTCCTCTGCGTCGGCCGGTCGCCGTCGACGTAGAACACTTCGAGCACGCGATGGGCGCTTTTCAGCCTCGCCTGCTCGACGGAGACGGCGTCCTCGAGCTGACGTCGCTCGACAGCTTCCATCCCGACACACTCTTCGCTCAGATGTCGGTATTCGAAGCGCTGCGGCGAATTCGCTCGAACCTCCAATCGGGCGGCTCGATCGAGCAGGCGATGGTGGACGTCAAGAATTGGTTGCAAGAGCCTGCGAGCGCCGGCGTGGAGCCACCGGCTCCCACCGCGCCGGCCAATCGAGGCGCGAGCGAGGACACCTCGAGCTTGCTCGGGCGCCTGCTCGGCGGCACTCCGCCCCAACACCGCTCGCCAGCAGAGGCCGTGGTGGCCGCGCACCTGCAGGAGCTGGTCCGTCCCTACCTGGCCGCGCCCGCGGACCCTCGCCGTCAGTCGTTACAGCAAAGCCTCGACGACGTGCTTTCGGCGACCATGCGTGTGCAGCTTGCGCGTGCAGATTTTTGCGAGCTCGAAGCCGCGTGGCGCGGCGCCCACTGGGTCGCAAGCTCGCTCGATACGAATGAGGAGATCCAGATATTTCTCTTCGACGCAATCAAGGAGGACATCGCCGACGACGTGAAGAGCTCGGGCGGGGCACTCGAGCAGTCGACCCTGCATCGGCTCTTGGTCGAAGGCGGGGCGAGCTGGTCCGTGCTCGCCACCAGCGAAACCTTCGGCGCAAACGCCGACGAGCTCGCCGTGCTCGCGTCGCTCGGCGCGCTCGGGGCGCGAGCTGGCGCGCCGGTCATCGCCGACGCAGGGATCGATCTTTTGGGCTGCGCCTCTGCGGATGCGCTTACGACCCCCAGTCGATGGGAAGCGCTGGCCGACGACGCCGGGGCATTCTGGCGCGAACTCCGCGCGAGCCCCATCGCCCGTCACGTTGCGCTCGTCGTACCGAGAATCTTGCTCAGGCTCCCGTATGGCAAGAAGACGGACCCGATCGACGCCTTTCCATTCGAGGAGCTTCCCAAGGACTCGGGGGCCGATCCTTCCTGGTACCGCTATGCGAGTGGCGCATTCGGCGCCGCCATTCTGCTCGGCAAGGCATTCCAATCGAGCGGTTGGGACATGACACCAGGCGACGAGCTCGAGCTCGACGATCTGCCCGCGCTCTCGTACAAAGAGGATGGGGAGCAACGGCTCCTCCCCTGCGCGGAATGGGCCGTGAGCGAAAGCGTAGCGACGAAAATCCTCGAACGCGGCATCAACCCGGTCGTGTCTTACTACAACCGCAACGCCGTTCGCTTCATGCGCATCCAAGCCATCGCCGAGCCGGCCTCATCGCTTTCGGGTGCCTGGAGCAGCGGAGAATGATTCGGGCCGGCTGATCGAGCGGCGGCGCGCTTTTGCCGCTAGTGCCGGTCTCGGGGGATCGGCTAACTTGCCGTCGATGAAGTATCGGGCGGTGCTTTGGGCGTTGGGTGCGGCGTGGCTGGTGTTTGCCTGCGGCAGTGCAGAAAAGGCAGAGCCCCGGCCGGGCGGCGGCGCGGGCGCCTCTGCAGCGGGTGGCAGCTCGGGTGGCCATATTTCTGGTGAACCCAGCAGCGCGGCGCCGATCGCAATTCAAGATCTGTGTCCCATCTTCACCCATGACCTTTGTACGTACTTCATGCAATGCGGCGGAGCGCGCTACCGCGACGCGGCACATTGCGAACGCGAGCTGACTTGTTACGGCTTGCCCGAGCTCACCGCCGCTGCCGAGCGCGGCGCCATCGACTACGACCCGAGCAAGGTCGGCGCGTGTCATGAGCGGTTCACGCAGTCGCCCTGCACGTTCGGCTTCTTCCTGGCGACGCCCAACATCTACGATGTCCTGCAATTTTGCCCGGGCACCGTCACCCCCAAGCTGAAGGCGGGTGACAGCTGCTCGGCGAGTGGCGAGTGCAGTAGCGGCTTGTACTGCTACAAGGGTGCTAATTACACCTGCCCCGGCACCTGCAAAGCGTTCTCGCAGCTGGGAGAAGACTGCGCTGGCAGCGGGCGCTGCGCCGACGGTCTGCGCTGCAACGACAACCAGTGCGTGGCGGCAGACGCGGCCGGCAGCAGCTGCACGGACTTCTGCAGCTATTCGGTCACTTGCCCGGAAGATCAAGTGTGCCCCACGAACGTTTGGTGCGACCGCGCGGCGGGCAAGTGCCAAAGCGGGCGGCTCGAAGGTGAGCCGTGCGGCGCGATCGGCACTGGCGCGACGGCTTCGACCGCGGAGTGCGCAGTGCATCTGTGGTGCGATGCTTTGTCGTTCGCCTCGGGCACCTGTCGCAAACCGAGCGGACCGGGCGGGCCGTGCAACACCGAAAATTCAGCGTGCGAAGCGGGGCTACGCTGCGTCGGCTATGACGGAGTCGGCGCCACTGCGGCGCTCGGAACTTGTCGGGCGCCTGGGCCGGTCGGCGCGGATTGCGAAGTGACGGCCGACTGCAGTGCCGGCCTCACGTGCAGCGCCGGCCATTGTCAGCAACCCGGCGCCGCAGACGCCGCCTGCCATGAGGACGTCGATTGCCAGACCGGGCTGGTTTGCCTGGGCAATCTCTGCACCCCCGCGCGCTACCCGGGCGACAGTTGCAGCACGGGTGTTTGCACTTACTCGCGCTGCGTCAACGGAACCTGCGACTACCACGCGCAAGTCGGAGAAGCCTGCGCTTCCCCAAGTGACTGCGCAACGAGCCGCTGCGTGGCGGGCCGCTGCTACGACGATTCGCTGTGCAAAGCGCCGATGTGAACCGATCGCCCCGCACGCTCATCGCTTCTTCGCTCCAAAGAAAGGAATGGCGGCGGCTTGTTTCATCCACGACGCCATTTGGCGTTCATCGAGATCGTCCACCGATGCTGGCTCAACGCCGCGTGTCGCCTTGCCCATCCCGATAGGCGTCACCGGCGGTTCCGGCTTGATCTCCGTACCCCGTATGAACATCAGTTTTACATGGCCGACGAAGGCGCCCGACGAGAAGCACCAACCGCCGTCCACACCGTAGTATGCCATCCCCCATTTCACCGCACGTTGAAGCCCCGGTAACGTCTTGGCCGCAAGGGCATCGATGCGCTCAGCGATTTTGCGCTGCGGCTGCGGCAAGCTGGCGATGTAAGCGAAAACGGGCTCGTCGCCCTCCGCCGCCTTCGCAGCGCTTGCCTTGCCCGTCATGGCGACAAGCAGCTTCGTGGAGGCCTTGCCCTGTGTAGTCTTCGTGCCTTTGGTTTGTCGCTCAGTAGTGCGGCTACCACCGCGACGAGGGGGGGTCCTGGGCCGTGCGTTCATCTCCGAGCGCAAGTATACGGCAAGCTGCCGACGAAGTAGTCTGCCACTCCGGTGATAGCGGGGAGCGCACTCCCCGCCGCAGCCTTCAGCACCTCTGGCGTGCCAGGGTCGCGCTCGACCGTCCGCAGCGCTTCGACTGCCCCCGGTGACGCAATGCTCCCGAGGGCAGCCAGGGCGACAACAGCGCGAACGCGCTAGTTGACGGCGAATGCAGCGGTATAATCCCGAGGCCAAAGTTTCCATGACTGCAGACCAGTACGTGGAGACCTGACATCGAACCTCTGCCCGTCGTTGCGCGAGCGTTTCGTCTTTCCAGGCGATAGTCATTTCTTCACACGCATTGCAGGCTTTCCCGCCCCTTCGTGCTCCCACGTCGGTTGCGCTCCACGGCAGCCTCGGCAGGCGCAAGCGACTCTGATAGCGTGCTCTGACGCAGCCATTCGGCGTCGGGGTGCCGTGCTGAGCTGGCCGTTGGTTCGTCACGATACCTAGGTTCGCGGGGCTTTGGTCGACTGAATGGGTTTACCGATGATCGCTTCAAGACTTTGGGTTCGACTGGGCGGCGTGCTGCTGGGTCTCTGCCTGGCAGCCTGTGGCAATGAAAGCGCGGCGCCGCCACTCGCTAACGCGGCTGGAAGCTTTGGAGTGGCTGGAAGCTCCGGAGTGACTGGAGGCGATGAAGGCGGTGGCGGCGAGGCGCCGCTCGTGAACGAAACGAGCGGCGCCTCAAAGATGAAGCCAAAGGATCGGGATTCTGATGGCGTGCCTGACTCAAACGACAACTGCCCGACGGTCCCGAACCCGCCCGCGCGACGCGGCGCTCCCCAAACTGACACGGACGGCGACGGCATAGGCGACGCGTGTGAGTGCCTGAACGTCAGTTGCCCCGCACTCGATCCGTGCCACCCTGCGGGCAAGTGCGACCCGCGGAGCGGCGACTGCATGAGGCCCGCCGCGGCTGACCGCGACCATGACGGGGTGTGCGACGCCAATGACGGTTGCCCGACGGACGCAATGAAACAAGCCGCGGGCGCTTGCGGCTGCGGTGTTCCCGACACCGACTCGGACCAAGACGGCACCCCGGATTGTGCGGATGGCTGTTCGCTCGATGCGAAAAAGCTCGCCCCAGGCGTTTGCGGTTGTGGCGTCCCCGACACCGACTCGGACCAAGACGGCACCCCGGATTGTGTGGATGGCTGTTCGCTCGATGCGAAAAAGCTCGCCCCAGGCGTTTGCGGTTGTGGCGTCCTCGACACCGACTCGGACCAAGACGGCACCTCGGATTGTGTGGATGGCTGTCCGCTCGACGCGAACAAGCTGGCCCCAGGCGTTTGCGGTTGTGGCGTCCTCGACACCGACGCAGACGGCGATGGCTTTCCCGACTGCCTAGATGCTTGCCCGCTCGATCCACTGAAGGAAAGCCCTGGTTCATGTGGTTGCGGCGTCAGCGATAAGGACACCGATGGCGATCAGATCGCCGATTGCCATGACGGCTGCAGCCTGGATCCCTCCAAAGGCGAGCCCGGGATCTGTGGCTGTGGCGTACCCGACAGCGATACCGACTCAGACGGAACCGCGGACTGCAAAGATGCTTGCCCGGCCGATCCGCTCAAACTCGCCGCAGGGGTGTGTGGTTGCGGAGTTAAGGACACGGACACGGATGCTGATGGCGTAGCCGACTGCAAAGACGCTTGCCCGACCGATCCCGCGAAGTCAGTTCCCGGAGTGTGTGGCTGTTCAAAGCCCGAGAGCACGGTCGACAGCGACCTCGACGGGGTGTTCGATTGCGTCGATGCGTGTCCGCACGATCCGACCCGCACCAAGGCGCCTTGCGGCGCGGGACCTCAGCATATCGACATCACTTGGATGACGATCACGAACGTGTACGCTGAGCTCGGGGCATTGAACGTGCTGATTGACGGGTACGTGACCCGGATCCCCCAGAGCAATTTCTTCGGTGGAGGTGGAGGGCTGCAGAACACCCACAGTCCGAACGTGCCGAACATCGCGCTGGTTGGCCAAGTGCTCTCGGCATTGGGGGGGCCGGCCAAGGTCAACTTGCTCATGACCGGCCATAGCCACTTCGATCACGCTTTCGACACCGCGACTTGGTCAAGCTTGACGAACGCGCCCATCATCGGCTCGCGCACGACCTGCTTTCAGGCCGTCGCGCAGGGCATTCCTGCCGCGCGCTGCACTGAGGTGCTCGGGGGCGAGAAGCTGACGCTGGCCCCGGGAGTCACGCTGCGCGTCATTCGCTGGAATCACAGCGGCGATAGCTCGAACCCCGAGCAACACGATCCGGTCGAACTCGAGGCCGCTCCGATCCCGGACCCGGTGACCGGCGGGTTGAAGGCTGGGGTCGCCGAAGACTTCCCGAATGGCGGAGGAGGCCGCGCGTTTCTGTTCACGCTCGATGGCAGCGAGGGCCCATACACATTCCTGTTCATGAATTCCGGAGGCGCGAAAGATCTCGATGTTCCGATTGTGCTCGGCGGCGTCAACTTCGGCGCACCGCTTGAAAATCTCAAAGCCGCGCTCGCGGACGCCGGCCTCAGCGCTATCGACTTGCTGATTGCCCCCTCTGCCAACGGCGGCGAGCTCGCCAAACTAGTCGTCCCCATCGCGCATCCCAAAGCCTACATTCCCGTGCACTGGGATAACTTCTTTGCGTCGTTCCTGTCCCGCCCCCCCACGTTTTCAGATTCGACCTTCACCCAATACCTCAAGCAGCAAAACGTAAAGCTGTTCGCGCCGGTACAGGTGATGGACAAGTGGCGGCTCTCTCGCAGCGGCGTGCAGGTCGTCGACAACACGCTCGTGAAGCAAGCGCTCCCGTTTCAGTGAGATGAGTCTGTCGAACAAACGGCGGCCTCTACATCTCGCACGAAGCGCGCGACTTTTGAGCCTGAATCGGCTCCCAGAAGGCGCTCGCTCGAGAGCGGAACTTGCCGAAATGACCGCTTCGAGCGTCACTGCATGGAGAACTTCACGTCTGCCTTACCGCTGCTTTGGTAACCCTCGACTGTCATCGATACTTCGTAGAAGCTGCCCATCGGCATGCCACTATTCTTCCAGGCATTGAAGTGATTGCCGATGGTGATGACTCCGCTGGTCTTCTTCGAGGTGCGAACACTCCAATATTGAGTAAACGCCCCGTTGCCGTCGATGTTCGCACCATTTCTGCTGATCTTGTAGGTGTCATAGCTGCCGCCATCACTGGTGACGGTTCCGACGTATCCAGCGCCTGGCGGGCGCCAGTTGCCCCAACTTTCGACGATGTAATATTCAACCAGCGGGTTTCTGGTCCAGCCATAGACGCAAAGATAGGAATTGCCGTTCGGCTGGTAGTCGGCTTGATAGTTGACGACGAGGTTCGCGGAGCCCGGCCTCAACCCCTTGCGGCCCAGCAGATCGTTGATCCCGCTCCAATCCAGGCTGAAGCCATCGGGCGTGAGGATCAGAGTGCCGTTGCCCGAATCCTTCCAGTATTCATAAGTATAATTGCAATGTTTGCCAGTTCCGTTGCCGGTGACGGTCTTGTTGGCCTCCGAACAGTTGCTACTGGGAAAGCCAGCGCTTCCGCCGCCGCCCGTTGCGCTTCCGCCGGCGCCGCCCGATGCCGTACCGCCAGCGCCACCGCTTCCGCCTTTGCCGCCCGTTGCCGAACCGCCAACACCGCCCGTCGCGACTCCACCAGCGCCACCGCTTCCGCCTTTGCCGCCCGATGCCGTACCGGCCGCACCGCCCGTTGCGACTCCGCCAGCACCGCCTGTTGCGACTCCGCCAGCACCGCCTATTGCGACTCCGCCAGTGCCACCGCTTCCGCCTTTGCCGCCCGCTGCTGAGCCGCCTGCTGAAGTCCCACCGCCTCCGCGGCCCCCGGACGATGTGCCGCCGGACGATGTGCCGCCGACACCCCAGGCGCCAGAGCCACCGCCTTGGGAGCCTCCGTCTGTACCACCCAAGCTCGCTTGGCCGCCGCCTGGCGAGCCCGCGATCCCACCGCCAGTTCCACCGTTTCCAGCGCCGCCTGGCGAGCCCGCGATCCCACTCGTAGCTCCACCGTTTGCGTCGCCGCCAAGCGAGCCCGCGACCCCACTGGTATTTCCATCGCCGCCGCCAAGCGAGCCCGCGACCCCACCGGCAGTTCCACCGTTTCCGGCGCCGCCGAGCGAGCCCGCAACCCCACTCGTTCCACCCGTTCCGCCGCCGCCGAGCGGGCCGCCCGATTGGCCGCCGCTGCCGGAGGTTGGGGCACCGGCACTGCTCGCGGCACTTCCTGCAGTTCCACTCGAACCTTTGGGCTGCGTTGAACCGCCGCCCTGCGCCTGAGGGTCGTCATCAATGGAGCCCACGGTGCAGCCAGCGACCAGCAGAACGGTCGCAACCAAAGCGTAGTTTCTCGAAACCGATGTGCGCAAGAGCGCCTCCTGGAACCGCAAATTGAGAGTGCGAGGCCGACACGTGCCGGCGCGCAAACAGCATTTGTCGGAACACCGCCCAGTTTGTCACTCTCACTCCCGAGGGTGATCACACACAGAGACTCTGCATATTTTTGACAATGCCGCCATTCATGAACCTCAGTCTGGCGGCGTGCCGCAGTCGCCGTGACGGCTCAAAAAGTGACTCTTCTCGCAGCGAGCATTTGAACGCTCATTCGTAAAGCACTCGAACGATCCCCCACGAAAGCACCGTACGAAGCCTGGCGCGCGCGTCTCGAGCCATCGATGCGCCGCGTCCGTCTCGCGGGCGAGAAGGCCCCCACATTTTCAGATTCGACCTTCACCCAATACCTCGAGCAGCAAAACGTAAAGCTGCTTGCGCCCGTACAGATGATGGACAAGTGGCGGCTCTCTCGCAGCGGCGTGCAGGTCGTCGACAAAACGCTCGTGAAGCAAGCCCTCCCGTTTCAGTGATATGCCCCGACGCCACGCAGGAGGGGTCTCGACCCCCTCAGGTGCGGAGCTCAGAACCGTGCGCCGCCCATGAGCCCCACGTGAAGGGCAGCCGGCAATATCATCATGTACCTGGCTTGAAGCCCAAACTCGAAGGCGCGGTACTGCCAAATCAACGCGACCTTGGGACCGAAGAAGACCCCCGGTGCGCCGCCCTCGTCGAAAAAGACGAGGAGCCCCCCATCGGCGGCGCCCCGCAATCTAAGCGAGGAGGACAACATGAGGTCGTACCCAACCGAGCCACCCCAAACAAAGCTGGAGGCGTCCGTCGTGATCGCTTCGCCCGTCCATTTCGTATACTCGTGCCTCCGGCCAAACGCGTAGCCGACGTCAGTGCCGAGTCGAAGTCCGAAGGGAAAAGTGTAGCCGAAGTCCGCGCCCACTGTCACGCCGAAGGGGTCGATCTCTCTGTCGTTCCAGCTTAAATCCCTAACGGCAACCCCGTACCCGAGCGAACCGAGCAGCTCGAAACCCTCGACCTTCTTCGGGCTCTCGGCTCGGGCGTCACGCGCTCCCACAAGCTGGATGCAGACGAAACAACCCAGAGCGAACACGGCTCGACAAGCAAGCTTGCACGCAGAGACATCACCCTTCTTCACGTTTGGACGAGCAAAGTAAGCGAAACGCTCGTGTCGGGTCAACACATGGTTGGTCTGGTGCGAGGAACGCCGCGCGCTTGCGGTTAGGCCGACCGAACGCTATCGAGTCGACACAATCGCAATTCTATTTGCGCTGGTCTGGTCGGTTGAACGAGGCGCTATACGGGCTAGCGGCGAGGTTGGCTCTCAGCGTGGAGGGGCGGCCGCTCGAGGGGATCGGGGAGCGAGCCAGGGTTGAAGCGCGGTAAAGGTCGCTGGGATGTTGAGCAGGGCCGAACGCCAGAAACAAACCCCGGGGCGGCGCCTCTTGCAGTCGGCTGGCACTTCGTAGTCGCGCGAGCAAGCTTCGGCCAAGGCGCGTTCGATCATCGTGCGATCGCCCCCCTTCGGCGAGCTGGCATGCCGCGCGCCGCACGGTTTCATCCTCGTCGATCTCACCCGCGCGGCGCGCAACCACGCTCGCGCCCGAGTTCCTGCAGATCTTCGCGCGCGCGCGGCGTGACACCTCATCCGTCAGCGAGAAATTGAACCCCGACAGGCGATGTAGGACCATCTCCGGCCCGTACAAGGTACGCGGGACCCACGCTTGGAATGCGTCCGGCGACTCGCACCCCGCCGCGTTCGTCGTGCTCGCGAAGCTCACGATGGCATCGCTGCGGCCGTCCCCGTCGACGTCTTTGAGCTCGTGGAAGGGCAGCCGGCGCTGCTCCCCGCTGGGCTCCACGACGTACGCTTCTTGACCGTCCCCGACGCCTTCGGGGTGAGACCAGCCGCGGATCAACAGCGCTTCGACGACTCCGTCGTTATCGAGATCGTCGGCCTCCAAGCGCACGGTGAACGCCAGATCGAACTCCTCGAGAACCTCGCTCACCGGCAAAGGTTGCCGCGCCAGGTCGCGCGGCACGAACCAAAGCCGATAGCTGCACAGCTCGAGCGGCTGCTCGACGGGAACAAAAACGCCGTCAGGCGTCTCGACACAAGTAACGATGCGCGCCGCTTCGGAGCTGCACTCGTTGACGCGTTGCATGCCTCGCGCCTGACGCAGCGCTCGGCCTTCTGAAAGTTCGACGGCGCGAAACTGCGCACAGCTCAGACGACTCCCCGACGAGGTGGAGCGAAGCCGGCCGAGCACCGCCGCCTCACGCAGCTCTGCCTCCGTCGCTGATTTTAGAGGAGCGGAGGCCACCGGCGCGCCGGAACCGGACGGCGGAGCAGGCAGCGAAGCACTCGCCGGCGCAACCACGGTAGCTTGGTTTGTGCGCTGCGGCTTCTGTGGACAGCCAGTAGCAAACAAGGCGACCATTGCCCCCGTCAACCGAGCCCGGGCCTGCCAAGAAACCTTCACTCGCGACGAGTCTACCATCGCTCGCCAGCGCTCACAGTTCGTTCGTCAGGTCATCCAACTAACAGCGCGCATTCACCGGTACTCGACGGGGATTCGAATCCCCGAGGTGCGGAGCTCAGAACCGTGTGCCACCCATCAGGCCCACCTGAACGACGCCGCCGTTACCCGGACCATCAGCGGACGTCGCCCAACACTTGCTTTGAAGCCCAAGCTCGAAGGCGCGGTACTGCCAAATCAGCGCGACCTTGGGACCGATGTAATACGCTGCCCCCGGCACGCGGGCGCCTTCGATGCGACCGCCCTCGATCCGATAACGGGCTAGCCCCAGTCTGCTTTGTCAGCATTGTTCGCCTCGATCGCATGTCGGATTAGGCGAGTGTGGGCGACACGGAACATGCTGAATCCGCAGAGGCTGTTCTCTTTCGCGCTCAGCAGGTGCTCGGGAAGGCAATTCGGGCGGTGGCAACCGAAGGCGGGTAGCGGCGCCGCACCAATGAACGAGTGGCCGTCTGCCGCCGCGCGATCAATTGTCACGCCGCGCGTCGGCGGCCGTATCTTCGTGCAACTGCGCTTTATTGTGCCGGGAACCTCGCCGCTGTGTGTTATCGTGCTACCTAGCTGTGAGCTACGTCGAGCCGACGCCCAACGCGGTCGCAATCCGCACCGCCGTTGGATTTCGATTTGGGTCGCAACGAAGGAGCTCCGCAAAAATGGATCGCAATCAACTGCTCGACACGACGTCCAGGGCGCTCGGCGCCTCGTGGGCGCAAACGGTACTCGCCGCAACGCGCGAGGAGGGCACGACGGCCTTCAACTCGAGCACATGCTTTTCCGCCTCTTCCAGATCTTCGAAGGCTGTTTCGATGATGCGCATGACGCCCGTCTTGAGCGCAGCCGGCAGGTCGCTCAGCAGGTTGAGAACCGATCTCAGGGTGACCTGAGCGTTCTTCAGTCGGGACTTGGCCGCGTCTACCTTGACTTGAAGCAGCTCCATTTCCGCAGCGTTTGCAAGTTCCATCGCGCCTTTCCGGCCGGGAAACTACAACGCATCGACGGAGCAGCTTTTCCGACTCACGCAACGTAGCACGCTTTGCGGTGCCATGCTCGGGCTTGGCTAGGCACCGGCGCGGCCGAGTCGCGGGCTTTAGGAGCTGTTCGAGGAGAGCTTTCGCGGCCTGCAGGCGCTCGAGAGCCTCGTGCACCGTGTCGCTCACGATCACTTTGTCGGCGCGGGGTTGCACGCTCATGCGCGCGAACAGAGGTTCGATCGCGGTGGAGGCAGCCTCGATGCTCAGCGCGGCCACGATGATTTCGTTGGGAATATCCTTATGCATGCGAGCTCGCTTTCGTCGCTGGCGAAAACCCCTTGGCACGCGCCGATCGCTCGCTGACCCGTGGGGGCACTCCGGCGCAAGCGCCGGCTTCATCTTGTGACCGAAATGAAGACAATGCCTGGTGCAATGCGCCCCAAGGGATGCGCGGCAATGAGCGACTCAGCGGTTCCTCTCTCGGGTCCACGACGAGACCATGGTGTGTCGACCAACCCGGGCCAGATCGCGTTGACCCGAACACCGTGGGGCGCAAAGTCGAGCGCCGAGCTGCGAGTCATTCCGAGCTCCGCGGATTTGGTAGCCGCTTATCCAGAAAATCCGCGCACGCTCACCAGCGCCGCGCACGCCACATTCACCACCGCGCCGAATCACATGGGCGAAAGTTCGAGTGCATTGATGTCTCCGACGAAGAAGACGAAGGAATCGGGCAGCAGCGGGGCGAAGTTGCGTTAAAAACAACGAGCTGAGGACGGAGCTAGCTGCTGCTGTCGAGAGTGACTCGCAATCTGAAATCAGCGCCAACTTCGTGGCGAACACAGCAACGAGCTCGCGCGGGGGGACGTGGTGCCGGCGTAAATCGGATCCAGCTGCAAATACCGCGGGGGCGTGCGTTCCGAGTAGCCCCCGCGCGCGCTCGTCGCTCCGGAGGTCGCCCATTGCATCGAATGCGTTAGCAAGTGGTTGCCCAATCGCGCGAGTAGCTTTCGGGAACTTCGCTTGACCTTCACGCCCTGACAGTTAGTGTAGGTAAACCAAAGAGGTCGTCGTCCAAGATTCGTGACGGCCCCAGCAAGTGTTCGATCCGCACGGCGGAAGGGCTCCTGCTCCCGCTCAACCGCCGCATCTGCTCGGCCAGACGCCAAGCTTCGAGGATCGCATGAAACATCAAGAATTTGACGTTCTGGACCCGCCCCGTTCTCAATTGAGGACGCTTGTTGCTTTGGTCGACAAGTACGTCGCCGATCGAAGCCACCAAGACTTCGCTAGTGGAGCCGCTGTAGGCCTCGAGCGCGCCTGGTTCGAGCTATCCGAAGCGCTCGCGCTCGGCGAGGAGCCAAGGCTGCGGGAATGCCCGAACTGCAGTCGACAGGTTCCGATCGAAGGAACGCGCTGCCGCTACTGTATGGCGCGTTCCGAGCATCAAGTCCCGACAATCCCTGCGGATATCGCACGATGACGCCCGAGCCTTCGAACGTGCGCCGCGTGCTGTGCGCGCTGGACATTGAGCGCTCGGGTTCCAGCGCGCTGTCTCTAGCCTCACTGATGGCCGAGCGCTTTTGCGCATCCGTCGATGCGCTGTATGCAATACCAGAAGCTTCAAAGCTCGACCACGGCGCGGCACGCGTCAAGCGATTGATCAACGAGCACAACGCGCAGGACCGCATGAGTCGCCTAGTCCACGCTCTCGAGCGCAGGGTCTGCGTCTCGACGTTCGTGACGCGTGGGGACGCGACCGGCGTCATTCTGGCCCACTCGCGGCAGCAGAGCTCAGATTTGATCGTGATGGCATCATCCCCGCACAAGCACTTTGTCGGAGCGGTCAGGACGATCGAAGCCATCACGGCGCTGGCATCGTGCGCCGTGATGACGGTCGGTGACGGATTCGAACCAGCACCGCTTCGCCGCATTCTGTTGCCGGTGGGGCCGGCCGGTTTGGAGCCGCAGACTCTCAGTTGGGTTTCTGCACTGGCCTCACGGTTCGATGCAGAAGTCGGCGTGCTCAGAGTTGGTCAGATCCTCGGTGGTCCGTGGAAGCTATTCTCAGGCACGCCCGAATCCGCCACCCGAGCGTTCGGGCGGCCGAGCGTTATCCAGTGCGCCGACGTCCTGGCTACCTTGAGTCCTCTAGGCATCGAGAGTTACGAGATCGAGCACCCTGGCGGTGGCGACAGCAGTGCCGTCAGCGACCTCTGCGCATCCGCACGCTTCGATGCCGTGGTCGTGGGTCTACCGGCCGTGGGAAAAAGTAAGGACAGAGAGACCTGGGTGTCCTCCGTTCGGCTGAAGACGAGCGCGCCCGTCCTCTCTGTTCGTTCGCTCGTCTTGAATACCTTATTGGCGCCGTTCAAACCACAACAGAGGGTGGCTGTCGAAACTGGTTCGGCGCACGCTTAGGCGTGTCGGCCTCTTGAATCGAACCCTGGCAGTCCCGATCGCCACGCAGTATGACCCACTCCGTCCGCGATACAAAGACTTGGGTTGGTCGGTGAGGTCCCGATGGTAAATCATACGTATGTTAGCCACATTTCAGTCGAGTCCACGCAACACGCGCTGCGCGATGCTTTTTCGGTGCACGACGAAGTCGTGGCCGTCTTCGTGACAGCAGATCGGGTAACCGGTCAGCCTCGTCGCATTAGCCTCGCCACCCGCGGCTCGAGCGAGCAAGCGGAGCACGCCGTTTCCGCTTTCGGCGGTGCAGACGCAGATGGTGGGGAAGGCTATCGCCGCGCGGAGACGTACGAGTGGCTCGACCCCAGACACGGCCTGCCCCCGCACGCTGCTGGTCATCGCGCAAGGCAACACCGCTAACTCCCACTCCTGCCTGATTGCCACGAGTTACTGATGTTCGGAGGCGCTTACGGTTCACCACGCATGCGCAGCGGCTAAGGGCCAAAGTCCGATGCACGCAGCCAGCGAGTGTCGTCGGCTCCGAAATCTCGAAAGCGGCAGCAATGAGCAGGCCCAGGAGAATGAGGACCGGAAATAACCAGGCTCCTGGTTTCCATGCAATCTTTCCGGCTGCAACCGAGCCGCCAAGCAACTGTGTGAAAGCCCGCAGTCCAGAGCGAAGCGAAACGTCACGTGCTCCGGCAAGAGATGCCACCGAGCAATTTTTCCCTCCGTCGCATTGCAGAGATCACCGCAAGTCGCGGTCGATAACGGACCCGTCGTGCACGAACGCAATGGGAATCGGTGGTAGTCTCGCTGGATGAAGCTCGCTGGCATTGATGCGAATCTGCTGGCCGCACTGGACGCCCTCCTCCGCGAGAAAAGCGTCACGCGGGCGGCTCGGCGCCTGGGTGTCGGGCAGCCAGCCGTGAGCCATGCCCTGTCTCGCCTTCGAGATCACTTCAAAGACGAGCTCTTGGTATTGAACGGGCGCGACTACGTTTTGACCGTGCGTGCCGAAAAACTGGCTACCGTGGTAGCCAACGCAACCCGCGCCTTGTCACACGTGTTCGAGGAGATGCCCAGCTTCGACGCGGCCACCTCTTCCTACCGGTTCGTCGTGGCGTGCTCCGATCTGTTTGGCGTCTTGGTGATCCCCGAGCTGCTCCGAACGTTGAAGCGTGAAGCGCAGCACGTCGAGGTCGAGCTGCGCGCGATCGTGAGCACGACCAAGGAATCGATCCTATCCGGAGGCGTCGATCTAGCGCTTGGAGTATTCGAAGACGTGCCCGTAGGTATCAATCAGCAATCGCTGTACGAGGACCCCGCGGTGTGCGTCGTGCGTGCGGACCACGAGCACGTCGGCACTCGGCTCACCCTCGAGACATACGGGAAACTGCCGCATCTACAAATCGGGCCCGTTGCGGATGCCATCCCTGAACTCCACATCGACCGCGCGCTGGCTGCGATTGGCACGCGCCGTCATGTAACGCTGCGCGTGCCGTACTACCTCCTCGCTCCGCACATTTTGGAGCACACCGACCACGTAGCTACGCTTTCCGCAGGGGGCGCCGAAGTTCTCGCGAAAATGGCTCACCTGCGCGTGCTCGAGCCGCCCCTCGAACTGCCGGTATATCGCTATTCTCAAATCTGGCAGGACGCGCACAACGACGACCGCGCGCATACGTGGCTTCGCGAGCGCATTGCCGGAATCTGCCAACGCCGCGGGCTTGCTGCGCCAGGCACCTGAGTGCTCTGAGCGCTCAGGCGATCGTCAGCTTCTCGAACCACAGCTGGTCGATGTAGCACCAGGCCCACTCCTCACCCGGCTCGATCGAGCGCGCGATTGGATGTAGAGTGGCGCGGAAGTGCTTGATGGCGTGCTGGTGCTTCGAAGTATCCCCACAGCCGACGTGACCGCACTCCATGCACATCCGGAGCTGCTCCCAGGACTCGCCCAATCGCAGGCAGTCCGTGCAGCCGGCGCTGCTCGGCTGCACCACGCGGATATGCGCGTAGTGGGGGCAGGTCGTGGATGACGGGGGGCCAAGCACGATAGAAGGTTGGCTTGCGAGTTGGTTGCGGTCGAATCGATTGATCGCATGCCAAGTATGCCTCACTCTCCCGATACTCTCAGGCATACCTGCAATCGGCGAGAGTAATAGTTGCAAGTTGGACAATATCCCCCTAGCCCACGCGGGGAATCGAGACCCTCGCACCTTGCACTCAGCGACACGGGGCGTAGTATGCCGGTCATGCTCCGAAGCTTTCTGGCAGCACATCGCGAAGAGCTGTTGGCTCGCGCACGCGCTCGGGTGGCTGCGAGGAACGTGCCGGCGGCCAGCGAGTACGAGTTGACCCACGGGCTACCCGTGTTCTTCGATCAACTCTGCAGCGCGCTAGGCCGCGCGGAGTCCGAGCAAGGGGTCGACCACTCGGAGCTGGAGCGCACGGCCAGCCACCACGGCCACGACCTGTTTCAACAGGGCGTGAGCGTCGCGCAAGTGGTGCACGACTACGGCGACCTGTGCCAGGTGATTACCGGGCTCGCCGTCGAGAATAATAAGCCGATCCCCGCCGCGGATTTTCAGACACTGAACCTGTGCTTGGATGACGCCATCGCCGGTGCAGTGACTGAATTTGCGCGTCAGCGCGAGAACAAGCTCACAGCCGAGGGCACGGAGCGGCTCGGTACGCTGGCGCACGAGCTGCGGAACCACCTCAACACGGCCGTGCTGGCCTTCTCGAGCCTCCGCCAGGGCATCGTCGCGATAGGCGGCAGCACCGGCGCTATTCTCGAGCGCAGTCTCATTGGGCTGCAGACACTGATCGATCGCTCGTTCGCAAATGTTCGCCTCGATGTCGGGCTGCAGGCCAACCAGCGGTTCCTGTTGCGAGAAGTGATCGAAGACGTGGAGATTGCCTCTTCGATGTTTGCCGCTTCGCGCGGCCTGACTCTTTCCGTGCGCTCCGACAACCATCAGCTGGTGGTCGAAGCGGATCGGCAGATCCTCGCGGCCGCGATCACCAATCTGCTGCAGAACGCGTTCAAATTCACGCGCGCAGGCAGCCGAGTGTTGCTCACCGTCGGTTGTACTCCAACGCGAGTCACGATCAGCGTTGCTGACGAGTGCGGAGGGTTACCGCCTGGCCGACGCGAAAGCTTGCTGCTCCCGTTCACCCAACGCAGCGCCGATCGCTCAGGCCTCGGCCTTGGCTTGTCGATCTGCGTGAAGGCCATGCAATCGATGAATGGCGAGCTCAAGGTGCAGGACGTGCCCGGCCATGGCTGCGTGTTCACCATCGATCTCCCGCGCCAGTCCGCGGTCCTGTAGACCGTGCCCGCTCGGAAGGGTGGGCTGAGGCGCACGCCGGAACGCCGCACTGCGTGGCGCAAGTGTGTCGCAGCAGTTAGCCAGCGCGAATCCTTGCCGAAACTGAGCGTCAGACTCACCCTGCTCCTCCTTCGTTGCTCCATGCTTCGAGGGCATCCTCGTCGTTGCGTGCGGAATAGAGGGGCGCGTCGAACGCTTCCCCATTCTCCGGACGCTTGCCTCCGACGGGAGAGGATGCAGGGCGCGCTCCGAAACGGAGGCGCCCCAGCTCCAAGCGGTCGCACTGTATTTCGAAAAGTTCCTGTTCGAGCCCGAACCGGACGTCGGCCGGCAACTCCAAGCGCAGCGCCCGGGTGTACGCAGCGCTCGTCTTCTCTGTGGCTCGAGCACAAGCCGCGTATGCGTCGCCCTCGTGCCCTCCCACCAGGATTTGGCGAATCCGCTGCGCGACGGCCGTCACTTTCGCGCGGTAGGAGCCTTTCCTGATCGGCCTCCCACCGAGCGCGGTGATTGCCTTGCTGAGGTCACCCTCAAATACGCGGCGACGGAGCACCTGGTGCAATAAACGACGCCGCGCTTCGGAACCTTGTACCACGACAGCTGCGGCACCGAGCACCAAGCCCTCGTCCAAGTCCGCGACGACGAGCCGATTCAGCGCGACACAGGTTTTGTCCGGTGACCAATTTTTCGGTGCAGGAATTGACATGGTGCCTCCGGCTACGGAACGTGCACTGCACGTGCCAGTTGCTCAGACTTGGGAGACGACCCTTGTTCGGGGCCCGCCAAAGCGGACTCGTGGCAGCTGTGTTCGAGCAAATAGCTGCGCAGCACTTGCTCAATTTCCGCGGTCGTTCGCTTGCTGAGCAGTTCTCCGATACCTAGGCGTAGCTGCTCGAGATTCACTTGGGAGAGTTTCTGCTTGAGCTCCGGTATGGCGCGCGGCGTAACGCTGAGCGTGTCCACGCCAAGCGCCACCAGCGCGATGGCGGCTTCTGGACGCGCGGCCATCTCGCCGCAAACGCTCACCTCTCGCCCGGCGGCGTGCGCCGTGGCGATCACCCGCTGGAGCATCCGCCAAAGTGCGGGATGGAAGGCGTGGTGGGGAGAAGAAAGCCGCGGATCTTCGCGATCGACGACCAATAGGTATTGGATCAGATCGTTGGTACCGATTGAAAAGAAGTCGACTTCGGACGCCAGGTCAGCCACGAGCTCGACTGCAGCGGGCACCTCGATCATCGCCCCGAAGCTGGGTACCGTGCTGCCGTGCGCATTCGGCGGCTGCGCCAGCGCCGAGAGCGCGAGCTGCTTGATGCTTTGGAGCTCCTCGAGCGAGCTGACCATTGGCACCAAAATGCGAAGCGGCCGGCCCTTGGCCGCGAGGGCAAACGCTTGCACCTGATCGCGCAGGATGTGCGGGTAGTCGAAGAGGACACGGATCGAACGATAGCCGTGGAATGCGCTTATCGCGACTTGAGGTCCACCGGGCGGCAAGAATTTGTCCCCCGCCAGGTCGAGAATTCGAAAGGTAATCGGTGCATCCGGGAACGCCGCGTACGCTTTGCCATAGATTCGAACCTGCTCGTCACGCGAGGGGACGCCATCACGAGCGATAAAGGCGAACTCTGTCCGGTACAGGCCGATACCCTGCGCGCCGTTGGCCACTGCGACGTCTAAGTCGGCGCCCAAAGCCACGTTTGCCACTAGCTTGAAGGGAGCGCCATCCGCGGTCCGTGATGGAAGGTCGCGATACCTGGAAAATTCTGCTCTTCGTTGGGCCTCGGCAGCAGCACGGCCGGTGTAGTCTCGCAGTGTATCAGGACTGGGCCGCATGATGACTCGACCATTGTCACCATCGAGCACCAGTACGTCTTCTGCCAATACGCGCGAGATGAGGCCAGCGACGCCCACTACCGCCGGAACCCCTAGAGCACGCGCTAAGAGTGCGCCGTGAGAGGTCGTTCCCCCGTGCTCACTGGCAACCCCAGTTGCACCCAGCACCTTGAGCTCCATGACGATGGAGGGCGACAAGTCTGGGGTCACGACCACGTTGCCAGGGAACGAGGCCGGTGCCTTCACGTGGATCAAATGCCCGAGGACTCGACTGCGAAGATCATCGATATCTCCTGCGTGCTGCTGGAGATAGGGATCTCGCACTTGCCGCAGTTGCTGCGCGATCTCGAGAAAGACCCCATCAGCGGCGGCCGCCGCCGAGAGCCCCTTACTGATCCCGTCTTCGGTTTTTTGGATGACGATCGGATCCCGCAAGAGAAGCAGGTGGGCACCAAATATCAATGCCTCGTCTTCTCCCAGCTCGCTCGCCGCCAACGATTGCAAGCGAAGCAGGTCGTTTTCTGTCTTCTGTAGCGCGTCACGTAGCCGCTCGCGTTCGAGTGCCTCATCCCCAACGCGCGTCTCTCGACGAGCAAGCTCGCTCGGAAAGGCCTGGCGAAAGCTGACCACGCCGATGGCGATGCCTGGCGAGGCGGCAACGCCTTGAAGCTCCTCCTCTCCGCATTCTCTGCTCGAGATCGCTGGCTCGGCCGCCATCGATCCTCTCAGAACCTCGAGCAGGTTTGCGCTTTCCAGCAACTCCACGACACGGGATGCGACGGCCAGAAAACGGGAGGACTCGTCTTCCGCGAATGCTTGATCTCGTGCCGAGCGCTCGATGACTAGGGCTCCCAGGCGTCGGGCTCGAGAAACCAGGGGAACGGCCAGCCATCTTGCCGCAGGCGTATCGGCCATGCAGGGCAGTACGCTTTCCATCGCTTTGCGCGCGACTCGTTCGGCATCGCCCGTGTCCTCGATATCGGCCTGGACCCCGAAGCTTTCGGTCTGCACCAGGCGCTCGCTGTTCTTGTGAACGAATAGCCGGCACGATCTGGCTCCGAGGTCGATCGCAATCGCGCGCATCGCGAGCTCGAGGATTTGCCGCGGCGTTTTCGCTTGGCTTACCAGGTGGACGAGATAGTCGAGGATGTACATGGCAGCTGGAACCGTAGGCGGATCGCGCGCTCAGCGGAGCGCCGATGCCGTGCGATTTCGCCCTCCGGCTTTCGCACTGAATAGCGCGAGGTCCGCGGCGCGCAGCAAAGTCTCGGCGCAGGTGCTCGGCTCGTCGACGCTCATGTACGCGGCGCCGATGCTCACGGTAACCCGTACCCCGGGAGGCGCCAGGTCGAGCTGCAGCGCTGCGACTCCTCGGCAAAGGCGTTCCCCGAGAATCTCCATGTCTCGGGCCGAAGTTGCGCGAGCGAGTACGACGAATTCTTCGCCACCATAGCGCGCAAGCACATCTTCGGGGCGCATCATGCTTTGAATACGATTCGCCACGAGCTTCAACACCACGTCGCCAGCCTGGTGCCCCCAGGTGTCATTGAAGCGCTTGAAGTGGTCGATGTCGAGCAGCAGAATTGCGAGCTGGGTGCGGTGCCGTTGGGCGAAACCAAACTCGCTGAGCAGACGCTCATCGAAATAGCGGCGATTGTACAAGCGAGTCAGCGGGTCTCGCAGGGTAAGCTCGAACAGCGTACGGTGGGCGCGCTCTTCGAGGTCATCCACCATGGAGAACTTGAGGACGGAACCCGTACCCAAGCGCAGATAGTCGCCATCCATTAGTCGGGTTCGAGCATGAATGCGTCGACCGTTGACGAAGGTTCCGTTTAAGCTGTTTACGTCTTCCAGATGAACGCCCTCATGGTTCGTCGTGATACGGGCGTGTTGTGCGGAAACTGTCGCGTCAGCAAGTGATACGTCGGCCTCGGCATTCCGACCAATCCCCGTGCTCCGCGCATGAAGAGCGAAAACGGCGCCCGGTTGGGCTCCAGCCAGCTCAACCAAGACCAAGTGGGTTCGGTCGGCTCTGAACGCGCCAACTGGTTGGGGCGAGTCATCTGCAGGCGGCGACGGTCCCACCCCAGACGGCGAAGCGGCGAGTGTATCGCGCCCCGGCTCAGCCACGCTTGCCGTCACTTGTCGACGCCGCCGCGCCCGAAAGCGAATACTTTTGCGAGGAAACAACGCTGCTTCTGAGTGCCGAGCTGTTGGAGCTCACCTGCCTTGATCCAGCTGCCACGGCAAGAGCCGCACTGGTCGAGCTCCACACCGCGCAATGTTCGCCTTTCCAGCCTAGTCTTGCATTCAGGGCAAAGCCCGAGCCCGCCCGCCTTCAGACGAGCCTGTTCGGCCTGATTGGCCCTTCGCAGATCGTCCCAGGCCTCCTCACGTCGCTGATCTGCCTCCTGACTACGGAAGTACTCTTCCTCAGCAACATTGATCGCCATGATCGACATCGGCTCCTCCACTGGTCAACGTAGTCATCGCCGGCGCGTAGGCAACTGCCGTCGATGTATTTCAATTTGAAGAGCGTCGGTCGCGACGACCATGCATCGATGCGCCACATGCCAGGCATGTGACGTGTCGATGGGCGCGTCCGCGCTTACTTGGCAAAAGAACGCTTGTTACTCGGCGACATTGCCCCAGAGCGCGGTTCGCGCCTCAAGCTTCGATCTCGCGAAAAAGGGATATATCGCATTCGATCGCTAGTCAGCCTACAACACACTTGCGCCTCAAGCGAGGCGCTTAGTCACGGGCCGCAACCAACTCACCGCACCGATGTAACGGCTATTGTGGCAAGGTTTTCTCTGGCACGCGCGTGGCACGCTGAGTGCAGGGTGGTTGGCGTCAGAACGAAGGCCTTTCGATCAGGTCACGCGCCGAGTCTTTTGGTCCGTGATCTCCCCGTCGTCGACCTCGTCTGAGGCTAATCCGAGGCGCATACGCGCTGTTCGGCTCTGGCTCCTCAAACTGGCCTCGAATAGGCCTGGGATCGAGAACACCAATATGACCTACTCTAAGACAATTGTGTCGTTGACGAGCAGTGCCGCCATGTTCATCGCTGCGTGCGGCAGCGCCGCCCTACCGATAGATAAGTTGAGCGAGGCCAAGTCCACGGTACGCGCCGCACAAGAAGCGAATGCACAAGGCACTCCACAGGCTCAGCTCCACCTGAAGATGGCAAATGATGAGCTGGCCTCCGCGCAGAAAGCGATCGACGACAATGACGGGGACCGCGCTCGTCTACTCTTGAATCAAGCACAAGCGGACGCCGATCTCTCTCTCATACTCGCCCGCGGTAGCGGCGATCAGCGGGCCGCTCAGGCAGCGCAAGCAAAGGTCGTCGACTTGTCGAAGCAGGCCCAGTAGCCAGCGACGCACTCAAATTTAGGAAATACCCAATGAAAATCTCAACTATTGCTCTCGTCACCAGCTTCTTATCGGTGGGCGCCTGCGCAGCGACCACGCCCAGTCCCGAGCTCGTTGGCGCGCGTCAAACTTACGACCAAGCGCGCATGGATCCCAACGCGAAGCTCGTACCGGACAGTGTGCTGAGCGCCAAGCAGGCTTTGGACAAGGCCGAGTCGGTGCACGAAAAGAATCCGCAATCCGACGAAGACCGCAGCTTCACTTACGTTGCGCAGCGGCGAGCCGAGCAGTCGATAGCGCTGGGGGCCAACGCAAAAGCCAAGCAGGACCAAATCGCCGCCACCGCGCAGTACGGGCAACTACAAGACTCGTTGCGTACTTCGGCCGTCGCACAGTTGGGAGTCGAGCGCAACGCGACGAATCAACTCGGCACGCAGTTGGCCCAGAGCCAGACTGGCCTGGCGGAAGCCAATGCTCGAGCAGCGCGTGCCATGGAGAGCCTAGCGAAGATCGCCCAGGTCAAAGAAGAAGCTCGAGGCTTGGTCATCACCCTCTCCGGCCAGGTGCTGTTCGTGACGGGCAAGTCAGAGCTGCTGCCGTCGGCACAAGATCAACTCGCGGCGGTTGCCAAGGCCTTGAAAGACCAGGGCGAGCTGAGGCCGATTGTGGTGGAAGGCTATACCGACTCGGTCGGCTCGGATTCGAACAACATGAAGTTGTCGCGAGACCGCGCTGAAGCCGTGCGAAGCTTTCTGGTGAGCAAAGGGCTGCCTTCCGACAAGGTCACGGCAGTCGGCAAAGGCGAATCAAGCCCAGTAGCCAGCAATGACACGGCGGACGGCCGCGCCAACAATCGCCGGGTCGAAATCGTAGTGGCGGGAGCCTCCGCGAACGGACAGTAACCGACCCTACTGGGCCGGTGCCGGTATGCAGCGCGCGCGAAAGGCGCACACATCGCGACCCGATCCGACCTCGCAGGTTGACAGTACGTGGGGACCGAATAGCACCGGCCCTCCGGAGCTCGTGCGTGGAGGGCCGGCCAACAGTGGTCCAGCTTCACACCACGATGGGTCTGCCTGATTTTGTAAGTTGCCCGATGCGTTCAACGCGTTTGCCCGTCCGCTACCGAAAGGCGCGGGCGGAGGTGAGCGTCGCTCGACGTGAGCTCCCGAAGACACCGCATTTGAATCGGATCCGCGAACGGAATGGCAATCGTTCATAGGATTCCATCGCTGGAGAACGGCACGTATCGTGCGTCGGTGTTCGTATGCAAAACGATAAACGCAAGAATCCGGTGCGACGTGGACGACGTCCCATGTCGATTTCGTCGCGCGAGGAGTACGCGCCACCTACAGGCGTGCACGTCGCGATTTGGATGGATCACAGAAGCGCACGCATTTTTCACGTGCAATCCGACCGAGCCGGCGTCGAAACGATCGCTGCGCCACGGAAAGGAGAGCACCAAAGTCATCCGCCCGGAGCCGGTGAACCGCGCCAGCGGCCCGTCGACGCGAAGCGTTTTTTCGAGGCCGTCCGCACGGCGCTGAATGGGCCCGAACCAATTTTTCTACTCGGTCCCTCGTCTGCGAAGTTCGACTTTTTGCGGCACGTGAAGATTCACGACAAGGGGATTGAGGCCAGAATTGTCTGCGTTGCGACCGTCGACCATCCAACCAATCCGCAGCTTGTAGCGCAGGCGCGGAGGTATTTCAGATTGAAGCCAGCGCACTTCGTGAAGTAATGCAGGACAACGTACAGCCGTATGTACCCTCCCCCTCAATTCGGCTTAACGCACGTGGCGGCACGATGCATGCAGGCTCCAAGTCATGAAACAGGTTTGCTCGCAGAGATCCGCAGCCACTCGATCGTACGGCGTGAGGCACAATTGACGGTTGTGGCGCACATCGGCGCCAGTGAGCAAGCGGCGGCGGTAAGACCGCAGGCTGAGGCAGAGACCGATCCAGCTCTGGCAGAGTCAGCACTACTGCTGCCCGCTCTCGCGGCACCAGCTCGCGCTCTTCGTACGCCCGCGCTGCGTAACCGAGCAATCTTGTTCGAGTTGAGCGGATTGAACCCGGGAGCTGTCTTTTCGGTGCATCACTCCGGCGTCGTGATTGGCAGAGCTTTGGCATCCAATATCGTCGTGAAGGACGGCGGCGTATCCTGGGAGCACGCCGCCTTGACCAACCGACACGACGGCTTCTACGTCGAGGACCTACGCAGCCTGAATGGCACTTTCCTCAACGAGGCGCGAGTAGAACGCCCGGTCCTGCTGGCGGATGGAGACCAACTACGGCTCGGCGGCAGCAATACCGTGTTCAAGTTCTCGATGATGGGGGAGTTCGAAGAGAGTGTGCTGCGCAACCTATTTGCGCTCACCTTGCGCGATTCGCTGACCCACCTGTTCAACCACCGTCATTTCGAAGAGCGCCTCCGCGGAGAACTTGCGTTGGCAAAGCTTCAGAGCGAGACAACGTCTGTGCTCGTGGTTGATATCGACCGCTTTAAGACCGTGAACGCGCGCTTTGGCCATAGCGTGGGGGATGCGGTGTTGAAGTTGATTGCGAGCACCCTGCTCAAGCTCATGCGCCCCCACGATGTGGTAGCCCGCCTCGATGGCGGGAAGTTCGCCGTTGTCCTGCACGGGACGTCCGCGCGGAATGCGCTAATTCTAGGCGAGCGCGTGTGTCACCGCGTTTCAGCTATTTCGCTCGAGCGGAGCGTGCGCGGTCTGGTGTTGACTGCAAGCGTTGGATTGGCGAGTGTGGGCGACACGGAACATGCTGAATCCGCAGAGGCTCTTCTCTTGCGCGCTCAGCAAGCGTCTCGATACGCCAATGCGGGTGGCGGCAACCGAACGCGGGTTGCGGCGCCGAACTAATCAAGGAGTGGCCGTCTGCCGCCACGAGATCAATTGTCACGCCGCACGACGCGGCTACCTGCGAAGGTCGGACTGGTCTGGGCCTCCCGATCAACCGTCGCCGGTCAACTTCGAGCCGCAACGGTCGGAAGAGTGAAGCAGAACGTGCTGCCTTGGTCCGAGGAGCTTTCGACCCAGATCCGACCGCCGTGTCCTTGCACGATACACTTAGCGATGTAGAGCCCCAGCCCAACGCCACGACTGTCGTGCGGAGTGACCTGGAGATAGCGTTCGAAGACAGCCTCTAACTTGTCCGGGGGGATCCCCGGGCCCGTGTCTGTGACGGAGAACTTCAGTTCTTCAGAGACGCACTCGACACCGACGGTGACCTTGCCGTTCGGTAGCGTGAACTTGATGGCGTTGCTGAGCAGGTTGACAAGCACTTGAAGGATGCGCGCGGGATCGAATGAAACGCACGGAAGCTCCGGAGCGATTTGTGTCGTGAGCGAGATCCCTCGTCCGGCGGCGTGCGCTTGAAAGTTGTCCACCGCTTCCGCCACGACGAGAACCGGGTCTCCAACCTGGAGCGTTACCGCGAGAACTCCAGCCTCGATGCTCGCGACATCCAACAGATCTCCGACGAGCCGATTCATACGAGCACCCGTGCGCTCGATCCGCTGAGCATAGGCAACGACCTGCTGTTCATAGTTGTCCTTTGACATGCCTCTCGCAATGAGCGAGGCGAAGCCAACCATTCCGCCGAGCATATTCCTCAGGTCGTGGCTGACGATGCCCAAGAATGTGTCTCGCGCCGTGACCGCCCCATCAGACCGAGCGCGCTCGAGCGAAAGATCCCTGTCGGTTTCCTCTCGCTCAGCAGAAGGACGCGCGTGCTCCGCACGCTCCGCGCGCAGGGTTTCGTCGGCCAAGGCGCGCTCCCTTCGCAACGCTTCGTCTTCCCGCCCTCTCTCCCTTTCGAGGGCCTCTGCAGAGTTCACGCTATGTCGCCAGCGTTGGAGATCGGACTTCGCGCGAACCGCCGCCAGTACTTGGTCCGCCCGCGCCCGAGCCTTTTCGATGATGGCATCCGCAACCTCATCCACAGACGCTTGCTTCTCGCCTAGATCGGCGTCGGCCTTGATGCGTTCAACGCGCAGGCTTTTATCCGTCTGGTCGCGTTCTGGCGTTTTATCGTCGTTGGCCATTGCCAGAGACAGGGTACCACCGCTGCCCACGCATATAAGGAAAGGCGGGCTGTGGCAAAAGGTCTCGGCGGTGCGCGTTTTCGCCTGGCGACTTCGTCTAAGAAGTATGCCGACGGCGCTAGGCTTCAGGCAGCCCGGCACGTCGAGAGATCGCTCGGACACACCCAGTCTCAATTCCGCATCTTCGAGCAAACTGCGCTTTATTGTGCAGGGAACCTCGCCGCAGTGTGCTAGCGTGCTGCCTAGCTGTGAGCTGCGTCGAGCCACCCGACGCCCAACGCGGTCGCAATCCGCGCCGCCGTTGGATTTCCATTGGGTTGCAACGAAGGAGCTCCGCAAAAATGGATCGCAATCAACTGCTCGACACGACGTCCAGGGCGCTCGGCGCCTCATGGGCGCAAACGGTACTCGCCGCAACGCGCGAGGAGGGCCGGTCAATTGTCGGCGGCTGGCCTGGCACGCTGCCCGAGGCACGGGCCCTCGTTGGCTTTGAATTCAAGCGCGAACTAGGCGCGCGAGCGCTCGACATGCTCGGCCCGAGTGAGCTCAGCACCGCGGTCTCTATCGCATACGAACACGCCAAGCGGGATTGGTTGACAGCTGCGCGTGCGGCGCGAGTCTCAGAGCGCCTCGCGCGGACCGCCGAATGAAGCTCGGCGCTGCGCCGGCGGACACCGCTGCATTGAGGATCGTGACCCAATATTGGCGCGGCAATACGCGGGTGTGCGAATTCGCCACGCGCGAACAGCGGCTCGACATCTACATCGCGAGCCACGGAGGCGAAGTCGGGGGCCGGTGCAGCGTCGAAGCGCGCAACGGTCCGAACGACGGCGCAGCCAGAATCCGCCAAGAGGCGTCAACGCGTAGCGAAGCGTTGTTCGCAGTGGCACTCGATTGGCGTTCGCGGACTCGCGAACTCGGTCTACCGTCCCACGATTGGGAGCTCGTCACGGCGGCGCTGCGCGCGGTAGGCGCGATAGACCGATGAGCCATAGGCGCGCCTTCGCATGAGAGGCACGTTGAGCTCCGCAGAGGCGCCGTCGCAGCCACGACTCGCTGGCCCGACAATGAGACGGTGTCAATCGATCTCAGTCGGTTGAAGTCGTGCAGTGGTTGCCGAGTGTACCGTGGGTGCGTCTGGCTCGGCTCTCTGCCGAGCTCACGCCAAAGCGATGGCGCCAGGTGTCGCTTCCTCGGCGCGGACGGAAAAGGCATCCAGCGTGTTGGGGCCGAAGGTCATGTTGAGCGCGACATCCGCCGCGTCGCGTCCGCGAGCGATGAGCACTCGCCCAATGCGTGGAACGTTATTGCGCGGGTCGAATGTGTACCAGGCGTCGCCCAGATAGGCTTCGAACCAACCCGCGAAGTCCATCGGCGCGTTCACCGGGGCAATGCCGATGTCCCCTAAATACCCGGTGCAATAGCGAGCCGGGATGTTCATGCAACGGCACAGCGCTATCGCCAGGTGCGCGAAGTCGCGGCACACACCGCGACGCTGCTGATACGCGCCGAACGCGGTCTTGCTGGCGCTGGCGTACTGGTATCCGAACTGGATGTGCTGGTGGACGAAGTCGCAAATGGCCTGCACTCGCTGCCAACCCGGGGGTCTATGCTCGAACGTTTGCCAGGCAAACTCCGACAAGAGATCGGTTTCGCAATAGCGACTACCGAGGAGATACACGAGCGTCGCGTCGGGCAAAGCGTCGACCGGCGTTTGCTGCGCGTTGCTGGCCATGGCGTCGGGTAGCCCGCTGTCTTGGATCAGTGCTTGCGACCAAACACGGAATTTCCCGGCGGGGGCCACTAACCGCGTGCACCAATTGCCGAAGGCGTCGTGATATCCCCTCAGTGGAACGACGGGGGCAGTCTGGAGCTGATCCACCTCGAGCAGGTCATTTGCGCGAGAGTGGTGCACGTTCAGCGTCAGGATGATCGGCGTCGGTTGCACAAATGTGTATCTAAACTCATATCCGAGCCGGATCTGCATGAGCACCTTCCGTTGCCGGCCGGTCGCTTCACTACGCCGGCTTCGACGAATAGCGTAGCACGCCGCGACTCATGCGCGCGCGCAGCGCGCAAATGAAACCTGAACGACTCAATGCCCCCGCCACCCGCCCATGAAGCGACGGCGACAGCGAGGAACCAGGAGCACCCTCAGTTGTTCTTTTCGTCGTCGATAGGTGCTGTCGAAGACTCAGAAAAGGTTTGCTCAGAAAAGGTTTGGAACTCAGAAGAGTTTTGGAAGAGGAGAGCTTTTGCGCGACGCGATCCGCACAACCGAGCGAAGTTGCGGCGCAACTGCGCATTGACGACCAATCGCGCAGTCACTCGCGTGTCAAAGCGGCAGCAACAAAACAACAAAAGCAACAAAGAGGGTGCCCAATCCCCGAGGCGCGCCCGAGTAACTTCGCTTGACCCCTCCGCCCCGTGTCGGTATTGTCCACTTATCAAGGCGGTCGTCGGCCCACTTTCGTGGCGACCGCAGCAAGCGTTCGATCCGTGCGGCGGATGAGCTCCTGCTCCCCCCTAGCCGCCATCCGCTCGGCAACACCGAGCTTCGAGGATTGAATGAACCATCAAGCTCTTGACGTCTTGGACCCGCCGCGTTCCCAATTGAGAGCGCTCGCTGCTTTGGTCGACCAATGCGTCGCGAACCTGAGCGCCGACGACTTGGCGAGTGAAGCCATTGTGCGCCTGAAGCGCGCCTGGTCTGACGTATCCAAGGCCATGGCCCTGGGCGAGGAACCAAAGCTGCGTGGGTGCCCAAGCTGCAATCGGCGGATTCCGTTCGAAGCCGCGCGCTGCCGCTACTGTATGGTCCGCTCCGAGGCTCAGATCCCCGCGGTGTCCGCCCAGGTCGAGCGATGAAACACGAAGGCCCGAAGATGCGCCGGGTGCTCTGCGCGCTGGATATGGGGCGCTCGAGCTCCACATCGTTATCGCTCGCATCGCTGCTGGCCGAGCGCTTTCATGCGTCGGTCGATGCGCTGTATGCAACTCCCGCTGTCCCAGCGTTCGACCACAGCGCGGCGCGCGTCAAGCGGCTGATCAGCGAGCACAACGCACAGGACCGCATGACCCGCATGCTTGCGGACATCAAACGCCGGGTTTGTATTTCGTCCTTCGTGACCCGAGGGGATGCCACCGCCGTCATTCTGGCGCACTCCAAGCGGCAGGGATCGGACTTGATCGTGATGGCTTCGTCCCCGAACCGGCACTTTGCCGGAGGGCGCAGCACGATCGAAGCCGTCACGGCGCAGGCAGCCTGCGCCGTGCTGACTGCGGGTGACGCATTCGAGGCCGCTCCGCTTCGCCAGATCCTACTTCCAGTAGGTCCCGCTGGTGTCGAACCGGACGCGCTCAGCTGGGTTACCGCGCTGGCCGAACGGTTCAATGCAGCGATCGGGGTGCTCAGAATCGGCCAGCCGCGCAGTGGGCTGTGGAAGTTGTTCACGACGACAGGTGAAGCCGCACCCCGAGCGCTGGGACGTAGCAGCGTGGAGTACAGCGAAATGCTTTCTGCCATGGCGCGCAAGGGCATCGAGACCTACGAGATAGAACACCCTGGCGGTGGCGACGCCAGTGCCGTGAGCAATCTGTGCGGATCGGGTCGATTCGACGCCGTGGTCGTGGGGTTGCCGCCCATCGAACACGGCGAGAGCGACAGCAACAGCTGGGTGTCCCCCGTGCGGTTGAGAACGAGCGTCCCAATCCTGTCTGTTCGCTCGCACGGGTCGCGCGCACTCTTCGCATCGAGCCAATTTCGCGCGCAGTGCGGCAGCGCTCGAAGCACTGAGAACCTGGCTCAGGCGGCGTGGCGCGACGGTTGAACGCCTGCTCGAACAAGCACGAGTATGCCGAGTCGAACGCTTGATGCTTCCCTACATCGAGGCCGTGACATGATAACCAACGTCGCCGCACCGGTACGCGCTCGCTTGATGAACCAGGCAAGAACCGGTCAGCGACGGTTCACAGAAATCCTGCAGCACTTCGCGCTCGAGGGCGATCGACTCAGCCAATCGAGAGCCCAGCTCACGGAACAAAAGTGACGTGAGCCGGGCACGCAAGCGAGACGGCAGCACTGAGCTGATGTGTCGCTGTTCGTTGGCTGGGGGCGACGCTACCGGGCGCCTATCGCGGCCTGGGGTTTGAACGAAGTTACAAGTTCGGCCGCTGCTGAGGCAGTCCGAAATGGGCTGCGAGGTAACCGTCGAGCTCCGCAATACGACGCCAAGAGGCGTTGCTGCCGTCGTTGGTGACCATGATGAGCGCGCCGCGACGCGCCGGGAACAGCACGAGCGTCGAGTAAAACGAACCATTGCTGCCGTT
Organism: Polyangiaceae bacterium; assembly: GCA_035688655.1. Lineage (GTDB taxonomy): Bacteria > Myxococcota_A > Polyangia > Polyangiales > Polyangiaceae > PMG-095. Next base: position 1,446 of record DASSMT010000084.1, on the reverse strand, counting down.
GTGCCAAAGCACCAGCTCTCCGTTCTCGTCCGGCCCGACGAACCAACCGAAGCCATAGTGGTGAAGGCGCGGAGTCTCGATTTCGTCTAGGGCCGCTTGCGAGAGGATCGGTTGCTCGTGACCAACGCCTGGATCGAAGTAGAGCTGCACGTAAGCGAGCAAGTCGGCCAGGTTCGCGTGCACCGTACCGGCCGGGCCGTAGGCTTCTGGCCCGACGCCGGAAACCAAGCCGGGGTCGACGGGCGATGGGTCGTGGCCCCACGGCGCGTCCACGAGGCCTGGGGTCGCGGGTGAGCCGAAACCCGCGTGGGTCATGCCGAGCGGCGCAAACAGTCGTTCGGCGATCAGAGTTTCCCAGCTTTTTCCGGTGGCCACCTCGAGCATCACACCGGCGACCACGAAATTGTAATTCGAGTACTGGAAGTACTTCCCGGGAATGGACTCTTTCGGCTGCGGCAGCGCGAGCACCAGCTCAGCCATGCGCCGACGCTCGGCCTCGACTGGTTCGGTGGAGCCCTCGAAGCTTTGTTCGTCGCTTGGGTCGAGGTGGGCCGGAAGCCCCGATGAGTGGTTGAGGAGCTGGGCCAACGTGACCCCGCGAAAGGCGTCACCGACTGGAACGGTGCCTGTGAGTACACCACCCACCGTGGTGTCCCAGCCCAGTTGGCCTGCGTCCACGACTGTGCCGGCGAGCAGCGCTGTCATGGCCTTGGTGTTGGATCCAATGTGAAACGCGTCGTCGAGCATCACAGGCGTGCCGTCCCCGCGCTTTCGTACGCCACGGACCTCGCCCAATAGCGTCTGCCCGCCGTCGACGACGCCAACCATGAGTGCCGGTAGGCCGCCTTTGTCGAGGAACGCAGCGATCGCGTCCTCGGGTGCAGTCTCTGGGACTGGCACCACGAACGGCGCCTCAGCCGCGGGGGAACCACCGCAGGCGAGCGCGAGCAATGCAGAGCCAAACAAGACCCAAAGCGCCGAGCAGCATTGACAGGTCACTCCGCGCGCCGGCTGTCCATGAAATTGAGTCATGGCATCAAAGGATGGGCGTTACGTGGTTGTTGGCCATGAGCCACCGGTTTTGGTGGTTCACCACCACGAAGGTAGCCACTTCGTGGGTCCGTTCGTCGGCGTGGGTCGTCGTGCGTCGTTGGATCTGAACCGCAACGTCGTCGCTCGGAAAGTGGACCACCAGCTCGTCCTCCGTGAAGAGCGTGCCGTCGAGGAACGTGCTGAACGCATTCGTCACTGCGCTCAGCGTTTGCTCGCGGCTTTGACTCCAATACCCGGTCGGAGTGACGAGGTTCCAATCCAGAGTGGTGAAATCGGGGGCAGCGTCGAAATCGTGGCTCACCGGCAAACCGTTGAACCAATCGATGCTGACGTGAGCTTTTTTCGTGCGCAGATCCTCCGCCTCGGGCACACCTCCCACGTCAGTGGGTACCG
>DASSMT010000305.1:0-3995 GCA_035688655.1 Polyangiaceae bacterium | reverse complement strand
GGTCCGCGTCGGTCGTGAAAAAGCGCTCGACAATGCGGGCCAAATGCGACTCGGGGATACCACTCCCGCGATCTTCGACCGCAATCGTCACGAATTGCTCTCGCGCGCGGCCGCTGACTTGGACGAGCACCGGCACGCCGGGTGGCGAGAACTTGAGCGCATTGTCGAGCAAGTTGAGCAGCGCCGTTTCCAAATCGGCCGGGCGCGCGAGGATCACCGGGATGCTCGAGCGGTAGTCGAGCTGGATGCTGCCTTCGGGTCCCTGCGAGCGCTCGACCGCACGCCGCACCAACGCCTCCACATCGACGAGCACGGGGGTCTCTTCGGAGGCGTCGATGCGACTCAGCTCGAGCAAGCGCGAGACCAGGCGATCGAGTCGCGCGGCATCGAGCGCAATGTTCTCGAGGAAGCGCTGGCGCACGTTCAAATCATCGGCGGCGCCTTCGGCGAGCAGCTCCGCCGCGCCGCGGATCGAGGTCAGCGGTGATTTGAACTCGTGAGCGACGTCCGCGGCGAAAGCAGAGATGTAACGATGGCGCGCTTCGAGCTTGCGCGTCATTTCTCGGAATGCTTCGGCCAATTCGCTAATCTCACCCCCGCCGGCCACCGGCACGTCGAGCCCGACGTCGCCCGCTGCAATGCGACGCGCGGCATGCGCCAAGCGCCCCAGGGGACGAGAAATGGTCCACGCGAGCAGCAAGGTCACAGCGGCGGTGAGCGCCAGAGCGAGCCCCAGCACACGCGTCAGACCGCGGCGAATCCGGTGCATTTCTTCGAGCACCGGCGTGGTCGAGCGCGTGACGTACACGGCGCCGCGGACGACGGATCCCTCACGTACGGGCTCCGCTAAAAACAGGAACACGGCGGGGGGTCGGCGGACGACGCGCGTGGCCGTGCTGCGCTGACCTTGGAACGCGCCCAAGAGTTCTGGGCGCTTTTCCAAGGGCACTTCGGGTTCGCGAGGCACGAACCTGGGGCCGACGGTCGAAAGCGATTGTTCGAATTCGACGGCGCGCTCACGAGTGAGGAGCGGCGCGCGGGGTTCCTTGCCTTCCGGCGGCCCATTGCGGTGCGAGTCGACGAGCACGCCGCGCTGTGGGTCCAGCAATCGAATGCGGGTTCGAGTCTGTGCGGCGGCAGCGGTCAATTCGGCTTCTTGCTCCGGCGTGCCAAACGCTTCCCCGCGAGCGAGGCCGGCTTGCAGCGAGGTCTTCACGAGCACGGCTTGATTCTGCATGTCGCGCTCGAGCCCATCGAGCAATTGTCGTTCGTACAAGCGCGCGAATTCCAACCCGGCAACGGGCACGAGTACGACCACCAAATTGACGGTCAAGAGCCGCGTCCGAATGCGACCGATGCGGCGCCGCAAGCGATCGAGCGAAAACCAGCGCCGCAGCATGCCTCAGGGGTCGCTCGCTTTGTAGCCCACACCGTGCACGGTCGCGATCGGATCACCACCCAAACTGCGGAATTTGGCGCGGATCCTGCGCACGTGGCTGTCGAGCGTGCGCTCGGTGACGTGCAGATCGTCGGCGTATGCACGTTGCAGCAGCTGTGCGCGGCTGAGCACGACCCCCGGGCGTTCGATCAGCGCGGCCAAAACTTGAAACTCGGTGGCTGTCAGCTGCACCCGCTGCCCCGCGAAGGAGGCCTCGTGCCGCTCGATGTCGAGCTTGAGCTGGCCGTGGCAGAGCGCGCGCGTCTCGCTCTCGCGCGGCGGCTCTCCGGCGGCGACCTCGAAGCGCCGAAGAACGGCGCGCACGCGCGCCACGAGCTCACGCGGCGAAAATGGCTTGACCAGATAGTCGTCCCCACCGAGCTCGAGACCGACGATGCGATCCACTTCGTCCGCGCGCGCTGACAAAAACAGGATCGGAGTTTGGCGCAGACTGCGGATCTTGCGACACACCGACAAGCCGTCGAGCCCGGGCAGCATCACGTCCAGCACCACCAAATCCGGTGGATCCCGCTCGACTGCCGCCAAAGCCAACAGACCGTCGGCAGCCGAGCTCACGCGAAAGCCGTCCTTTTCTAGCGCATACTCCACGACCTCGCGGATGCGCTTTTCGTCATCCACTATCAGGACGTGCTTGGTTGAATGCATAGTCTTCCACCGCAGGCGCCGAATCCAGCTCGAAGGGCGGCCCGTCGGAGCTCGTTCCCAGCATTTCGACGCGTGCCCATACTTCTGTCACGATATCACTGGCTTCGCCGGGCGAGGAGCCCGAGTAGCGAGCGAAGACCAATTGCGTGCGCAGGGCCGCAATCAGCTCCGAAAGCTCCTCCAACGCCCGCCGATCTCGAGCGGCCAAGCTCTGTAGGCGCACGACATTTTCGAGATGCAGGCGCGCGGAGGCCAAGGTGCGCGGCGAGGCCGAGCGTTGCGAAAGGCGCGCGACACGCTCTTCTGCCGCCTGTCGATCGAAGCCCTTCTTCGATAGCAAATGGCTGAGCTCGGCATAGCGCTCGGTGGCGCGCCGCAGCTCGCCCAGCAGGCGATCCACAGCGGAGCGCGGCAAGAGCGGCTCGAGCGGCGTATTGCGCACGGCCTCGTGGCCCTCGAGCAGCGCCGCTTCGGTCTCGGTGGCGGCCGAACGTTGCACGACGCGTTCGGCCCGCTGTGAAGACAACAGCACCGGCAACCAGAGCGGCCAGAGCGGCACCGCGACCAGCGCCGAACCGAGCGCTCGCGCGTCTCGACGCGCCTGCGAGCGATACACGAAAACGCCGCTCAGCGCGCCCGAGACACAGTACAGGACCCCGAGGTCAGCGAGATTCATTGCCGACCTCCAGCCTCGGACCTGGTTTTTCCCTGATCGCTTCTTCCGTTTCCGAAAGTACCTGGCTCACGCGGTAAACCCCGAAGCTCGACAGCGAGCTCTGCTGCACCGCATCCCAGAAGCTGCTCTCGCGGTGGCGAAAGAATGGCACCGAGGCGGCGGCCGGGCGCCCCAGGAAAGGTCGCAACATCCAGGCGGTCTGTCCGCCGGTCGCGAACAAGACGGCGGAAAACAGACTCACGATCGCGAAACCCCGCGCATCGAAGCCGACGCCGCGCAGCACCAAGTCGAGCGCGGCCAGGCCAGCCAAGCCGTAGCATGCGACCGCCAACAATACGCCAGGGTGATAAGACAAGCCGCGATCGAAGCACAACCAAGTCACGGGCGAGAGCGCGACCAGCACCAACGCCCCCCGACCTGCGGCCGCCAGAGTGAGCCCGATCATGCCGGAAAAGCCGAGCGGACGACCGAGCCCAGTGGCAATGGCGTGAAACGCGGGCACGACCAAGAGCATGGTGGCAACCATGGCGAGCGGTAACTTCACGCCCGAGTACAAGAGCTGAAGCCCACCACGCGAGGTGGCGAGCGTGGCGCCGAATACGCCCGCGCCGAACACCAACGCCGCGAGCGAGGCCACGAACAGCGGCCGTAAATCACCGCCAGCGCGGCTTCGCTCCGCGACCGCGCGCGGCGAACGGAGCAGCTCGTCGAAGACCGAAAGCACCTGCGAGTTCATGTCGCCCCCTGCAAGATCGGCAGCGCATACCAAACGCGCGCGGCCAGCATGGTCGCGAACAGACTGAAGCCGAACAGCAGCGCGTTGCACTTCAAGCGTTGCTCGGCCGGCAGCGACGCGAACATCGCGCGCACCGAGCTCGTCAACTGGAACAGCCCGATCCCGCCCGCCAAAGTCAGCCCGGCGCGCGTCACGAACGCCGCCGCCGCGGGCGACTCGATGGTCACCGCCAAGAGCGCCGCGCTCGGCGCGAGCCCGGCCAGGACGAAGCCTGCACTCGAAAGAGAGCGCGCCGCCGTGGCAAGCAACGCGCTCGGCGTCACCGGCGCATTCACCAACGCCAAGAGCACGAACAGCGCAGGAACACCGAGCACGCCCACCGCGGCCAGACCAGCGCTCGCAACCAGCGCGTGCTGCACGAGCGCCACTCCGCCGCTGCGCGCGCCGAGCGCAAGGCCGTACAATGCGGCCAGGCCGAG
>DASSMT010000284.1:0-16449 GCA_035688655.1 Polyangiaceae bacterium | reverse complement strand
GATCATCGTGCCCCCCGTCGATGGCGTTGCCGGCATGGGCGACTGTGACCCCGGCGACTTTTTGAAGCTTCCCCCCAATTGCGGCCAAGTGCCGCTCACGCCCACCAATGGTTGGATCGACGGTCAGAACGCCGCGCACATTCAGGGCGCGGTCTTCGCCTTCGCCGACGCCACCTCTGCGCTGGGCATGTCGATGGACTTCACCGGCGCAAACGCTTGCATCCAGGGCACGGCCGCAAAGGTCGACATGGCGTCGGAGGCCTGCCTCAACCACACGTTCACGCCGCCCGCGACCGATTGCTACGGTGAGTACTGGGGGGCGGCCATCGGCATGAATCTGAATCAGACCATCGATCCGACGACGATGATGGGCAACACACCAGCCCCCTTCGATGCCAGTGCGCTGCAGGGCTTCAGCTTCGAGCTCACCGGCAACGTGCTCCCCGGCCCCAACGCTCTGCGCTTCGTCGTCGAGAATGAGGACAAGCAGTTCTGCAATCCTTCGAGCGTCAAGCTCAGGGCTGGCAGCAACACGGTGCTCTTCAGCGAACTGTTCAGTCGGTGCTTCACCACGACGGATCCTCCCCAGCCTTCGGCGGAGACCGTCAAATCAGCGCTGATCCGCATCTCGTGGCAGGTCGTCACGAACTCTTCGAGTACGACGCCTTTCGACTTCTGCGTCTCGAATGTTCGCGCGTTACCCCGGTGAGCATCTTGGGCTCGAACTTCTCGCGCGTAAGCGCGCGAGGCTCGCGGCTGATCGGTGCGGCCCGCGCCGTGGGCTAGACGCCGAAACAGCGGCCGTGCTAGCGCTTGGACGTGATCGTAGCGGTGCGCAGCGCAGCGTTCATGGTCGCGTCTTCGGCGCTGATGGCGCGGCTCGCCTGCTCGTGCGGTGCGCGTGCGGTCGAGACGAGCAAGTGAATCGACTAGATTGTCTGGGCAGAGGTCGATGATGAGACACAGGGCTTGGGTGACTGGGTTGACGCTGGCCGCGTCGTGCGGCTCGGCATGCGCGGGCAAAGTCGGGCCGACCGAGCAAGGCGGAAGCGGCGGACGGAACCCTCCCTCTGCCAGTGCGGGACACGGCAACGGCTCCGCGATGGGCGCTGGCACGCCAACCGGCGGCGGCGGAATGGGACCCTCCCTGACGATTGAGCCCTCCAGCGGCGCGGGCGGCATGGGTGCCGGGTGTAATGCCTTTCCCGATGGGTTGAAGCCCGCCCCGCTGTGCGGAGGCAGCTCGAGCTCGGGTGGCACGAGTGGCGTCGTGACCGCCGGCAGCGGCGGCACTGCAGGCACGCTCACTAGTGACGCGCTGCCACTCATCCCGACGGATGGCTGGATCGACGGGCCTAACGCCGCTCACATTCAAGGCGCGATTTACGGCTCCGCGGATGCGACTTCTGCGCTGGGCATGGCGATGAACTTCAACGGCGCAAATGCGTGCATCGAGGGCACCGCCGCGAAGGTCGACCAGGCATCGCTGCCCTGCATCAACCAAATGTTCACGCCGCCCGCGACCGATTGCTGGGGTGAGTACTGGGGGGCGGCAATCGGCTTGAATCTCAATCAGACCATCGATCCGGCCACGATGCAGGGCAACACCCCTGCGCCGTTCGATGCCAGCGCGCTGCAGGGCTTCAGCTTCGAAATCAGCGGCGACGTCGTGCCGGCCCCCAGAGATCTTCGCTTCCAAGTGGAGACCTCCGACCGGCAGTTTTGCAATCCTGCGTCCAAGAAGATCGAGATCGGTCTCAACACCGTGCTCTTCAGCGAGCTCATCACTGAATGCTTCAGGGTCACGGATCCTCCCGCCCCCACGGCAGAGACTGCCAAATCTCAGCTGATCCGCATCTCTTGGCACGTGGTCACGAACTCTTCGAGCACGACGCCGTTCGACTTCTGCGTCTCGAACATTCGCGCCTTGCCCCGGTGAGCGGAGTTTCGGCGGGACGCGCCGGAGCCGAGGCGCGTCCGCTGCCGCTCGCAGAGCTCAGATGTCGAGCACGGCGACGACGCCGCGGTGCTTCTTGGCAAGCTCTGCTTCTTCTTTCTCTTCGAGGTCGATGTCCTCGTCCTGGCCGTCTTCGTCGTCGTACTTGGTGCCGACCATGTCGGCCTTGGAGAGCTGCGGCAAACGACGTTTGCCGACCGGGCCTTCTTCCACGAAGTCGCGCAAGAAAGACATGTCGCGCAGCGCCTCCAGCTTGGCGAGGGCTTTGACCTCGACTTGACGAATGCGTTCTCGGGTCAGGTTCATGATTGCTCCCACGTCTTCCAGGGTGGTGCCACCGCGGTCGGCCACGTCCAGCGCGCACGATTCACCGAGCTCCCACACCTCCAAGTCTGGGAAATTCAGCTTGATCGCGCCGGTGCGCGGCGAAACGTCGATGAACAAGTGATGTTTGCACGAGACGTACGGGCACGGGCGCGGCCCCTCTGCGCACTCGGCGCGTTGCCTCGGCTTGAAGTAGTCCGTCTCGGGATAGAGCAATTTACCAATCTCGAGCTCGCGCTTGGTCATGCGCTTGACGCTGATCGTGCGTGCGCGCACGTCGCGCTTGCGCCGCGAACGCCGCTGCTCGCGAGTGATCTCCTCTTCAGACGAGAGCGGCGAGAGCGCCGTCGCGCCGTCGATGGTCAGCTCGGGTTGTTCGAGCGTGTGTGTTTCTAGCGTGCCGAGCTTGTTCGACTCCATGGCTGCCTCGCTTGTCCTCTGCGGTCGTTGATGGCCCGCACGATTACCGATCGCGATCGGACCCTGCCTGGCCGCGCGGTATCGCCGTACTCTGAGCTTTTCGGTGCTTTTCGTTCGCGGCAGCCGCGACTGACGATCTGGGCCGACAGTCGGACTCTCGAGCCGTGAACTTCGGGGCGTCTTTCAGGACGCCGCGACGCTCTCGATCCTGTTTCTCTTGGTCAATTTGTCTTCGATGGCGACCAAACGCGCCATCAAGTCTTTGCTGATTCCACGCGCGTCGAGCACGTCTCGGTGAACTGCTTGCGCAGAGCGCTCTTGTTTACGCTCTTTGAGCACGCCCTCGAGCTTCTTGAAGATGCGAGCGAGCATTTGCTCGAGCTGCTCGACGTCGTTCCGAATGAACAAAAATTCGTGTTTGATCTGCTCGATGGTATAGCTCTCCGCCATCATCTGCTTGATGCGCAAAATCTGACGGATCACGCTCACCGGGTACATGCCTTGCGAGCCCTGATGCTTACCCTTGCGCCCGACCCTCACGCTGCGCGGGAGCAGGCCGAACTGTACGTACTTGCGGAGTGTCGCTTCACTCAGGGATACGTCGTGCGAAGCGAACACGTCCAAGATCTCCACTGAGGTCAAGCCCGCCGCGTACTTTCGTTCGAGTTGGCCGAGTGTGGATTCATCGATCACGGGCTTAACCAAGGCGGGACGGGTTGTGCTGGTCCCTGTCCCAGCGCGTGCGAATATATTCTACTCAGTGGAGCGTACGAAGGACTTTATGCGCAAATATTTGGGCATGGAACGCGGGAGCTCCATGGACGCTGTTTGCGATCGCAGCTGTGACATTTTCTGTCATGTCCAAGGGAATATCCATGGAGCTGATAAGTCGTCCATGCGCACATGGAACCACACGCTTTTGGCTGCAAAACACCGGGCCGCGCGAAACCACCACGACAGGGCCCGGCTGCCTCACACGTCAGGCTTTTGACGAAGCAGCCGCGCTCGCGCTACGCGCCCCGAGCTCGGCCGCAGCTGCGTGCAGTAGATGCACTTCAATAACCGCGCTCCGTCCGAGTCGAGGCGCATTTGTGCTAGCGTCACCGGTGGGATGGCCGGTCCGGTACACCGCGACGTCACCGCAAGCGGGGTTCGCCTGCGAGTCGCCGAAGCAGGCTCAGGCGCGCCGATGATCTTGATTCACGGTCTGTTCGTGGACCACACGAGCTGGGACCTGGTGACTCCCGAGCTGGCCGAGACGTTCCGCGTGATCGCGCCCGATCTGCCAGGCTTCGGCGCGAGCGAGAAACCGCCGCCGAGTCGCTTCCCGTATGGCATCGATGCCTTCGCCGAGGCGATCGCCGATCTGTACGCCGGTCTCGAGCTCGGACCGGCAGCGGTCGTCGGCCACGCGCTGGGCGGCGCGGTCGCGCTGACGCTCGCGGCGCGTCACCCAGAGCTGGTCTCGAAGCTCGTGCTGCTCGACACGCTCTGCTACGAGAGCAGCACTGGCCGCTACGGTGAGCTTGCGCTGCTGCCTTTCGTCGGCGGCCTGATCTTGAAACAGCTCTGGGGTCGCGGGCTGTTTCGCCGGCATTTTCAGGAGACCGTGTTCGGCCCCACCTCCAGCATCGCGACGCCCCGCATCGATCGCTATTACGACGCCTTCAACGCGCCCGCGGCCCGCAGCAGTGCGCTCGCGACACTGCGCGGCACGGTCGATACGCGCGGAGTCGTCGCGCAGACCACACGCATCGTCGCCCCCACCTTGGTCATCTGGGGTCGCCACGATCGCGTTTGGCCCGCGAGCTTCGGCCAACGCCTGGCGCGCGAGATCCGTGGCTCGGGCTTCGAATTGCTGGACGCCGGGCACTCGCCGCACGAGGAACGGCCCGCAGAGATCGTGCGCTTGGTACAACGCTTCTTGCACGACGGGCGCCGCAGTCGCTTCTGACAATCGCACAAGTTGGCCCGTGAGCATGCGTCCGCCTAGCTTGCGGGCGATGCAACCCGGCCATGTGCTCTTGCTGCTTTCGCTCGCGGCGACCGCCTGCGCGGGACGCGCCATTCACGAGCCGCTCGCAGCGCAGCAGGGAGCTGCGCAGGCGCCGACCACGAACCGCGCCGGCGCGCGGCTCGGTCCGCCGAGCCCGTGCGGGCTCGGTCTGCGACGGATCGATCGGCCGATCGTCAGACAAGCACCGCTCGCGCTGTATTGAGCGCTGCCGCGCTCGGCTCGCGCAACGGGCAGCTCGGTCGAGCTTCAGAGCGGGAACGCGGCGGTCGGGGGCTTGCCCGGAGTCGTGGGGCGAGAGTCCGCCGGATGCGCCTCGGGCTTCGTGGGCTTGGGCTTGGGCTTGAGGTCAGCGGGGGGTGAAGCGGGCGCGAGCGCGGGCGTGGGATTGGGTGTGGCTTTTGGCGTTGGCGCCGGTGGCGTGGGGTTGGCCGCTGCCGGCGGCGGCGCGGGCTTTGGCTCGGGTGCCTTCGCGGGTTCAGGCGTCTTGACCGCTTCCGGTTCCTTGGGCGCGGGCGGTGCGGGGATCAAGGTGGTGACCGCCGGTTCCAACGGATTCGCTGCAGGATGAGCACCCTCGGTGCTGATTTGCGCGGGAGCGGGGGGAGCCGCTTCAATCGGCGCTTGCTCGGCCCGGTGCGCACGCCACAGCGCCACGCAGGCGATCGCCAAGCCGACCCCGACCATGCCCGACACCATTTTGATGTTGCGCTCACGTCGCGCTTCTTGCTCCGGCGTGCGACGCAGCGCTCGCGGGCCTGGTCCGGACAGATCGTCGAAATCATGCTCGGAGGGTTCCTCGGCGGTGCCCTGCGCTGCCGAAACGGGTCCACCGGCGTAGCTGCCCGCTTCACCGGCGGAGAAGAACGCGTCGTGGGTGTCCTCGGCCTCGGCGGGAGCGGCTGGCGCGGGCTGCGCTTCGGCCTTGGCGCTGGCAGCGGCGGGCTCGACGGCTGCTCGAGTCTGCGGCGCCGAGGCCAGGACCTGCGTGAGCGGCAGTGGCTGCTCGAGCTCATCTTGCGCGCTCACGATCGTCGCGGTGAGATCGGCGCTGGCATGCTCGTCGCGCTTGCCTTCGGCGGCCTCACGCGCCGCCACCGCCGCTTCGCTATTCGAGGTGAGCGTGACCATGCCGGCGAGCAGCGCCGCGGGCGCAGGTGGCCCGGCGTGCGCCGGATGGGAAACGTCCGCAGGCGGCGCCTGTGGCGGCTCCTTTTCCATCACTGCGGGGGCCGGCTCGCGCGCGGCAGCCGCGGCCTCGGCCGAGACTTGCGTCCCGCTGACGGCAGCGGCGGGCTCTGGCTGTGACGCTGCAGGCGCCGCTGGTGCTGCTGGCGCGCTCACCTCGGCCGATTGCGGAGCCGCCGGTTCACCGGGTTCGTCTTCTTTGCGCGTCGCGGGAAAGGGGATCACCTTGCCCTCGACCACGCGCGCGACGGCGGCTTCGCGCGCGCTCGGCTGGCCCATTTCGAGCGCAGCCACGGCCGCGGTGCGCGTGTCGGAGGCGTCGGCGTGGGCGCTCGACGCGGCGGGCCGCGCCGCTTCCGCAGCCACATCCGGCTTCGACACCAACGGGCCAGGGGCGGCGTGCGTGCGGTGCGCGGCTCGGCTGTCGTGCGAAACCGAAGGCTCGGGCGGCGGTTCCGGCGGTTGCAACGGCGGCACGACCACGCGTGAACGGCCGGGGGGATTGACCGAACCGAAATCCGCGTTGCGCAGCGCCGGGATGTTGACCGGCGGCTGGCTCAAGCCGGAGAGCGGCGGCGCGGACGGTCGCCAAGACGGGGCGTGCACGTCACTCACCTGTAGCTTCGGTTCGCTGCTGCGATCGGGCACCACGTCGTCGTAGTCCCACGGCTCGCTCTCGGGTTCCGGCGGCAGGGACTCGGCGCGTGCTTCGCTCTCGCTCGGCACTACGTCTTCGTCCGGAGCGGCTTGACCGATCACGAGCAGACCTTCGAAATACAGCTTGGTGATCGTGCTCAGCGTCGAGAGATCCTCGAACGGAGACTCGTCGACCACGTGAATCAGTGTGCGCTTGCCATCGAACAAACGCAGAATGCCGTTGAGCTCGTCCGGGATCTCGTTCAAGCGCTCGACCAGCTGCTCGTGATCGACCTCGAAGATGGTCTTCAGTGAGGGCAATTGCTCGCACAAGCGGCCCCACTCATCCACCCGACGCATGCCCTCCATCAGCAAGCCCTGCGTCGAGGTCGGGATGATGTCCTCACGTGCCACCGGACAGAACTCGACCTCGAACGTGCCGGCGATCCAGATCAACGCGCGGTACACGGCTTCTTCACCGCGGAGCTGACCGAGCTCGGCATCGACCACCTTGCCGTCGCGGAAGTACACGCGGGCCTCACGACGGCCGTCGTTGATCTTGGCGATCCCGCTCTTGCGGCTGACCTCGAAGGTCTGCAGCAAATCGACCACGCCCATGTCCTCGAGCGAGCCGCTCAACCGCGTGCGCCGGCTGGTGGGCACGCTGGTGGCCATTTTCTCTTGCGTGCGCCGAGCCAGGAGCAAGTTCACGCGCGCGATCAGCTCACGCACGAAAATCGGCTTGGTCAGGTAATCTTCGACCCCCAGCTCGAGCCCGCGCACCTTGTCCTCGACCGACTTTTGGCTGGTCAGGAACACCACCGGGAGCTGCGCGAACTCCGCATGCTCTTTCAAGCGGCGGACCAGCTCGTAGCCATCGAGCCGCGGCAGGCGCGTGTCGGTCAGGATCAAATCAGGGATCGAAAATTCGATCTTGGACAGCGCATCGGCGCCATCACTGGCCGTCGTGACGCTGTAGCCAGCTTTCTTCAGGCTGACCTCGAGCACCCGCACGCTTCGGGGATCAGCGTCGACTAGGAGTAGTTGCTTTTTTGCCACGCGAAATCAGCCCACATCGAATTACGGCGAGTAGCGTGAAGAGTCCCGGGGATAGGCAAGGCTGTCAAGCCCGCGCTCGCTTTCTTGAGCCGCATTCCGTCGTTCGAGCACCTCGGCACCTTTCACCGTGGCCACTCTAGCACTTTGGAACTTTCGACCCACCCTGCGCCCTGCCCCACCTTTTGAGCCTTCATCGAGAAGCAGCCGGTTTTGCTCCCCCAGCCTAGGCATAGCGCACTCAGCGCGCCGCGCCCGTCCTCTTTCACGTCCGTCGGCTCGTCCCTCCGCCGCACTTGCCCTGTTCCTCACTCGCTTCTGCGTGTGGCTTGGGACCGTCACTTGGCCCATGGGTCGACGATCTCGGTGCTGCTCGGTCGCAGCGGCTTTTTTTCTGCGGTAGGCGCGGCGTGTGACACGGCCGTGCGCGCCGACAAGCGTGGGGCGGGCTGGGCCGGGGCGCGCGCCACGGACGCTCGCCCGCTGGTCACGGCCGCAGCTTTGGCGGCCGGATGCGGCTCCGAGCCGGGCGCCGGCACGGGCGCAGTCGACTGCGCGGGCGCGGCGCTGAGCACGGCTCGTGTTTCGAGCGGCGGCGGCGGGCCTGGCAGAGCCGAGGCGGTCTTCACGGTCAAAGGCTGCGAGCCAACCACGCGGGCGCTCTCCGACGCGCGCCGCGCCTGCGCGCGCGGAGCGCTCACGAACGAGCGAAAAGCCAACATGCCTGCGATACCTGCCAGAAAGAGGCCGCCAATGATCGTGAGCGGCCACCAGGGCCAGGAGCTCTCGAGGGACGCTGCGAGCCGCGCTCGGCGCTCGCCGCTGCTCGGAAGCTCCAATTCATCGGCCAGCAGTGGGCGCGGCGTGCCGCGACGTTTTCTGGCAGGCAAGCGGCGCGGCCCGCCGGGATCGAGCGCCAAATCCAGATCGGCTCTCAGCTCACGCATCGTTTGGTAGCGGTAGTCCGGCTTCTTCTCCAGACAGCGCAAAATGATGTCCTCTAGCACGCCGAGCTTCTCGATCCCCACGAGCTTACTGGGCGGCGTGGGCTCCATGTACATGTGCTTGGTCAGCACCCCCATGTAGCTGTCCGCCTCGAACGGCACGCGCCCCGTGAACATCTCGTACATCACCACGCCGAGCGCGTAGATGTCTGCGCGATGATCGGTCGGATCGCCCTGGGCCTGCTCGGGGCTCATGTAGTGGGGCGTTCCGAAGACCATCCCCGCGCGCGTCAAGCGGCTTGCGCCCATGACCTTGGCCAGCCCAAAGTCGACGATCGTCACGCGATCACGCCCCGCGGCAGCCGGCGAGACGTGGATGTTGTCCGGCTTGAGATCGCGATGCACGATCGAGCGCTCGTGGGCGGCGCCCAAGGCATCGGCGATCTGACGGACGATGTCGATCGCGCGCGCCGCGGGTAGCGGTCCGCCGCGACGGACGAGCTGAGCCAGCGACTGGCCCTCGAGCAGCTCCATCACGAAGTACGGTTGACCCGTGTGCAGCTTGCCGAAGTCGATGATCTCGACCAGGCCGGGGTGCGAAATGGACGCGGCCGTCCGCGCCTCTTGCATGAAGCGCGCGGCGATTTCGCGATCCGTGGCCAAATCCTTGCGCAAGGCCTTGAGCGCGAAACGCTTACCGAGCGCGCAGTGGCGCGCGCAATAAACGATGCCCATGCCGCCTTCGCCGAGCAAGGCGACGATCTCGTAGCGCTCGTCCACCACGCTGCCGAGCAACGGATCCGAGACCGGCGCGCGCTCCGCTACGGGGCGCAGCGGTTCGCCGTCGAACGGACAGAACCGCCCGTCCGCCGAAAACTGCTGCCCGCACAGCGGGCACGCGGTCGCGCGTGCGGCCCGGCCGTCACTGGCCGCCTCCGGCGCGACGCCGCCCGCGGCATCCTGGCCGCTTCCAATCTGGTTGAGCGTTTCGTCCACGATTCGCGCCCGGGGTCAGCGTAGCACCGAGGGGGCCGCATCCGCGCGGCGAACAAAGCCTGGAAAGTTCTAGGGACCGACCTGTCGTCCGCACTCCGCGCAGAAGCGCGCGCTGGGCGGATTGCCCGCACCACACGCGGGGCAGCGCGCGGCCGGGGCCGGTGCACCGGGCGCAGCGGCTGCGCTCGCAGCCTGGCCGGCCGCGCTCGGGGCTGCGCCGTAGCCCGGCGGCGGACCGTAGCCCGGCGGCGGACCGTAGCCTGGCGGCGGCGGGTAACCGGGCGGCGGATAGCCCGGCGGCGGGTAACCGGGCGGACCATAACCCGCTGGGCCGTAGGCGGCGGGCGGATAGCCCGGCGGCGGATAACCCGGAGGCGCGTAGGGCAAGGGTTGCCGAGCGCCGTATTGCAAACCGGCACCGAGCGCCATGCCGGAAGCGAGCCCAGCAGCAGCCGCGCCCTCACCGCCCTTGGCCATGCCCTGGCCCAAGCCGAGCGTCGCCTCCGCCTGAGCGTATTGTTGATAGCGCGCCGGATCCATTTGATTCACGTAGCGCTGGCGATTCATGAAATCCTGATCGAGCTCGAACTGGCGTTGTTGCGCCTGCGCCTCGGCTTGAGACACGCCAATTTTGGCTTTGCGCGCGTCGACCTTGGCTTGCACGATCTGATCCTGCATCTCGTCCACCCGCGCCTGATCTTCGTCGTTCAGGCTGATGTGCAGCTTGGCAATGGCCGTGACTTTGATGCCAATGTTCGAAAGATCGGGGCAATCGTTCACAATCGCGCGCGCGACGTCCGGGCCGCAGCCGCCCACATCCATCAGCGTCATTTCGCCGGCTTTGATCATGCGCGTGAGCGTCGACTTCAGGCCCATGAACAGCATGTCGCGCACCCAGTTCATGCTCTGGTCCACGTTGCCGCCGCCCTGACCGATGAAGCCGATCACGAATTTGACCGGATCGACGATGCGAAAAGAATAGGTCCCGAATGCGCGCGGGGTCACTCGAATGTCGAGCTCCGGATCGCGCATCGAGCCGATCTGATCGCCGAAAGCTTGATTGAAGATGTCGCGGATGGTGACGAAGTACAGCTCGCTGATGAAGTAGTTGCCGCCCGTGAACTTGTCGATGAGCGCGCCGATGAACGGGTAGTTACCGGCTTGCAGCGTGTGCGGTGAACCTTGGGTGCCGAGCGCAGCGACGTAGCTGCCGTTCTTGAAAAACAGCGCCACCTCGTCGGAATCGACGGTCAGCTGCGTCCAGAAGGGGAAATTTTGGTCCGGGTGCTTGTAGACGATCTTCTGCTTCTCGGAATCCGGGCGCGCGATCATCATCCGCTGCACGCCGCCCTTCACGAAATCCATGATGCCCATGTTCGACTCCTTACACGCCGTACGCCATACTCGAACGCCACGTCCGGCCCGGCTTCTCGTCGCCTTAGCAATAGCCTCGCAGGCCGACGCCGGCAACGCCCAGCAAGCGGCGCCCGGCAGGCGCGCGATTCTGCCAGAGGTGCTACGCTCAACCGATTCATCCGGCCATGCATTCCGACATCGCGCTCGAAACCCTGCCTGCCCCCATCCAGCGCGTGCTCGCCAAAGAAGCACCCCAGCCGGTGAAGCTGATGGCGGCGCGCGGTGTGATCCCGGGCGCCAAGCCGGGCGACATCGTGACGGTCGTTTCAGTCCTGGCAGGCAACGAAGACGCGAAGCTGGCCGAGCTCGCGCGCGCCACATTGAGCAAGCTGCCCCCGCCGATTTTGCAAGGCGCACTGAGCGCGGACTTGCCGGGCAGCGTGATCTCGGAGCTCGCACGCGCCTATCCGAATCAGCACGAGGTGGTGGCCGCGCTCTTGCGCATGCCGCGCATCGCCAGCGAGGCGCTGGAGACGATGGCCGACGCCGCTGACGAACGCGCGGGCGAATTGATCGCCACCAACGAAGAGCTGATGCTCAAACACCCGACCGTGATCGAGAAGCTGTACATGAACAAGCGCGTCCGCATGTCCACGGCCGATCGCTTGGTCGAGCTCGCGGTGCGGAACGGCCTCGAGCTCGATCTTCCAGCCTTTGCCGAAGCCGCGCAGGCAATCAAGAACGAGCTGGTGCTGGAAGCCGCCGAAGAGCCGTATTTCGACGACGTACTGTTCAACGAGGCTCACGATCTGGGCGAACGACTGCGGATCGACGAGCAGAATCCCGACACGCACGAAGTCGACGAAGAGGGCGAAGAAAAGCCCAAAGAAGAAGTGCTGCCCTTGTTTGCCAAGCTGGCGCAGATGACGGTCAGCCAAAAAATTCGCGCGGCCACACTGGGCGGCGCCGGCGAGCGCTTGCTCTTGGTGCGCGATCCGAACCGCCTCGTGGCCACGGCTGCGGTCAAGAGCCCGCTGATGCGCGAAAACGAAGCCGCCCAGATCAGCGCCAGCCGCGCGGTTTCGGAAGACGTGCTCCGCCAAATCGCGCTCAACCGCGAGTTCACGCGCAGCTATCAGGTGCGCATCAATCTGGTCACCAACCCGCGCACGCCGCTGACCTTCGCCACGCGCTTCGTGCCTCACCTGCGGGACAGCGATCTGCGCGTCCTGTCCCGCAGCAAGAACATCAGTGCCGCCATCGCGCAACTCGTGCGCCAGCAACTATCGCGCAAAGACAAGTAGCGCCTGAAGAGAGGGGCGATCGCGATCCGGCAGCGCACCTCTCAGAGCGCTCCGTTCCCGACGCGTGACCGGCGGCAGATCGATTACTGGCAGATGGTTTGGGTGAAGCAGTTCGAACCGTCGGTGCAGCGCGCCCCGCCGCACATGGCGGCCATCGTGTCGCAACACGGAAGCCCGCGCAGGCCGCACTGGACGCAGGTGCCGCCCATGCAGCGGTACGGGTACCCCGGCGCGCCGCACGAGGGGTTCGGCGCTAAGGCCGCAGCGCACAGCGGATACGGGCAGCACGGCCCGCCGGGGACGCCGCATGTTCGGCAGGTGTTGTCGTTGGCGCAAGCGAGCATGGAGCCCCTGCAAGCGCTGCCAGTCGCGCAGCACGCGTCGCCGATCCCGCCACAGGTGCGGCAAGTGCCTTGGTAGCACTCGGCGAACGGCAGGGCACAGGCGGCCGAGGGCGCCGCGCAGCAGGCCTGACCGAGCTCCCCGCAACTGGGCGCCGCGCAGGCGTCTTCTTGCGATTGAACCTCGCTCGGTTCGAGAACTCCGTTCTGATTGACGTCCAGGCCGTACGCGTAGTGCGTGCCGCCATTGGCGCAGACCGAGCCGGGCTCGATCGGCGTGTCGGTGCGAAGCGTGCACAAGATGACGTCCATCAGGATCTCGTTCGACTGCAACGCACCATCGCCGCTGGCATCGATACCGGCTTGCACATCGCTACCGCCAAAGGGACAGGCAGCGTCGCCAGTCGGAACGTCGCTGAGCTTCGTGAGCGCGAGTGAGGTTGCGTTTGCGCCGTTGCACACATAACCCGTGTTCGTCACTTCGCCGGACTGGAGCAAGCCGTCGCGATTCGCATCCACGCCCACGTCGATGCGCTGCCCGCCCGCCGCGCACTGGCTCCCCGCGGGCTCGCTCGTCAGCGTGACGAGCGGCGGGCTGACCGGCGCGCCCGGCGTGCCATTGCACACGTACGTGGTGCCGGTAATTTCGCTGGCATCGAGCGTGCCATTGCCGTCGGTGTCGAGCCCCCAAGAGATGGCTTGACCGCCGGCAGCGCAGGTCGCGCCGGCGAGCTCGGCGTGAACGGCCACGAGAGTCGACTTGCCATCGGCACCGGGTGCACCAACAGCGCCGGGAGCACCATCAGCGCCCGGTGCACCGTCAGCGCCCGGCGCGCCATCAGCACCCGGTGCACCATCAGCGCCGGGAAGGCCGGAGCAGACATACCGGACCGCAGTGATTTCATAAGGGTCGAGATCACCGTTGCCATTGTTGTCGCGACCGCTGAGCACCGCGACACCTCCGCGAGCGCAGTTTTTGCCCGGGCGCTCGTCCCGCGCCGTCACCATCAGCGGCCCGCGCTCTTTCGAGTTGCTCTCGACAGAGGGAGTCGCCGTCTCGGACGACAGCGGTGGATCACTCGGTGCAACGGCGCACGCCACGAGTGCAAATGCCGCCGAGGCACCCACGAAATGACGCTTCATGATTGATCGAGGGTCCATGACGCCGCGCTCAAGCAGCCCTCGTGCCAGACGCGAAGTCGCTCGATCGCCCGCGTTTTTCGAAATTAGCCGCGCAGCCCTTGCGTGGCGCGCCGCTATCAGCGCAGCCGTTGCGGCGAAGCCTCACGGCGCGGCGCGTTGCCGCGGCGCTACTGCGGCGTCTCGACGACGTGACGGAACTTTTTGGCTTTGGCGATGCGCAGGGCGCGTTGCTCTTCGGCTTGTTTCACTTTGTCCGGGTCGACCAAGAAGGGCGCAAGCCGTTCGCTCTTTTCGAACTTCGTCTTGTACTCGGCGGCTTCGAACTTGGTCTTGAACGGCCCGATGCGCACGCGTTGCCACAGGCCGCGTTCAGGGACGTAAGCCGCCTGGCGGAAGGCGTGGTGGCCGCGCTTGCGCAGATCTTCCACCAAGCGATCGGCATCCGCTTGATCGCGGAAGCTCGCGACCTGCAATTGATAGCCGCCCTCCATGCCCGAGGGCGCGAGCTGCGCGTCATCGGCCAGCGACGATGCCGAGTGGGCCATGGCCGTGAGTGGGTCTTTGGGCTCGGTCGTCACGGGGGTCGCGCTGAGCAGGGTGCCGACCGGCAAAGGCACGACTGGCAGGCGATCGGTCGCCGGCGGCGGGGCGCCCGGAGCCGCGGCGGGATCGGCGCTCGGTTGTTCCACGAGCCGACCGCGACCGTCCTTGACCGCGGCCAGCGCCGTGGTCGGCGTGCGCGAATCGCTCAGAATCCCCGGAAATGTCACGTCGTGTCCGTCGAGCTGCTCGGCCGGCGTGCTGGTGTTCTTGGCGCTCTTCACCAGCTCGGCCAGTGGATCCCGTTCCGCGCGCGCGGGCGGCCCGGTGCGCTTGGCCATCACCAGCGCGACCGTGACCAACGCCGCACCGCCCAAAGAAGCGAGCAAGAGTGCGCCCAAGCGCGAGGAACGCAGCGAGCGATCCTCTTCCTGGATTTGCTCGAGATTGCGGACGTTCACGGATTCCATGCGTCGGCCGATAGTTAAACCAAGGCCGAAATTTGGGCTAGTTTTTGGGGAGCGATCCGAACCGCGCCTGCGCCGGGACGGCGATCACCCGGCCGCTCGGCGCAACGAGGGCATCGCGCAGGGGCGCTACCACGGTGGCACCGGGACACACCACGCAGCGCTCGAGGACCCCCTGCCCCACGATCCGAGCGCCTGCGCCGACCAACGCCTGGCGGAGCTCCACGCCCGGGCTCACGCTTGCACTCGGATCTCGATGGGAATCGAGCCCGCGCCCAGCCAACCAAGCCAGGTTGGCCGCGAGCAGACTCGCCGGATCGCCGGCGTCAGTCCACGGCCGAAGCACGGGCATGCTGCGCACGCGACCGCCCGCACGCAAGAGCGGCAGTGCCGCATCGCCGAACAAGCAGCCGCGCTCGGGCAGGGCAGCCAGGGCGTCGGCGCCAATCGCGAGCACCCCCACGTAGTCGCCCCCTCGCTCTTCGGTGCCGAAACGTTCACCGCGCAGCCGCACCACATGACCTTCGGCGTCGAGCCCGAGCGTGCCTTCGCCGAGCGGCCGCGGAGCCACACCCAAGCAGAAGGACTGAGGCGTGCAGCGCTGCAGCAGCTGCTCGATCGGGGGCTCGACCAGGATGTCGCCGTTCCAGACCAACACCGGGCCGGCCGAGAAGTGCGCCCGCGCACCGGCCACGCCCCCCGCGGTCCCACGCAGCTCGGCCTCCACGACCACGCGAACTTTCGTCGCCAAACGCGCGAGCCGACGCTCGAATTCTGCCGGCAAGTGATGAACGTTGATCGTGAGATCGGCAATCCCCGCCGCTTCTAGCGCAGCGAGCGCGTGCTCCAAGATCGAACGGTCACCCACCGGCACGAGGGGCTTCGGCAGCTCGTCCGTCAACGGGCGGAGGCGGGTGCCGAAACCCGCGCACAAGATGATCGCCGAAGACACGCGCGCATCGTAGCCCGCACTCGCGCCCCAGACGACGCGAAACTCGCCCGTCCCTGCGGGGCGTGTTAGCCCCGGCGCATGAGTCTCTTGTCCCTGACTTGCTGCGGCCTGTTGTCCGCGGTGTGTGCCTTCACCTTGGTGAGCGCGACCGGCTGCGGTACCGAGGCACAGGGCATCAACGAATGCCGACAGATCGAGCAAGCGCGCTGCGAGGCGGCCCACAGCTGCGGACTCATCAGTGATGTCGCGGCCTGCCAGCGCTACTATCGCGATCAGTGCTTGCACGGCTTGCCGGTGAGCCCTCCGACCTCGACCCAGTTGAAAGAGTGCGTGGCCACGATTCAAGCCGCGGGCGTGTGTGCCACCCAAGCCGAGGACCCCAACAAGGCGCTGCTGCGCGAGTGCGATCCGCGGGTGACCCAGGGCGCGCTCGTGCTCACCGCGTGTGGCCTGGTGCAAGAGCCCGAAAAATCGGTCGAATGCTCATTCCTCTCCCCGGGCGCGGATGGCGGGCTGGGCGGTGCGAGCAACTCTGGTGGCGGTGAGGGCGGACAATCGGAGAGCGCCGCAGGTGAAGGCGGAAACCAAAGCGGGGGCTGAGGGTCGAATTCGGTCGCATGGCCGCTAGCACTGCGCGAGGTGGCGGTGCTATGCGATGCCGGCCGATGCGCTTCGCTCCTTCCTTGGTTCGCTTGGGTCTCGCCGCACTCGCCTCTTTGGCGTGCAGCAGCACCCCCGCCACGACCACCGCCGTCACCCGCCCGCGGTTGGTCGCGGTCGACCCCGCTGATTTCCTCGATGAGAACCCGTG
>DASSMT010000272.1:0-17406 GCA_035688655.1 Polyangiaceae bacterium | reverse complement strand
GTATTACAACGGGACGGAGACCGGCTTCCGCTGCTGCAGCGACGCACGCTAGGCCCGCGCCGCGACAGACCCCGCAATTGGCTCGTGCCAAAGAAGAGCCGTCGTTCGTGCACGAACGACGGCTCTTCTTTGGCACGAAGTGCTGGCAGCGGGCCAAATTTTAGGGGAAGAAACCTGGCGCCGACAGACCGCTGAGCTCCTCCAGTCCCAACATCAGGTTCAGGTTCTGCAGCGCTTGGCCCGCTCCGCCCTTGACCAAGTTGTCGAGCGCGCCGAACACGGTCACGCCGCGCGTTTCGCCTTCCGGCGGGCCGAGTGCGATGCCGACCTCGGCGCGGTTCGAACCGAGCACCGCCACGACCTCGGGCAAGCGCGCTTCGGGCACGAGGACGCAGCGCTCACTTCGATAAGTACGGCTTTGCAGGTTCCAGAGCTCGTCCTCCCCAACGCTCGCGGCGACTCGGAAGAAGGCGGTCGCAAAGATGCCCCGCGTGAGTGGCGCCGACACGGGCACGAAGCGCAACGAAAGTTCGCGCGCCCCAGCCGCCGTCAACGTCTCGACGATTTCGGGTGTGTGCGCATGCTCCAGAGGTTTGTACGTGCGCAGGTTGTGCGCGCGGACAGGATGATGAGTGGTCGAGACTGGCGTGGCACCCGCGCCGCTCGAGCCCGTGATGTCCACGACCTCGACCGAGCCTCGCAAGAGGCCGGCCTTGGCGAAGGGCAGCAGCATCAGCTCGATCGTGGTGGCAAAGCAGCCGGCCGACGCGACCAGGCGCGCGCCGCGGATCCGCTCGCGATTCAGCTCCGGCAAGCCGTACACGAACTCGGAGAGCAACTCCGGTCGGGGATGGTTCGAACCGTAGAAGTGCGCGTAGCTGGTCGGGTTTTTGATGCGAAACGCACCCGACATGTCGACGATGCGCGTGTCCGAGCCGGCCACCGCGCTCACCACCTCGCAGCTCGCGCCATGCGGCAGACCCATGATCACCGCATCCACCCCGCGCGCCGCTTCGGCGGGCGGAGGGTTTTCGAAGCGCAATGACGTGAGCCCCTCCAGGTGTGGATGTGCTCGCGCAACGGGCTCGCCCACGTGATCGTTGGCGCACACGCGCACCACCTCCAGCGCCGGGTGGTCGAGCAAGCGCCGAACCAGCTCCGCACCCGCGAACCCGGAGGCGCCGAGCACCGCAACCTTGGCTTTCATGGCAAAGATCGTAGCACCCGCGGCCCGCGCCCGCTGAATTGCCCGGCTACTCGCTGAGTTTCGTGGGGATCCAGAAGGTGCGCACCGTGGTCGCCGTGCCGTTCCGCGTGTAGCCGGCGAGGCCGTACAGCACGTTCCACCAGTGACCGTTCGGCGTTTCGCCGTAGGAGAAGGCGGGGAAGATGTGGATCTCCCAGTCCAGGCCGCTGCGCAGTTTCTTCTCGTGATAGTAAACGTTGCCGACGACCTGAGTGACTTCCTTCTCGTCGCTTAAGCGCCAGAACACGGGGAAGGCCACGGTGGTGCGGGATTTCGGCGAGGCAAAGTCCCAAAACACCGGCGCGACGACCAAGTGCGTGTCGAGCGCGTTCCGCCCGACGAATAGGATCGGATACAGGTTCGTCGACCAGCCTCGCAGATCGTGCTGGTGATTGAAGAACGGCGTGATCCAGGTGCTTTCGCTGATCCCGTAGCGCTCGAAGTGGCCCCAGAAAGGGAAGAATGCCTGATTGGATTCGCGCGGGCTGACGCTCGAATACAGAAATGGAAACAGGATCTTGCGGTTCAGGCCGATGTCCGGGTCGCGATACGCCCAATACAAGGGCGTTACCATGTCGAGCTCGGTGCGACCGCGGTGGCGCGCGAAGAGATAGGTCGCGAACGTGTTCTCGCCCTTCTCGCCGTGCTTCATCATGAACAGCGGGTTCACGAACAGCCACGAATCGCCCTTGTAACCGTAATGGAAGAAGGGCAGCAGCGTGGTGTGTGATTCGTCCTTGCCGGTGATGCTGTAGTAGAGCGGGAACAAGTGGAGCATGTCCCGCTTCTGCGTGTGGCGGCGGAAGTACGGACCCCAGACGTTGGTCCACGACAAATCCCGGTCGTTGTAGCGGTAGTAGTGGAGCAGCGGCGGGATGATCTCGTACTTGGTCTTGATGTTTTGCCCGTAGAAATACAGGGGCGCCACGCCGAAATCGATGTTCTGCGCGGTGCGCGCATCGCAGTTCGAGCCGCCCTTCCAAGAACAGAAGAGCGGTCCCACCAAGGTGAAGCCGCCTTGGTCGTCGTGGTTCGTGTACGTCAAGAGCGGCGGGATCAGCGTGTAGCCGCCGGTCTTGCGCGTGCCCGTGAAGTACAGCGGTGCCAGCCAATTGTCGCTCTCGCCCGGCGCGCTCCGATTCACGAGTGGGCCGACGACAGTGGTCCGCGTCTGCGTGAGCTTGTCGCGCAGGTTCCAAACCAATGGAAACAGAATGTCGTCCGCATGCTCGGCGCTGCGGCGGTTGTAGTAGAGCCCGCCGAAGAGCGACGCGCGGTCGGTCTCGTTCGGCTTGGTACGGGAGGGCATTTGGCGCTCGGCCCACAGCGGGAACAGCAACTTGAACTGATATTTGTTGCTGTTTTCCTGGTAGTAGAGACCGTAGAACTTGCGCTTCGTGACCGGTCCTCGGCCGAGTTCTTCGGAATCCGGTTGGACGTCGGAGCCGATGGCGTCGAACGTCGGCTGCGTGAGCTTGAGCGGCTCGTCCGGGAGCGCGGGTTCGTTGCCGGGCGGGTTGAGCTCGTCGTCGCCACCGGATGCCGCGTGCATTTCGGGCGTGCCGGGCGGGGGCGCTGCCTTCTTCTTCTTCTGCTGCCCCTGCGGCATGCCGCCCATGTTGCCACCGGGCATCATGCCACCACCGGGCATACCCATGCCGCCGCCCGGCATCTGTGCGGACGCCGAACGCGCGAGGCCGAGAAAACACACGACGAGAGTGGGCGCGAGCAGCCGCGCGGCGAGCCGGCAGAAACTCAATGGCTGCTCCCCGATGACGACTCGCCCGGCTCGCTGGTGAACGCCGAAACGATGCGTGCCACGGCCTCTGCGCGCGGGACCTGCTCTTGGCTGTGTGCGGCCAGATCTTTGAGCTGCACTTGGTCCTGCTCGACCTCGGACTCGCCGATCACGACGCACAAGCGCGCGCCCAGGCCGTCGGCACGGCGCAGCATGCTCTTCATCGAATTACCGCGGCCATCCAGCACAGTGACGACGCCGGCCTCGCGCAGCTCACGCGTCAGCTTCAAGGCCACGAGCGTAGCTTTCTCGCCCAAGGGCGCGATGAAGCAGGGCGCGCTGACCGGCACGGGGGCGTCGCCCAGTGCGAGCAAGATGCGCTCGAGCCCCATGCCGCAACCGATCGCGGGGATTTGCGGTCCGCCCAAGCTCTTCAGCATGTTGTCGTAGCGACCGCCGGCGATCAGCGTGTTTTGTGTGCCGAGGCTACCCATGGTCGACTGAAACTCGAACACCGTGCGCGTGTAGTAGTCGAGGCCGCGCACCAGACCCGGGGTGACGACGTACGGGGTGCCGAGCGCGTCTAGTCCGCGCAACACGGCCTGCCAGTGATCGCGATCTTCTTGGGTCAGGGAGTCCAAGATCGACGGTGCGCCTTCGACCGCGGCTTTGTCGCGTGGATCCTTGGAGTCCAAAATGCGCAGCGGATTGTCCTCCAAGCGCTTTTTGGCGTGCTCGCTGAGTGACTCCGCGCGCGGCCGAAGGTGTGCGGTGAGTGCGGCGCGGTAGGCCGCGCGGCTGTCCAATCCGCCGATGGAATTGACGGCCAGCGTCACCTCGCTGATGCCGAGGCTTCCCAGGAAGCCATGCAGCAGGTCGAGCAGCTCTGCGTCGCAGGCGGGGCTCGCGTCGCCGTACAATTCACAGCCGGCTTGGTGAAACTGACGGTAGCGGCCGCGTTGCGGTTGCTCTGCTCGAAACATGGCGCCGATGTAGTACCAACGCGACACCGGCTCCTGAGCCTGCACGCTGTTCGTCAAGTAGGCGCGAGCGGCACCCGGAGTGCCCTCCGGGCGCAACACATAGGTGTCGCCGCTGCGCTCGATTTCGAACATTTGCTTTTCGACGATTTCCGAGGTCTCGCCCGTCGACCGCACGAACAGGTTCTTGTGCTCGAGGATCGGCGTCCGAACCTCGGAGAAGCCGCCCAAGGCCATGGCGTTGCGGAAGGTTTGCTCGACGCGCTGCCAGCGTCTGACCTCGTCGGGGAGGATATCGTTCGTCCCCTTGACGGCGCGAAATTGCATGACTTTCAGATCCTGAAGGACCGGGCAAGGCGCGCCGCGGCCGACCGCGCTTATGCTCGGATGGGCCGGTCGGGTCAAGCTCGCGCACCGTTTTTCGCCGACGGGCGGGTTCCAATGCTAAACACGCCGGGTATGCGGGCTGCAGCCGTGGACCTCGGAAAAGTCCGTGTCGGGCTGGCCGTCGCGGACGAGCTCGGCCTGATGGCCCATCCGCGCCATTATCTGGACGGCCGCGACCCGCGCCGGGTCGTGGCCGAGCTGGCTCGGCTGGCCGAAGCCGAGGGCATCACGGTGTTCGTGATCGGCCTGCCCCGGCAGTTGAACGGGAAAGAGGGGCTGGCCGCGGGGCGCGCCCGACGCTTCGCCGAGCAACTCCAAAAGCGGACCCAGGCCCGGGTCGAGCTGGTCGACGAGTGGCTGTCGACGGTCGAGGCCCACGCGCGGCTGCGAGACCAGGGGACGAACAGCCGAGACGCCCGAGAGCGGGTCGACAGCGCGGCCGCCGCGGTGCTGCTGCAGAGCTGGCTCGATGGAAAACGTGCGCTGCACGACCCAGAGGCTCACGAGCTCTCCGCGCCGGAGGGGGAAAGCTCGTCCGCCCGACTCGAGCGAGACTGGCGGCATGTGCGAGACGAGGAGCAGGACGACCCGTGAGCAAGACGCGGCGGCGGCCCTCGCAACGTCCCACGCCCACGAGCACGCCGCCGAGTCCGCAGGCTCGCACGAGCAGCGTGCCGCCGAGCTCTGGCTCGAAGCGGAAGCGTAAGCGCCGCCGTGCCACCGTGCCGCTGATGACCCCGACTCCGCACGTGACCCCGGTGCCGCGGGTGGCGCCGCTGCGCGCGCTGGGGGGCGCGCTTGCGCTGGTCGTCGCGCTGCTCGTGGTGTGCCTGTCGCCGCTGTGGATCTGGTCCGTCGTCTCTGGACCGGGGCCGGGACACGCGTTCGTGGCGCAGGTGCGCGAGAATGCGACTCCCGCCGAGCTGAGCGAGCTGCTACTGGCGCATGGCGCGCTGCAGAGTCCGCGCCTATTTCGCGCGTATCTCGCGCTCTTGCAACCGGGCTTCGAGCTCGCGCCCGGCGAGCACCTGTTGAACGACGCGGCGTCGCCGCGACAGCTCGCGCAGCGCCTCGCGCGGAGCTCGGGGCGTTCTGCCCAACACCTCACTTTCCCCGAGGGCTTCCATTCGGTGCAAGTCGGGCAGCGCTTGGAGCATGCCGAGGTGTGCACCTTGGCTGCGTTTCGCGGTGCCGTCGCCGATCCCGCGTTGCTGCGCGAGCTCGGCATCGAAGGGGGCAGCGCCGAGGGCTACTTGTTCCCCGCCAGCTACGGACTCCTTGTCGACAGTGACGCGCGCGAGGTCGTGCGCGTGCTGGCGGCGGAAGCCAAAAAACGAGTGCAAAAGCTGTTCGGCGATCACCCGGGGCGGCGCGAGCAATTGGCCAGCGAGTTCGGTTTTCACGAGCGCGAAGTGCTCACCTTGGCGTCGATGATCGAAAAAGAAGCGCAGGCGTCGGATGAGCGTCCACTGATCGCGAGCGTGTTCTTCAATCGTTTGCGCGATCCGGAATTTCGCCCCGCGCGCATGCTGCAGTCGGACCCGACTGCCAGCTACGGCTGCATCGTCGCGGGCGCGGAGATCCCGAGCTGCGCCGGTTTTCACGGCAGCGTGACCCCCGCGTTGCTGCGCGACCCGGCCAATCCGTACAACACCTATCGCCACGCGGGGCTCCCGCCCGGGCCCATCGCCAACCCGGGCGAGGCTTCGATCGCCGCGGTGCTCGCGCCAGCCCAAAGTGATTTCTTGTACTTCGTGGCCAAGGGCGCGGGTCGGCACAATTTCAGCCGCACGTTCGCAGAACATCGCGAGGCGCTCGAGTCGCCTCATTGAGGCGGAACGACGCCTTTCGCGATTGAGGCTTTGCGCGCGGGCGCTCCGGAGTTAGCACTCGGCTTCAGGAGGCTGTCCTGCCGTTACCCCTCGTTTTAGTGCCGCATCCCCATGTGCGAACCGACCCCAACGTGCTCGGCGGGAGTCCGTACGTCCTGGGCTCGCGTGTTCCGGTACGACGCCTGTGGGCGTTCTATCGCAGCGGCGCCAGCATCGAACGCATCCTCAAACGGTATCCGCAGCTCGGCCCAGCCAAGGTGTTCGACGCACTCGCATTCGCCTTCGACAATGAAGCCGTGGTGAGCGCCGACATGGCTCGTGAAGAGGAGTTTCTGGCGCGCGCCGGTCAGAAATCCCCGCGAAAATCGCTGAATCCGGAGCAGATCGAGCTGCCGTTTCTCGGTAGCAATTCCGACACGCCTCCGAGTGCGCCCGAACGACCGGCCGCGCAATCTCCGCGGACGCGCCGCTGAAGCTTTCACCGGAAACATTTCCCGTCGTCGAGGCCAACGAGATAAACGGACGGGGGGATTCTCAAGCGTGAGCACTCGGGCTAGCGTTCAACGCCGATATCGTGGCCCTTAGTTCAGGGTGCCCGAGGAGGAGAGTATCCAATGTTCGCTCGCAAGACCACGTCGAGAGCTTGGCTTGGTGCCGGTTTGCTACTGGCGTTTCCCCTGATGGTGGACTGTAACTCCGTGAAGGGCGTGCCCGGCGCGCCGAAGATGCCTGACGTTCCCGGTGGATGCCCGACGAGCATCTCGGACGCCAGCGCCATCATGAACGCCAACTTCGGCCTGCAGGCTGATATGGAGGCCAAGGCGAAGGGCTCCCTCGCGGCCAGCGCGGATCTACAAAAGATCGGCGCGGACGTGGAAGCGGAGGTCGCCGAGGCGTGCGGCAATCTGGCCAAAGACCTGGGCGCGAGCGACGCGGATCTGAAGCCGAAGGAAGACGGCCCGGGCAAGAAGGCGGACGCTGCCTGCAACGCCGCGGTCAAGTTCTTGGGCCAGGTCAAGGCCAAGGCCGGCGTGAAGTTCAAGGCCGACGTCAAACCACCGGTTTGTTACGCCTCGGTCAACGCCATGGCCGACTGCGCTGGCAAATGCGACGCGAACGTCAAGCCCGGCTCGGCCAAGGTGACATGTGAGGGCGGCAAGCTGAGCGGCAAGTGCGACGCCAAGTGCGAAGGTAGCTGCGAGCTCGATGCCGGCGCCAAGTGCGAAGGCAAATGCGACGGCACCTGCAAGGGTGAATGCACAGGCGAAATTTCCGGCAAATGCGACGGCACCTGCGACGGCAAGTGCGACGGCAAGAACACCAAGGGCAAGTGCACCGGGACCTGTGACGGCAAATGCACCTGCAAGGCCGACGCCACGTGCAAGGCCGAGTGCAAGGGCGAGTGCACTGCCACCTGCACCGTGCAAGCCAAAGGCGAGTGCAAAGGGACTTGCAGTGGCAGCTGCAGCGCCGAGTTCAAAGAACCGAAATGCAGCGGCCAAGCCAAGCCGCCAGAGGTGAGCGCGGAGTGCAAGGCGCACTGCGACGCCGAAGTAAACGGCAAGGTCGACTGCAAGCCAGCGGTCGTGGTGGTCAAGATCGAAGCCGCCGCAGATGCAGCCGCTGCGTCCAAGCTCAAGGCTTCGCTCGAGAAGAACCTACCCGTGCTGCTCAAGGTGAGCGTCGGCATGAAGGGCAAACTCGAAGGCATCGTCGGCACCGTGAAGGGCTCGCTCGAGGGCGCGCAAGCGGTCGTGACCAAGGACGCGGACGCGGCCCTGAAGGTGGGCGCGTGCTTCGCCGCGTCGATCAAGGCCGAGGCCGAGGCATCGGTGCAGGTGAACGTGTCGATCAAGGCCAGCGCGTCGGCTTCGGCGAGCGGGACGGCTTCCGCGGGCTGAGCTCCGCAGCTGAGCGCGATTCGGCGCTCGGCGAGAACAGCGGTTTCGCGCTCCCGAGGCTGGGCGCGGGACCGCTGTTTTTTATTTGGGGGCGCTCGCGATCCGAGGCTGCAGCCCGCATCTTTGCGCTGTTCCCGGCAGAAATCGACCGTCGCTGCGGTCGCCGGGGCGGGGGCGGGGGCAGTCGCGAAAGTACTTGGTGCACAAACCTGATTTCCGCGTATGAGCGGACTCGATGGGCGCTCGCTCTCTCTCTCGACACGCGAAGTACCTGTGGCTACTGGTGCCCCTGTTCGGGCTCGGTGAGCTCGGCGCGAGCGTGTATTTCTCGAAGCGCGCCCCGCAATTCGAAGAGTGGCGAGGACTTTCGCCCGAGGTGCGTGCGCGGAAGAAAGACGGCGATCTGATCGTGATCGCGCCGGAATGGGCGGAGCCGCTCGCGCGCACCGCCTTCAGCGACTCGCTCCTGCCCATCTTCGACGTGGCTCGAGCGGATGAAAGCGGCTACCCGCGGGCGCTCGAGATCGCGGCGCTGGGCAGCGAAAATCCGCTGGTCGCGGCCTGGCCCGTGATTTCGCAAGAGCAGATCGGCAAGTTCTCCCTGCGCACCCGTAAAAATCCTCGGTTCTCGCCGCCCTTGTTCGTGCTGACCGATCACGCACTGCCCTCCGAGCTGACCGTCTCCGAGCGCGGGCCGAGCGGCGAGAGCCGGGAGTGTCGCTACGGCACGCGGCCGCCTTCGTCGGCGAGCGGCCTCCTGGCGCGCCCCGCGTTCCCGCGCCAGCGCTTTTCATGTGGTCCAGGCGAGGGCAACTTCGTAGGCACCACGATCATCGAAGATCAGCACGACCGCGCGCGGCGTTGCTTGTGGGCCAACCCGGCGCCGGGCGGGTTACTGACGTTGAATTTCGCGCATGTTCCGCTCGCTGACTGGCTCGACGGCTACATCGGCTTTCCCTACTTCCGGTTCAGAGATCCTGGCTGGCCAAAGGTGACGGTCGCATTTGCGATCGACGGTGTCGCGCTGGGCACGCATGACCACCTCCCGGAGTCCGGCTGGCAACCATTTCGGCTGTCGACGGCGCAGTTCCGAGGGAGCTCGGCCGAGGTTCGGATCCAGATCTTCGGCGCCGACAGCCGCGAATTGGAGTTGTGCTTCTACGCGGCTACCCGCTGAAGCCCAGACGGCCGATCGCCACGTCGCTCCGGCCCTGCAACGACGCGGCTCGGTCGCTGCGCACCAGGAATTGGTGATAGAAGGTCTCGGCGCAGTCGCACAGCTCGCGGTCGACGCGGATCTGAATCGGCACATAGCCGTGCGCTCCCCAATAGCGATCGAAGTGTAGGCGCCCCGGCGCGAGCGGTGTCGCCTCGGGAGTCAAGAACACGAAGGTCGGCCGCTGAGCGAGCAAGTAGTCCGTCGTGGCGAAGCGCTGATGTCCCGGGCGGTTGCCGATCAGCCGCCCGCGGCGCGCGGTCTCCAGGTCGTTCAGCCCAAATAAATCGAGGTTCGGTAGCTCGGAGAAGTAGGGCAGGGCGCCCGCGGCACCCACTGCGGTCGAGTCCTCGGGCAGCCGATTGCGGAACAGCCAGCTACCGATGCCACGCCAGCGCAGCGCATACAGGCGCGTCCAGCCGAGCGGCTCGAGATGCAACGCCGCGCGTGAGCTAGCCGCAACCTGGATGGCTTCATGCGCCATGTCCCATTGATTCCGAAGATGCAAAAGGAACAGACCGGCTGCCAGGGCCGGCACGGCGGAGCGGAGCGGTCCCCGGCTGCGCACGAACGCTGAGCGGGCAGCGCAGGTCATGATGCAGAACGCAGCCGGGAGCAGCGGGGTCAAGAAGCGGTAGAGGTCGAGGAAATCGCCGCCGATGCGCGCGACGTACAGCAAGTGAAAGGTCGTGGCGGCGGCCGTGCACCCCGTCAGCGTGCGCGTGCCGCGGCTCGGCCGCTGTTCCGGTGGCGGCAGCGCTTGCAGCACGAACAGGAGCCCCAGCGAGAGGCCGCAGGCGCCGACCAGGGCCCAGCCGAATTCCGAGGCGGCGAAGCCGAGGTAGCTCACGCCGCGCTGCCACAACCCAACGCCGGCGGTCTTGACGTAGAAGGTATTCGGCAGCGGATAACCAAAGTAGAGCAGGCGGAACAGCTCGTAACCGCCCACGAACAGCAGAATCGGCAGAAACCAGGCCAGCAGTCGACGAAGGGGCGCTGCTGCGTCTCGTGACGGCAAAGCCACTGCGAGGCTACCGAGCGCGATCAGCAGCGCGCCTTCGGGTCGACACAGCGTGCATGCAGCCGCGGCCAGCCCCGCCTCGAAGTGACTGCGCACGTCGCCTTTTCTCGATGCGCGCCCGAGCGCCGCGAGCGACAGCGTGAAGGTGCCGACGAACAGCGGGGTCTCCAAGCCGCCGAAGATCCACGCGGCGAACGGGGCCGTGGACGCGAGCGCCGAGGCAGGTGCGACCACGAGCCACGGCGCCCGGGGCTCGAGCTCGTCCCAATACGCGGTCAGCGCCCAAAAACTGAATAACCCCGCGCTGCCGGCGAGCACGCGCGTTGCGGTCAAGAGCGGCGCGCCCAGCGCGGCAGCCGCCGAGAGCAGCAGCACCCACAGCGGGCTGGTGAAGCCTTCCACGCGCTGCCCCAGGTTGTAGGCCAGCTCATGGTGCTGGCTCAGATTCTTGGCGTAACGCAGCGCGATGAACGCGTCGTCACACAGGAAATCATATGTCTGTGCGTGCCACAGCGCGGCGATCGCGCACAGTGCGATCAGCGCGCGGCGCTGCCAAACCTGCGCCCGCGCGCGTCGTTCAGGAGCGTGCGCTTCTTGCACATGTCCTCAGCTGACCTTTGCCAGATCCTTCTTTGCGGCGTCCGTCATCTCCGCGACCATGGTCTTGAGCGCAGCCGGGTCCGGGCCTTCGACCATCAGCCGCAGCTTGGCCTCGGTGCCACTCCAGCGCACGACCACGCGCCCGTTCTTGCCCAATTTCTTCTCGGCGAGCACGATGCGCTTGCCGAGCTCCGGCATCTCCTCGAGCGGCTTGCGTGCCGGCAACTTCACGCTCTCGAGCACCTGCGGGACGCGCTTCATCACCTGCGAAAGCTCGCTCAGCGCGCGGGATTCTTGCAGCATGATCGCGATCACTTGCAGGGCGGCGACCGTCCCGTCGCCGGTCGTGGCGTGATCGAGGAAGATCAAGTGACCCGACTGTTCGCCGCCGAAGTTGTAGCCTCCGCGGCGCATCTCTTCGACCACGTAGCGGTCACCGACATTGGTGCGCTTGGTCGCGCCGCCCGCCGCCTCGAGCGCGCGATCGAGCCCCATGTTGCTCATGATCGTCGTAATCAGGGTCTTCTTCTGCAAGCGTCGCTGCTTGACCATGCGCGTGGCGCACAGCGCCATGATCGCGTCGCCATCGACGATTTGCGCCTTTTCGTCGACGAAGATCACGCGATCGGCGTCACCATCCAGCGCCACCCCGAGCTCTGCCCCGTGCCGCTTTACCTCGTGCGCGACGTGTTCCGGATGTAATGCGCCGCAGTTGCGGTTGATGTTCACCCCGTTCGGTCGGCAACCGATCTGAATCACCTCCGCACCCAACTCGGCGAAGACGGCCGGCGCGACGCGATACGCAGCGCCGTGCGCGGCGTCGACGACGATCTTCAAGCCGTCGAGCGCGAGCTCTTTCGGGAAGGTGCTCTTGGCGTACACGATGTAGCGACCAATCGCGTCTTCGAAGCGCTCGGCCCGCCCGATGGCCGCGCCAGTCTTGCCCTGGGTGTCGAGCTTGCTGTCGGCGAGCAGCGCCTCGATCGCGAGCTCTTCCTTGTCCGGTAGCTTGAAGCCGTCCGGGCCGAAGATCTTGATGCCATTGTCGGCGAACGGGTTGTGGCTGGCGCTGATCACGACGCCGGCGTCGGCGCGCATGCTCTGGGTCAGGTTGGCCACCGCGGGTGTCGGGATCGGCCCCGAGAGCATCACTCGCCCGCCCATCGCGCAAATGCCCGCGGAAAGCGCGGTCTCCAACATGTAGCCGCTGAGCCGCGTGTCTTTGCCGATCACGATTCGCGGTGCGCGCGTCTTGCCTCGGCGCGAGACCAGCGCGATTGCGCGGCCGAGCCGCAATGCGAGCTCGGGCGTCATGGGTTCTGCGTTGGCACGACCACGGATGCCGTCGGTGCCGAATAGCTTACGCTCGGTCATAGGTGCTTCGACCCCTCAATCCAACGAGCTAGAGCGCGACGGGCGGATCCGTCGGCAGATTCAAGAGTAGCGCTCGAGCGGCTCCGACCAAGAAGATCGAACCGGTCACGACGACGACGCCGCGCGGGCCAACCAGCGCCCGCGCTCGAGTGAGCGCTTCGGGCACGGAGTTCGCCACCTCACCGGGCAGGAAGGCTGCCAGCTGGTTGGGGTCGACGCCTTTGCTGACCGGCGGAGCGACGTACACGCGATGCCCCGCCACGGTCTCCAAACGGCGCAACATCGCGCGCCAGTTTTTGCTGGCAAGCGCGCCGAACACCAGCACGATGTCCTTGCGCGATTCGATGTCACCGAGCACGCTCGGGTCGAGCGCGTGCGACAAGGCCACGGCGCCATCGGGATTGTGTGCGCAGTCGAGCAAGGTGAGCTCTTGGCCGTTGCGATGCAAAAGCTCGTTGCGACCAGGCCAGGTGGTTTGCTCGATGCCCTGCGCCATCACTTCCGGTGAAATGCCGAGCTCACGCCCGACGGTCACGGCGACGGCCAAGTTCGAGCCGACCAGAGCGACCCGCGGATAAGCGAGCGGCGCGCCGGCGATCGGCTCTGGACTCGCGAGCTCGACGATCGGAGCGCCCACCGAGGCGGCCTTGGCTTCGATCACCGCGCGCGCCTCCGGGTGGATCTTGCCCAAGACGACCTTCGAGCCGCGCTTGATGATGCCGGCTTTTTCCTCCGCGATCAGCGCCAGGCTATCGCCGAGCTCAGCCATGTGGTCGTAGGCGATGCGGGTGATGGCCACGACTCGCGGCGGGGGGAGGACGTTGGTCGCGTCCAAGCGCCCGCCGAGTCCGACCTCGATCACGCCCAGATCCACCTTCGCTTCTTGGAACGCCAAGAACGCTGCCAGCGTAGCGACCTCGAAGAACGTCAGGTCGGGCGCGCGATCCATCACGCGATTCAGCAAGTCGACCAAGAGCTCGTCGCTGATCGGCTGGCCAGCAATGTTGATACGTTCCGCGAAGCGCATCAAATGCGGAGAGGTGTAGACGCCCACCTTGGAGCCGTTGGCCCGCGCCATCGACGAAACGAAGGCGGTGACGGTGCCTTTGCCGTTCGTGCCGCCCACGTGCACCGTGGGAAAGGCGAGCTGCGGGTTGCCGAACGCAGCGCACGCCGCCTGCATCCGCGAGAGGCCCAGCTTTTTGCCGAGCGGCACCAAGCGATATAAGCGCTCGAGCGTCGACTTCAAATCCTTCACTGACCCTCACCACCGAGGTGCGAAAGCAACGAACGCAAGCGCTCTCTCATCTCACCGCGCGGCGCGATGGTGTCGACCATGCCGTGCTCGATCAGGAACTCCGAGCGCTGAAAGCCGGGCGGCAGCTTGGCGTTGATCGTGCTTTCGATCACGCGCGCTCCGGCGAAGCCGATGGTCGCGTTCGGTTCAGCCAAGTTGATGTCGCCCAAGAAAGCGGTGCTGGCGGCGACCCCGCCCGTAGTGGGCTGCAAAAGCACGCTGATGTAGGGCTTTTTGACGCTGCGGAAGCGACCGAGCGCGCTCATCGTCTTGGCCATCTGCATCAGGCTCAAAATCCCCTCTTGCATGCGGGCGCCGCCGGAGGCGTGTAGCAACACGACGGGCAGCCGTTCGGACGTGGCGCGCTCGAACAGGCGCGTGACGCGCTCGCCGACCACCGAACCCATGCTGCCGCCCATGAACGCAAAGTTGTATGCGCCGTACGCGATCGGAATGTCGGCCAAGCGGGCGCGGCCGATCTCGACGGCCTCACTGGCTCCAGTGGTCGCTTGCGCGCGACTCACGCGGTCGACGTAGCGTTTGCCGTCCTCGAACTCGAGCGGATCACAGGGTTGGAGGTGCTCGTCCCAGCGATCGAGATGCGCGCCGTCCAAGAGCAAGCGACGCCAGTCGGCGCTGCTCATGGGGTGGTGATAGCCACACGACGGACAGACGTAAAACCGGGAGGACAGGTCCTCGACGGTGTTTACGACGGCGCAGCCGGTGCATTTGCGGAAGAGACCTTGACCGACCGAGCGCTTCTCGGAGCTGGTCGACTGTGGGGGGGTACGTTCGGGCAGTGCCACGGTAATTTCGAAACCTAGCAGACGGATGGTTGGCGAGCCTCTAACAAGCCGGGCCCGCGCGCAACTCGGTTCGTCATGCTTTTTTTTCCCCGCCCGGGGGCAATTGTCGACGATTCGCGGTCGAGCTCGACGACAGTGTGGGTGTCCTCTTGAGACTGTGGGGAAAATCGGGCGAAATCCCGGTCCCATGACCCAAGGGCCCCCCCCGGCCGTCCTCGAACTGAGAGCCCCGCTGATCGGCCGCGACGCCGAATGGCGTCGGCTCGATTCAATCTTCGAGCGTGCCTTGACTGACGGCGAAGCCCGCGTCGTGACCCTCGTTGGTCCCGCCGGCATGGGCAAGACGCGGCTGGTCGATGAATACCTACGCACTCATCCCGGCAAGGCGTTGCCATTGCGCGCGTTCTGGGGCGTCCCGCGCTCCGAGCGCTTGGCCTATGGGCTGTTCGAGCGGCTGTTGCGGGCGCGCTTCGGGGTGGCCGACGGTGCCGACCGTAACGCGGCTGCCAGCAAGGTTCGCGACGAGCTGGCGCTGGTGCTCGAGGACCGTCGCGTGGGGGACGTGAGTTACTTCCTCGGCGAGCTGATGAATCTGCCGTTTGCCGAGAGCCCGCTGACACGCGCCGTGGCCGACGATCCGTCGCAGGCGCGCCTGATGCGGCGCGCAATTCTACGCAGCTTCGTCGAAAGCGATGCGGAGCGCGGCCCAGTGTGTCTCGTGTGTGATGACCTGCACGCGGCCGACGAAGACTCGCTCGAGTTGCTCCGTTACTTGATCGAGAACCTGAAGGGGCCGATCGTGATCGTCTGTCTGGCGCGCCCCGAGTTTTTGGCACGCCACGAAGGTTGGCGTGAAATCGGTGGCGCTCGCCACGAATTGATCGAGCTGGGTGCGGTCACGGCCCACGAATCGGCGGAGATCATGGGCGCGCTCTTGAGCCGCTGTCAGAGCGGCAGCGCGCCGCGCCTGGTCGAAGCAGGCGTCGGCTTGGCGGGTGGAACGCCGGGCCTGCTCGAACACATGGTGCGGATCTTCTTCGACTCGGGCGTATTGCGCGAGCACGACGGCGCGTGGCAAGTCGATCTGGATCGTTTGGCCAACGCCAAGTTGCCGCTCACCGTGGCGGACGCGGTCGCGGCGCGCATCGCGGCGCTGTCGGCACGTGATCGACGGCTGCTGGAGCAAGCGGCGGCCATGGGCAGCGTGTTCTGGTTGGGCGGGTTGGTCGCGCTCGGCAGGCTCGACCAAAAAGCACCGGAATATTGGGTCGCGGAGGCGATGACCGACGTGCAGGACGTCGAAAAATTGCTGGTCGACTTGGTGCAGCGCGACTACGTGCTGAACGTTCCGGACTCCGCGTTCAGCGGCGAAAAAGAGTACATTTTCAAGCACAACTTGGAACGCGAGCGGATCGCGCAGCTCACCCCGCCGGCGACCTTGCGCCGCTACCACGGTGCGATCTCGGATTGGCTGGCGCAGAAAGAGACGCTGCGCAGCCAAGAAGAATACGTCGCCATGCTGGCTCGGCACTTGGAACATGGCGGCTCGTTGACGCGCGCGGCGTTCACTTACCTCGATGCCGGTAACATCGCGCGGCACCAATATGCGGCCAAGAAGGCGCACGACTATTACCAAAAGGGCCTCGAGCTCTTGGCCGACGACGACGCGCGGCGGCGCATCGACGCGCTTCACAATCACGGCGACGTGCTGCTGCTGCTCGGCAAGACCGACGAGGCGCTGGCCGCCTTCCGCGAAATGCACGCGATCGCCTTTCGACTCGGGCTACGGGCCAAAGGGGGAGCTGCACACAACCGCATCGGTCGCGTGTACCGCGATACCGGGTCGCTCGATCTCGCGCGCGACCACCTGGAGACTGCCCTGGCCTTGTTCGAAAATGTGAGTGATACGCGCGGCGTGGCGGCGAGCCATGACGACATCGGCAAGTTGTTGTGGATGCGCGGCGAGTACGAGGCCGCGCTGGAAGAGCTGAAAAAAGCGCTCGATATGCGTAAAGAGCACGGCGATGGTCGCTCGATCGCGCTCAGCCTGAACAACATCGGCTTGGTCTGGCGCGATCACGGGCAACAAGCTCAAGCCCGTGAAGCGCTGGAAGCCGCGCTGAAAATTCGCCGTGAGCTCGACGACCCGCTGGGCAGCGTCGAGAGCATGAACGACCTCGGCCAACTCGCGCTCGATCAAGGCGAACACGACAAGGCGCTACGCCTGTTCACCGAGGCGCATACCCTCGCCAAAGACGTCGGGGAGCACAACCGGATCGCGGCCGTGCTCACCAGCATCGGCGTCACCCACCAGCGCATGGGCCACCGCGAGGAAGCCATCGTGTACCTGACTCAGGCCGAAGAACTGTGCGATGAGCTGGGCGACAAATTGCACCTGGCAGAGGCCAAGCGCGCCCTGGCCAAGACCTATTTGGAGCAGCGAGAGCTGAAGAAGGCGCGCGAGCTGATCAAGCGCGCGGTCGACTTGTTCGGCCAAGTGCGCAGTAAGCCGCACTTGGCGGTCGCGCTGCGCACGCTCGGGGAAGTGACCGGCGCGGGCGCTTGGGGCGAAGGCCACGAAGTGAAAGCAGTCGACTACTTCATGCGCTCGATCGCCATCTGCAAAGAGATCGGCAACGAGCTGGAAGTGGCGCGCAGCTACCAGGCCTTCTCCAGCTATGTCTTTTCGTCGAACCACTACCGCCACAACGCGGATATTCAGCGTGAAGCGCAAAAGCTGAGCGAAATGGCGGACGTGATCTTCGAACGGCACCGCATCCGCTCGCGCGCCAGCGTGGCCTGAGCGTTTTTCGGCAACCCGCGCCGCCGCCGTGCCGAACGGGGGAGGTGCATGCTAATTTCGAGCAGGAGACCAAACCATGGCGACCGCACCCGCTGAAGTCATTCGCCCGCTGCGACGTGTGGAGTACGACCAGCTCATCGCGCTGGGCGCATTCGAAGACGAGAAGATCGAGCTCTTGGACGGCGAGATGGTCGCCATGAGCCCG
>DASSMT010000194.1:0-12984 GCA_035688655.1 Polyangiaceae bacterium | reverse complement strand
AAGGACAAGTCCTTGTCGAACTTCAGGCGGTACATGTCGCGAAGAACTTTGGCAATTTCGGAAGGAAGCCCGCTCTTCAACATTTCCGTGTAGGCGCGGAAGCGGCGATTCCACGGTTGCAGATCGACTGCCACCTCCGGTGCCTTCAATATTTCCAGGATATTTTGGGCTTCCTTCTTCTTCATCACGGGACGCAGCCCAACTCTCGCTGCGGCTTCAGTGGGCACCATGACTTTGAGCCCGCTGTCCTTGATCTTGATTACGTAACAAATCGTCTTTCGCCCGCCTAGGTCGCGATCTTCGAGCCGCTCTACCTCTCCGACGCCGTGCGCCGGGTGCACTGCCATATCACCAGGTTTGAACGTGTAGCCCTTTACGACTTCTGCTGTATTCACCGACGATTGCCCTCTCGTATGGAAGCGAAGGTGCGACGCCCACCGAGGCGCGCGCACCTTTGCAGCGCCGGAGTTGGCTTCCGCTCACGCAATGTGCGTCAGCGCCAACCGCGACGAGGAACCCTCCTGCACTCACGCGAAGGCCGTCCTAGCTTTTACCCGACCGCCGCAGTGCAGCACCGGGGAGTCCTAGCATTGTATGATGCCTTTGGTCAACGAAGCAGCGAGCTTCGAACACAGTGATCGTCACTCACCGCGTCCCGCGAACATGTTGGGGGCATCGGAGGCAGAAACTCATTTTAATCGTGCGAGGGGAAGCAGTCGTTACTCCATGAGGGGCTCGGTGTTCTCGCGTCTTCTCGCGTCTTGTCGCGTCTTGTCGCGTCTGGCCCATTTATTCCCACTTCTTTCGGGATTTCTGCGTTCTTTCGGGGCAGCGATGCCAAACGGGCGACGAGCGGGCGACGCCTATGTGAACCTGAGTGATTGTCCTACACGGTCGCACAATCGTTCAAATCACATTGCCCAATTCGGCTCGACTCAGGGCGCGTTTCCGGGGGCATGTTGGTTTTCGCCACTCGGTGTCTCGGCAGGCTTTTGTGTCTTGCTCTGTAAATTGAGGATTTGCGACACATCTCGGAGCACCGAGGCGCGTAGTCCACGAACCAATGCTGCCAGCTCGAGTTCGACGCGCAAGCGCAGCACCTCGGGCGTTGCGCTGATTTCAGCAGCTTCGTCGAGCTCGAACAAATGCCCCGCCGAGCTGCGCGCGAACGTCGACCAGGCAAGCCTGAGTCGATTTGCCGCATCTGCCTGCGTGCCCGAATCTTGCCAAGCGCCCGCCAAATAGAGAGTCGTGGCAAGTTTGCCGTTGCCGATTGGCTGGGCCGCGATCGCGACAGCGACGGTCGATTGCAACAGTCCACCGGCCGCTCGCTGCCATTCATCGGCAAATGGCCCGGGTGCAAACAGCACTGCCAGATTGCTCGAAGTGAGCTCCGGCAGGGCCGCGAGCGCGGCCCCGCGCAAAGCGGTAGGTGAGTGCGGCAAGCGCTCTCGTGCGTAGGCTTCGGCGATTTTCGCCGGCACCGGGTCACCGACCGAGATTGCAAGGATGCGGTCCTCTACCGTCAGGAGCGTTTCCGGTGTTTGTCCGATCACGCCCGTGACGCGAGTGAGCCCCGGACACGGCTGCTTGGTGACTGCGCCGGTCAAGAGTCTCTCGCTGAATCGCGCGCGCGCGAGCGCGGCGACACCACTCGGCAACTCAGCGAGATACAACGTGGAGTACGGGAATCCGGCGATGGCTGCGTGCGGTAACTCGCGTAGATCGACGCCGCTCGCTTCGGTGAACGCGTCGAAGCGCGAAGTCGGAATGATTTCGGAAATCGCTCGCTCGAGCTCCGGGTCAGCGAGCACTTGCTGCGGCTTGATCACGAGCAACCAGCGCAGGCTCGCTGCGGAAACGAAGTCGGTCAGCGGACCGCGGTGGAGTGGCTGTTTAGCGGGAGTTGCTGTGGTGACCGCGCTTGGCTTGGCCGCGGGCGAAACGCAGGCCATCGCCAACACTGCCGTGAGCAGCAGGCTGCGGGTGAACACGGCCATCGACGTTGCGAGACGGCTCTTGCTCAGTCGTCCGAGTCGTCCTCGCCTTCATCACCACCAGTGATTGGCGTGTGACGACTGGCATTGACGAGCTCTTTCAACTCTTTGCCGACCTTGAAGAACGGCAAGCGCTTGGCAGGCACCGGCACCGGTTGGCCGGTACGAGGATTCCGGCCAGCGTATGGCTTGTAGGGTCGTACGGTGAAGCTGCCGTAGCCGCGGATCTCAATGCCTTCGCCACGTTGCAGCGCTTCGGTCATCGCGTCGAAGACGCAATTGACGACCATCTCTGCTCGGGCCTTGGTCAGCTCTCCTCGGGCGGCAATGGCCTCGATGAGCTCACTTTTGGTCATCTGCTCGCTGCCTCCCTCGACTCAACAACGTCTTCAGGGTCTCTTCTAACGCCTCAATTGTCAACGTCTTTTCAGGAACACACCAGTACCCGGATGTATTGTTTGGTGTGCTGGAAGGGCGGCCTAATCCCCCTCTTCAATCTCGACATAATCGAGGAGTCCGCCCCGCGACGCTTCCAGCCGGACCCTCGCCGTTCCTCCGCTTGGCTCCGGTCCCTCGCCGAATCCGCCCCCGCTCAGCCCGCGCCACTCCACTACTTGGCATCCCCCGTCCCGCCCAAAGCTCAGCTCCCGACCCTGGAGGAGGTCCCGATCCCGACCCGGGGCCGACTTCCGGCTCAGAAGCAGGCGAAGTTCGGTTGGGGGGCCGGGGGTGCCGACCCAGCCGACGCGCACAGTCCGGACGGCGCGCGAGCCCGGGAGCGGGAGTTCGAATTCGAGCGCCGTGTTGGTCGTTGCCGCGCTCGGCTGAAGGCGAAGCCCGCGCCCGTTGGACGCGCAGGGCACGAAATCCGGCTGCACCCAGCCGCCCGCGACGACCAGCGGTGGCCACTCGGCTTCGGCTTCGAAGCGCATCACGCGGGAATTGCCGAGCGAGGGGAGGTCGAGGAGATAGGGAGTGAGCTCGCCGCGCGCGTGGTTCGCGCTCGCATCGTACGAGTAGAGGAAGCTCGCTGGGCGACCGAGTCGATCCCACAGCCACCAATCGTGCGCGTCGCGTTCATGGCGCGCGACGACGACTCCAGTGCTCGCATCGATTCGTCCCGGGTCGTGCCCGAGGTTGAAGCCGTGGTCGGTATCGACGAACACCAAGCCATGCTCCACGCCGGCTCTGCGCAGCACGTCTTGCTCGAACATCGGGCGGCCGCCCTCGCGCTCTGCCAGTGCACGATGCGCGAAGCTCGCGTGTAGCGCAAAGCCCGCCAGCGAAAGTGGCAACGCGACCTGGCTGCATCGCAGTCGCACCAAGGCGATCGAAAGCAGCACGTGTTCCAGCGGTAAAACGTCCGCGAACAGCCGAGCGCCGCCGCCCGGGTAGCTGCCATCGAAGTAAAACGGCGCGTATGCGAGCATGAAGCCGAGACACGCGCAGAACAGCCCGCGCACTCGCCGATCCCTGCGCGCGAACCACGCGCCCACGGGGCAGAGCAGCGCGAGCGGCGCGGCGTTGGCAATGTCGATGCTGTGCACCGCGAGTCGGCGCAGGGTCACGCCGAGTGCTTCGCGTACACCGTAGCCATGGGCGAGCCGCGCTCGCACGTACTCGCCGTGCTCGTACAGACAGCCGATGCCTGGGCCAAATCCGTAACGAAAGCAGCCAGGGGGGCCATCGGAGAGCGCATAGTAAGCCAGCTGCGTGGAGGTCCAAAAGCTGCCGGTTGCCGAGCGCTGGTAGCACAAGAACAGCGCCACGCCGGGCAGCAACCCTGCTGCGAACGCCGCCCAACGGCGCGGGCGGCGCTCGAGCAGAAACAGCGCGAGCAGGACGCCCACCACTCCCGAGACGGGTCGTGTGGCCAAAAGCCAGCCCAGCGCGAGGCCGGAAAAAAGCGCGTCCCAGCGTCTGCCGCGCACCGCAGCCAACGTGCCTGCGGCCAAGAGCAGCGCGCACAAGCCGTGCGACATGGTGTCGGCGGTGTGATAGCGCAGCGCCGCGCACAGCAGCGATAGACCCGCCGCCACGCGAGCCACCTCGGTGCTTCCGCTCAATTCGCGTGCCAGTGCGTGGGTCACGAGCACGAGCAACGCGGCGAGCACGGGACCCACGAGCAGCGGGGCGTGCAGCAGAAAGCCCAAGGCGAGCACGGCTGGGTAGCCCGGGGGAAAGATCACCGACAGGGAATGCGGCGCGCTCGGCAGCAAGAAGCGGCCACCAAAAGAGCCGAGCGGCGAGGGCACCGGGAAGGCGAAGTAGCCGTGCGCGATGGCCCGCGCTTGCAAGTAGTAACTCGTGGCGTCGATGATGCGCGGTCCCCCGCGCAAGTAGTGAACCACGTAGCCGGCGGACAGCAGTGCCGCGCACAGGGCGAGCGCCGGCACGACACGTTCGACGGCGAACAGAGCCCCGAGCGTGCGTCTTCCGCGCGGGTGAAGCACGGGCACGAGCGCCACCGCCAGCGCCAGCGCGCCCCACGCGACGCCGTCCGGCGGCCAGCCGAGCGTCGTATACGGCGAGTTCAAGGGGCGGCTACCGCCCAGACTTGAAACAGTGCGCGCTCGCTGGCGCTGGGTCCGAACTCCAGCGTCACTTCGGCCGCGCCCGGCGGCGGTAGCGTGACGCGCGTCTCGACCCACCCGTCACGCGGGATGAGTCGCACGTGCCCGAGAGTCTTGCCGTCGGACCGCACGTCGAACTCGGCTTTGGCCGTCGGCGCGCTGCGCAGCACCAAGACCAAAGGCCGATGCGGGTTCAGGTTCCGCAGGCGAAAGGTTTCGCTCACGCCCGGCGGTACGATGCGCGCTGCGTCCCACAGGTCTTCAGTGGGGTGAACCGGGTATGGCAAGAGCTTCATGAACACGAAGCCGATGTGTTTTTCGGACAGCGCGTAGCGATGCTCTTTCTCGCTCACCAAATCCGCTTGGTCGAGCGAGTCGAGCACGCGTTCGCCCGGCCCGAGCGTGTACGGTACGGCGCTGTGTTCGAGCGGCTCCCAGCGCGGACGATACAAGACCTTGCTCGCACCGCCGCAGATCACGTTGCCGCGCACCGGCACTTCACCCACGCGGGTACCGAACCAGAGCGGAAAATCCGACCACCAACCCGGATAGATCGCGAGCAAATCCGGAC
The DNA here is from genome assembly GCA_035688655.1 of Polyangiaceae bacterium. GTDB lineage: Bacteria > Myxococcota_A > Polyangia > Polyangiales > Polyangiaceae > PMG-095. The sequence goes on along the minus strand of DASSMT010000194.1, from coordinate 7,843 downwards.
GGTCCGCGGCCGGGATGCGCTCGATCAACTCGATCGCAGCGGCGATGTTGGTGCGCGTGGCGCGCGCAAAGGGCAGACCGCGGAACCCGCCCAAGCCGATCACGTCTAGGGCGGGTACGTCCGAGGCGTACGGAATCGCGCCGGCATCGCCCACCAAGACCCGCTTGGACTTGAGGACTGCATCGTGCCGGATGAGCGCACCCGCCGTCAGGTGCTGGTCCAGAATGTTGCGCGAAGCACGGCCGAAGAACCACAGCTGCTCGCGAAAACGCGGTGCTTGATGATAACTGAAGCAACCCGCTGCCAGCATGGCAGCGGCGGCTAGAGCCGGTAGCCAAGCCTTGCGCGTGTTTGCTCGTGAGCGAATGGCCTCGGTCAGCAGCACGGCAAGGCCGAGCGCGGCGGCAAGCAGCAACCAAGCCACGGCGGGCATGGTGTAGCGCTCGTTTTGCCAACGCACCTGACCGTTCAGGGCGACGATCATCATCCAGCTGATCACGCTCGCCCACAGCACGAGGGCCGCGCGCCGCGTACTGGCAAAAAACAGGGGCACGGCCGCAAGCAGCCAGGCAAGCCAGCCGTACACCGGGCTGTCGGCGAAGTGATACTGAGTGACGCGCAAAACTTGGTACTTGAGATGAAACAGCCACGCGTCGATGACGGCCTTGGGCGTGAAGAACGGGTGGTTCATCTCCAGCTTGACCAGCGCGCCCGCGGCCGTCGATTCCCCGGTGAGAATGCGGTTGGCGACGCCGTGAGCGAGCAGCACGCCCAGCGCCGGCGCAAACGAAAGGACCAACAGCGTCAGCACTTCGCGCGGGCTGCGCTTGCGCGCGTACCAAATGGCAGACGCGACCAGAACGAACAGCGCGGCGCCGCCCTCCGGCCTGGTGGCCACGATGCTCGCGCCCCAGGCGCCGAGCAAGGCCGCAGGCGCCCCCAGGCTCGCCGCCGGCTTCAGGGCGAGCTTGGAAAGATCGTCCCAGGCGATCACGGCGCCACCCCACAGCGCCAAGAACAACGCCACCTCCATGCCGCTGAACAACGACCAATCCAGCGCGCCGACGCACAGCACGCACGGGGGCAGCAGGAAATGCGCCGCGCGCGGCAGCCCTGCACACAAGCGGCGGGCGGCGATCAGTAACGCAAAAACGCTCACGCACGCGACGATCGCGGCCCACGCCATCAGATCCAGCTTGCGGAAGCCGAGCAGGTAGCCTAGGGCGAGCACGAACGGATACAAAAGGCTCGTGCCACCGCTCGAATAGCCGGCGCCCTCCGACCATTGAAAGGGCCTACCGCGCGCGGTCTCGCGAGCGAAGTCGAAATGAATGAAAACGTCATCGAGCGGCGCCGACCACGTGCCGAGCACGCGCTCTTTGACCAGCGTCGGGTACACGTCCGGGCGCGCCCAGGCGTAGGCATGCAAGGTCTGCAGCTTCAGTGAAGCGTAGAACCGGCAGGCGACGAACAGCGTGCACGCGCCGGCAAATAGCAAGTACAAGAGCGGTTCGATGCGCGCAAAGCGCAGCGACTCGTCTGAAGCGCGCTCGCGCTCGGAGCTGGAAGCGCTGCGCTCGGGGGAGTTTTCGAGTTCGGCCATGGGCGCCGCGCGCCATTTACCATCGCCGGGGCCAGAGTATGCGAGTTCCGATTTCCGCGTGGTTTCTCGGCTCGAATTTGCCATGTTCGCGCAATGAGCGGGGAAACGCGGGCCGCCGCGGCCCGCCGCACCCCACGCGCCCTGACTCGACTGTCCGACTCAGAAGGCTTGGTTTTTCGTGCTTGGAGCTTGCGGGACCGGCGTGGAGGCGCTCTACTACATGTGGTCCCTCGCGAGCGGACTCGAGTTCGAAACGGATATGCGTTGGTTCGTTGAAGTGTCCCGTGTAGGGGAGAGCGGTGTCGCGGACGAATACTGCGTCGAAGCGAAGCAATGGCAAGGCGCGCTGCAGGAGGCCCGCAAGCTGCGCGGCGATCTGGGGGCGCTTTCCAAGTTCTCGATCGAGCTCCTCGACCAGGGCTACCGCGCGGTCGATCCGGCCCTCAAGCTGCGCTACCTGATCAACGAAGCCCCGGCCGACGCGCCCCTGACCGACAGCGCGGAGTACGCCAAAAAACACGCAGACAAGGAGCACGCGAGCAAGCCCGAGCACGGGAGCAGACCGCGCTTGGGTGAATCCGTCGCTCCCAGTGTGTACGCGACGTCGCTCGCCCCCACTCCGTTCACGACCTCGCTCGCGCCGCCCGCCAACCCGAGCGCCGTGCCGCGCCCGACGTCTTCCCTGGCGCCGCGCACGAGCTCGGTGACCCCGCCGCGCGTCGTGCACAGCGAGCCGCCACGCGCCGTGCTCAGCGAGCCACCACGCGCCGTGCTCAGCGATCCACCGCGCGCCGCGCAGCTCGTCGTGCCGGACGATCCAATACCGCCGGCGCCACCGTTGCCCGGTGGGCTCTCCCTCGCGTCTCAGCCCGCACCGCCGCCCAGCCCGCCCATCCCGCAGTTCGAGCTCGTACGTCAACGTGCAGAGGAGCCGCGGCCCGACAGTCCGATCACCTATCGAGAGTTCGCCTATGCGGTCGAACCCGGTAGAACGCGCGGCGAAGTCGAGGCATTGCTGCTCGATCGTTATCAGGCAACCCGCGCCGCGATCGAGGATCGGCCGCCCGGCAAGTTCGTGCAGCTCGCGGTCTTCGACCACGTCTTCAAACGCCGGCCCGAGCGACCCCCGCTCGCAACTTTCGCGTGGAAGGATTGGCGGGGCGAGCCAGTACTGGCTTTCCCGGGTTTCGGCGAAGAAGCCATGGGCCCCCTGTCGCGAGTGCCCCCGGCGCCGGAGTCGGTGCCGCCATCGAATGGCGTTCCAGCCACCGCACGCAGCTCGGTCGCTCCTGAGTCCACGCCGCTCGTGCCGCTCGCGCCGGTGGTGATTACGTCGATCCCTCCGGCACCCAAAGCCGAGCCCGCGCCCGTCGCCGCTGCAAAAGTTCCGAGCGTGGAAGCGGTGCCCACGCTCGACGCGCGGGTTGCCAGCGCCGAGGCGCCGGCCACGCCGTCCGTGGACGTGGAGTTCCCGATCGTAGAAACGGCGTCCGCGCCCTCTTCCGTGGACGTGGAGATCCCGATCGTGGAAGCGGCGTCCGCGCCGTCCGTGGACGTGGAGATCCCAATCGTGGAAGCGGCGTCCGCGCCGTCCGTGGCTGGCGACGAAGCGCCCGTTCAGATCGTGGAAGGCGCGCGTGCGCCGGTGGTCGAAGGGCTCGACGAAGCCCCGACATCCGAGCCTGAGCCCTCGCTCGAAACGCCGTTCTTGCTCGTCGCGGGCACTCGTGCGCCGGTGGTCGAATCGCCCGCTCCGCCGCTGTCCGAAGAGAGCGCGCAGCCGGCCGAAGCGAAAGCCGCGGCGGAAGCGTCGTCGCCCGCAGCTGCGCCGAGCTTCGAGCTCCAGTTCGAAACGCCTCTCGCCGCCGCGCCCGCGCCTGCCCTCACGCCCGTGACGGGGAATGCGGTGGCTTCCGAGCGAGGCTCGCGGCCGCGCATCGCAGTCGAAGGCCGTCGCCGGGCGGGTGAGGATCTGATCGGCGAGCTGTTCGAGATCATGCACGATCTGCATTTCGCGCGGGACGTGGCCGAGGGCGCCGAGTTCGTGCTGTCGGTCCTCGACGAGCTCTTGCCCTGCGAGGGCGTGCTGATTCACGTGTTCGACATCAACACGGGGCATTTCGTGGTCGTACGTGCGAAAGGGCCTCACGCCAAGAGCGTGCTCCTGCAGCGCATGAGCGACCAAGATCCGTTGGTGCGCTCCGTCATGCGCAGCGCGCACGCGCTGTCCGTGAAGAACGCCGCCGAAGATCCGCGCTTCAGCGGTTCGCGTTGGCAGACGCTGGGAGTGACGCCGCACGCCGTGCTGTGCGGCGGCGCGCAACTCGGCGGGCGCTACCTGGGGTTGATCGAGATCGGAAATCCTCACGGAGACATCCCCTTCCACCAGAGCGAGCTGCACGCGCTCGACTACATCTGCGAACAATTCGCGGCCTTCTTGAGCAAGAAGCCGATCGTTTTGAGCGCAGACGTGGTGCTTTCGCCGGTGTAGCGCGCACGGCAGCCGGGGCTCGGCTACTCTCCCAGCGTCATGGCGGACCGACCCAGACGCGAGCGCTTGCTCACGTTTCTCCTGCTTCCGGTGATCGTGCTGGCGGTCTTGGTGTTGGCCGGTGTGATGTTCCGCTCCAGCTTTCAGCTGGAGAAGCTGCGTGAGCAATCCGTGATCGAGGCCACGTTGCTGCTCGCCAACGAAAAGGCCGACCGCCTCGACAAGCGCATCATCGAGCAGGACAACGTGGTCCGCTCCGTGATCGACGTGCGGGAGCGGGAAGGGTTCGGCGCAAAGTGGCTCGAGTCTGCGGCGCTGCAAACGCCCACCGTGCGCGCCGTGTTGCTGCTGGATTTGAGCTCGCCGCAGCGCGACGTGGTGGCCGTTGCCTCGCGCGCGCCGGGACCGGAGCACGAGCGCTTCACGCATTTCTTGGTGCACGCCATGTTGGGCGAGATGAAGCTACAGCGTGTTCCGTTCGAGGAGCTGCGGCACATCCACAAAAGCGTGCGCGGTCAGGCCTATTTGCTCAGCCACTGGGAGCAGGTGCAAGACGGGCGGCACTACTTGGTCGTGGTTTGGCACGACGTGCCGCGCATCGTTCACGATCTATTTCCGTCGTTGTACTCGGACGCACAGCAGAGCCGTGTCAACGTGGTCGATGGCGAGGGGCGCATCGTCTTCGGTCCGCCGCTGAGCCGTGGCGGTCTCACCCTCGGCCGGCCTTTCGAGACCACGCTGTACAAGTGGACGCTGAACGTGAGCATGACCTCGGCCGAGGAGTTGGCCGCGGCCGTTGCACGGAGGCGCGTGCTGGAGATGGTGCTGGTCGGCTTGTCCGGAATCGTGGTGATCGCCGGCCTGGCCGTGATTTTGGTGGCGGCCGAGCGCGAGCGCAAGCTGAGTAACCTCAAGAGCGATTTCGTCGCCAACGTGTCCCATGAGCTGAAGACGCCGCTCTCGCTGGTACGCATGTTTGGTGAGCTCTTGGAGAGCGGTCGGGTCGAGAGCGACGAGAAGCGCCGGCAATATTTGCAAATCATCGTCAGCGAGAGCGAGCGCTTGGGTGCGTTGATCGAAAACGTGCTCGACTTCGCCAAGGTCGAACGCGGTAAGGCCGCGTACGAGTTCAGCTCCCGTCGTGTCGGAGAAGTGGTGTCGCGCGCGGTAGAAGCCTGCCGCGTGCGCGCCGAGCGCGAGCAAGTGGCGCTCGAGCTGAGCGTCGCCGAAGCCCTACCGTTGGTCGACCTGGACGAACGCGCGATCGAGATCGCGGTCATCAATCTGGTCGACAACGCGCTCAAATACGCGCCCGATGGCGAGCTGGTCAGCGTCGCGGTGCGGCAGCAAAACGGCAGCATCGAGATCCGAGTGACCGACCAAGGTGCGGGGATCCCCGCCGAAGATCGGCGGCGCATCTTCGAGCGTTTCGTGCGCGGCAAGACCGCACTCGGCAAGCAAGTGCGCGGTAGTGGCATTGGGCTCGCGCTGGTCAAGCACATCGCCGAGGCCCATGATGGCGCGGTCTGGGTGGAAGACGCCCCGCCGCACGGCAGCTTGTTCGTGCTGACCCTCTCGCTTACTCCGAGACCTCACCCTCGTCCGTCGCGGACTGCAACTTGAGCAACTCCTTGTCACTCAGATAAATGGAATTTCCGGCGGCGTTCCCGCTGGCTGCGGCGCTGTGGCCGTTCGCCGGCCCGGTCGCGCTCGCGCTCGTACTCGCCGCCACGTCCGTTTCGCCCGCGTCCTCGGCGGGGCTCGCTGTTTCAGCGCTCGGCGCGCTCCCCGCACTCGGCGCGCTCGGCGCGTTGGCCGAGCCGAGCGTCGCGGGTTCGCTCGCCGGAGCGCCCGTGTAGGGCAACGCGGCAGGCAGAACAATCGCATCCAAGAGCGGGTTGTACTTGGCAACCACGGCCAAAAATTGGCTTTGCTGCTCTTTGGTCAAGACGCGCATGCCGTCGAGGTTCAGCGTCTCCGCGTCGAAGAACTTGCCGTCGCGTTGCGCGCTGAAGTGCAGATGCGGACCGGTCGATCGACCCGTGGAACCCACGTAGCCGATGGTCTGCAAACGCTTCACCTTGTCCCCGACTTTGAGCCCGGCGGCGTAGCGCGACAGGTGCGCGTAGCCGGTCTCGATGCCGTTTGCGTGCGTCACCTTGAGCAAGTTGCCCGCGGCACCGCCCGGGCCGATGTAGCTGATCGAGCCCGGTGCCGATGCACCGACCGGCGTACCCAGAGGCGCGCCGATGTCCGTGCCCAGGTGCGGCATGACCTTGTGCAAAATCGGATGCATGCGCCGGGGATTGAAGGACGAGGTGATGGCCGCGCCGGGGATCGGCTTGCGAAAGCCGCCTTCGTACGGGCTCTTGCCGCTCGCGTCGTAGTAGCCGCGCAAGCTCGAATCGTCGAAGTAGTACACGCGCAGGGGCTCGCGCTTCGGGTTTGCCGGCACGACCTCGATGGCTTCGATGCCGGTATAGCGCGCAAATTCACCCAGCACCGTGAGCTCTTGGCCGATCAATCGGATACGGTCGCCACGCTCGAGCTCCTCCAGCGACAGATGGCCCTGAAGCGCGAGCCCCACCACGTGTGCGAGCCCAGTGTCGAAGCCCGCGCGTTCGGCGGAAGCATCGAAGCTCTTGCCGTCGTAGAGCAGCGCGCCGCTGACCTGATTGCGCTGCACTTTCAGGTCGAGCCTGCTGCCTTTGAGGAGCCCATCGTCCCCTTCGCGCGCTTGGTAAATCTCTTCCGGGCTGACCGTGTATTCGAAGGCTTTGAGGCGCGACGAGCCGCGCTCGAGCAGCGCCTGGAAGCGATCGGACTTGTTGCACTTGTCGAAGTCGCGCAGGCCCTTCAGCGCGGTGAGCAAGCGATACGCTTCTTTTTCGGGCACGCCCGCGCCGGTGAGCGCTTTGATGAAGGGATCGGTCGAGACCTTGCCCTCGATCGAGCGCAGGTTCGCGTCGCCCTTCGCGTCCGCGAGGCGCCAGGGTCCCGGCACTTTCTGGCGAATGCGCTTGGGCACGGAGGGCAGCGACTCGATGGGTGTGGCAGAGACGCTGGCAGCAGAGCTCGGGCTACTCGCCGTTTTGGCGAACGGCGCGCTCTTCTTTCGATCGAGGTTGATCACCAGCGCGATCAGCGTCAGCACCGTGGCGATGCCGATCAGTGTGCCGAAGAGCGCGATCAGCGTCGGCGATAGTTGACTTGCCGTGCGCGGCAGCAGCGGCGCCGAAGACGTGCGTCCCGCCCCGCCGCCGATCGACTCGAGCTCGTCTCGCGCGGCTGCCGGGCGCGCTTCGGGTCGGCCAATCTCGTCCAAGCCGCCCTGAACCGGGCCCTCGGTCTCGAGCGCAGCGTCCGGTCGGCTGGCACGAGCGCGGGCGAGCAGCCGCTCGCGCGCCCGCTCTCCGTCTGCACGCGGCGCACGCGCGGACCCCTCCGGCGCGGCCTCGTCGGCAGCGGCTTCCGACGCTAGTTGAAGATCGGGTTCGAGATCTCCGTCGTCGCGTACTGAGGGATCGACGACACGGCCTACGTGACGCGATCCCCCGGCTCCCGGAGAAGAGGGCACGGACGCGGGGGTAGCAGTACACGCAGAGCGGGGCAAGCGCAGCGAACCGAGCCGTGCCAGAATCCTCGGCCAACCGGTATTTGAAAAATACCTCCAGTGGTGGAACGCGACGCACGGATCCCGCCATGGCGGCTGGGAGCCCAGGCCCTCGCGGGGCTTTCACACACTCTGC
>DASSMT010000158.1:0-28393 GCA_035688655.1 Polyangiaceae bacterium | reverse complement strand
GGTTTCGCGATCGTAGGGCAGTGAGCTTGCGATCGCGAAACGCGGCCCGCATTCCATGCAGCTCGTGAGCGCGTAGCCATGGTAGCGGCTCGCGCGATCGTGCACGTCTGCTAGGCAGGCGTCGCAGGTGGCGAGGTCGGGAGGCAAGGTCAGGCTGGGCTGACCGCTATTGACGCTCGAACGAATGCGAAAGCCGCTCGCCTCGCGCAGCGGAATTGGAGTCGCACGCAGAGCCAGGATGCGCGCGGCCGCGGGCGCCTCGCGCTGGATCGCAGACACGAGCGCGTCGAGCGCCTGCACCCCACCGAAGGCCTCGATGGTGACGCCGCTTGCCGTGTTGTAGACCTCGCCCGAAAGTCCAAGGCCAGTTGCCAGGCGGTAGATCCACGGGCGGAAACCCACGCCCTGCACCGTGCCTTCGACCTCGAGCCGCCGCCCTGCCGTCTCGTGCAACAATCCGCGAGCGTCCGCGACGAAGAACTCGAGCGCGGCGTCGAGGTGGGCTTTTGCGCGCGCCGTCAGCGGGTCGCCGAGCTCGAAGCGTTCACCGCGAATCGCCAGCACCCAGGATTCCGGGGCTGCGCCGCCGAGCTTCTCGTGGGTCGCGAGCACCGCGCCCGGGGACAAGGCATGGGTCGTGAATGCGTTGTCGGCCTGGGCCGCCACGGGCAGGAACTCGAACGGCGGTGCGGCCCGCGTGCTGGCATCGACGAACACGACTCTGGAGCGACCCGTGAGGTCCAGCGCATGCTCGATCTGGAGCTGGTAATCCGTGAGCAGCTCGAGCCCCCCGCCGGCCACTTCACTCGAAAGCGCTTCGCCCAGGCGTTCGATGAACAGCGGGCCGAGCGCGTCATCGCCGCGCGCCGGGTTGCCGACACCGAACACCAAAAGCGGCGCGGTTGCCCCCATCTTACAGCCGTTCTCCGTCGCGCTGAAGTCGCTCGATCACTTGGCCCTCGGAGTCGCAGATCTCGACCAAGAGCGGCATCTTTCCGAGCGCGTGCGTCGCGCACGACAAGCATGGGTCGAAGGCGCGAATGGCCACCTCGATGTGGTTGAGCAAGCCTTCGGTGGGTTCATGCCCGTCGAGGTAAACGCGCGCGACATCGCGGATGGCCTCGTTCATCGCGCGATTGTTGTGCGTCGTCGAGACGATCAGGTTGCACATCGTCACCAGGTCCTGCTCGTCGACCTCGTAGTGGTGGATGAGGGTGCCGCGAGGCGCCTCGATGATCCCGACGCAAACTGCTTCGCGCGGCCCGCTGGTCACGAGGTCAGTTCCGAGCAGTAGCGGATCTCCGAGCAATTCTTTGATGACTTCAGCGGAGTGCAAGAGCTCGATCATGCGTGCCCAGTGAAACTCCAGCGAGCCGTGGATCATCTCGCGCGGTGAGGTCGAGAGCCAATCTCGGCGAGCCGCCTCGGCGCGCGGTGTGCTCACTCCGTCGCAGTTCTGCAGACGTGCCAGCGGACCGACCTTGTACCAGCCGTCGTCCGCCCCACGCGAGCCGATGAAGGGGAACTTCATGTAGCTCCATGAGCGGACATTTTCGCGCAATTCACGCGAGTAGTCCTGACATTCGACGCCGTCGAAGATGAGCTGACCTTCCGCGTCGCGCGCACGCAACACGCCGTCGTACAAGTCGAGCTTGCCGTCACGTCCGACGAGCGACAAAAGGTTCGACGGCGCGCGGCCGAACTCGGCATAGACGCCGGCATTCTTGCGGTGCAGCTCCGCGACCAGCTCCACCCCTGCCGTCGCCCACGTGAGGATGTCGTTGAGCGGCGAGAGCAGCTCGTCGCGTTCCGCTTCCGTCACCGGCTTGTTCACGCCTCCCGGAATCGACCCGGTCCCGTGAATGCGCTTGCCCGCGGTCACGCGAATGACCTCTTGCCCGTATTTGCGGAGCAGAATGCCTTGCTTGGCGATCTCGGGATACTTGGCGAGCACACCGACGATGTTGCGCTGAGCGACGGGGCTGTCGAAGCCGAACAAGAGATCGGGCGAGGCCAAGTGGTAGAAGTGCAGCGCGTGCGATTGCAGGATCTGCCCGTAGTGCATCAAGCGCCGGATCCGCTCCGCCGCTGGAGTCAGCTTGCGCCCGCCCACCACGGCGTCGAGCGCTTTGGAGGCGGCCAGGTGATGGCTCACCGGACAGATGCCGCACAAGCGCTGCACCATCACGGGGATTTCCCAATAAGGGCGACCCTGCACGAAGCGCTCGAAACCGCGAAATTCGACGATGTGCAGGCGCACCTGGTGCACCCGCTTCTGATCATCCAAAAGAATCGTGACCTTGCCGTGGCCTTCGACGCGGGACACGGGTTCGATCACCACCTTGCGTAGGGTTTCGGGGTGCTCTGCGGTATCGAGTGAAGTGTTCATCGGCGGTGCTCGTTCAATCGAAGCGCAACAGGCCGTGTCCGAGCTGCGGTGTACGGCCGGCGAGCAGTTGAGTCAGAAATTGCCAGATTGCCTCTCCGGACGGCGGGCACCCCGGCAGAAAATAGTCGACCTTCACCACGTCTTGGATCGGATGAACCTGCTTGAGCGGCAAAGGTAACTCAGGATCGTTCGGGATGAAGCCGCGCTCGATTCCGGGTCCGGTCAGGTAAACGGTTTGCAGGCAATCGCGAATATCCAGGTGGTTGCGCTGGGCGGGCAGCCCACCATTGATGGCACACGCACCGACAGCGACCAGTGTCTTGCAGTTGGCGCGAAACTCGCGGAGCTTGTGCACGTTCTCTGCGTTGCACAGGCCGCCTTCGATCAGGCCCACGTCGCACGGCCCGCAATGCTTGATGTCGGTGAGCGGCGACGAGTCGAACTCGATCTTTTCCAAGAGCGGCAGCAGGCGTTCGTCGATATCCAGAAACGACATGTGACAGCCGAAACAGCCGGCCAGGGACACCGTCGCAACTTTCAGCTTCTTGGTCTCGTTCGCCACTTGCTCTCACTCTTCTGCTTCGATCGCGCCGTTGCCAGCGCGCCCGGTAGCGACCTCGCTGATCGGATGAGCGTCGTACTTGCGCTGACCGATCGGCTTTTCGAAGCCATGCCGTTTTCTGAGAATGACACCGACGGGACACACGCTCATCGCCTTGTCGTGAAGCGCGAGGTCCGTATCGGCGAGCTTGCCGGACTCGGAATTGACGATCAGGTGCTTGGTGATGCCACGGCCCGAAAGAGCAAATACGTTCTTCTTGTCGACCAGAGAACTTGCCCTGACGCACAGCTCACACAGGATGCAACGGTTGAAATCCAGCAGCACGTCGGGGTGCGAGGCATCGACCGGGCGCTTCGGAAATAGCGGATTGTACTGTGCCGTCATCATGCCGGTGTCGTAGGCCACCGCCTGCAAGGTGCAGTTGCCGCTGGCTTCGCAAGAGGGGCAGAAGTGGTTGCCTTCGACGAACAGGAACTGAACGATCCCCTTGCGCAGCTCTTTCAGCTCCGCGGTGTTCAACTCGACCACGTCTCCCTCACGGGCGGGCTGGGTGCAGCTCGCGTGCGGGCGGCCGTTCACGCGTACGGTGCACACTTTGCAGCTGCCGTGCGGCTCGAACTCGCGATGATAGCAGAGGAAGGGCACGAAATGGCCCGCAGCGAGCGCCGCCGCCAGGATGGACTGTCCCTCGTCGAAGGGCACGTCGTTGCCGTCCATGCGGAAGGTGGGGCGCCCATCGACGCGCGGCACCTGCCCGGTGGCTTCCTGGAGTTCATGCGCCGAGTTGATCTTCATGCACCTTCCTCCTGAAAATGAGCGCCAGCATCGTCACGCGCGGTCGCTTCGCGAGCGGGTGCCAGGGCTTCGTCGAGGTCGAACGTCGGCAGCGCTTCGAGCGAGTGCAGGCGTTGCTCGAACGCGGGTCGGAATTTCCCCAGCGCGTCGAGCACGGGCCGGGCCGCGGTCGTCCCCAGGCCGCAGTGGCTCGCCGTGCTCATCAAGCGCGACACCCGCTCCAGATCTTTCAGGTCGCGGCGCGAGCCGTGGCCGTCGGCGATGCGCCGCATCATCTGCGCATTGAGCGTGGTACCGACGCGGCAGGGCGTGCAAAAGCCGCAGGTCTCGTGGGCAAAGAAACGCGCGAAGTTCTCGAGCACGCGCAGAATGTCGCGCGTTCCGTCGAACACCATCACCGCCCCAGCACAAGGCACGTCCTCGAAGGCGATGCGTCGATCGAACTCACTTGCCGAAACCAGCACGCCCGAGGGCCCGCCGATCTGAGCCGCTGCCGCGCCTACGGCACCCGCGTCGGCGAGCACGCGCCGGATGCTCACACCAAACGGATATTCGTAAATCCCCGGGCGTGCGACGTCGCCCGATACGGAAAGCACCTTCGTGCCGGCGGAGCTGGCAGTGCCCACCGAGCGCCGGAAGACGGCGCCGTATTTCGCGACCAGCGCGGCAATTGCCAGAGTCTCGACGTTGTGCACGAGCGTCGGTTTCTGCTTGTAACCGTGCGTTACCGGATAGGGAGGACGCCTGCGAGGAACCCCGCGCTTGCCCTCGAGTGATTCGAGCAGCGCGGACTCCTCACCGCACACGTAGGCGCCCGCGCCGATCGCGATCTCGATGTCGAAGTCGAATGCCCCGCGGATGCCAGTGCCGAGCAACCCGAGCGCCCGCCGCTCGGCGAGCTTCGCCCTCAGCGGTTCGACCAAGAACGGATACTCCGCGCGCAGGTACATGAACCCCTTCGTCGCTCCGACCGCGTAGCCTGCCACCGTCATGCCCTCGAACACGAGGTCGGCGTAATGCATGAGCAACTCGCGATCCTTGAACGTGCCGGGCTCCCCCTCGTCCGCATTGCACACCACATAGCGCACCGGGCCCGGCGCGCCCGCGCACGCCGCCCACTTCGTGCCCGTCGAGAAACCGGCACCACCGCGGCCGCGCAGCTCAGACTCTTGGATCTCGTTGATCGTGGCCGCAGCGCCGCGAGAAAGCGCGCTATCGATGGCTGAACCCGGTTCGAGTTTGCTGTTCAAGATCAAATCGCGGCGCTGGATGTGCGAGTCAATCGTGAACAAATTGGCCGGCCAGCGCTCGACGGGCACACCACCGCGAATCAAAGAGGTCACCGCACCGATGCGCGTGGGCGTGAGTCTCGGAATCGCGCGGCCGTTGACGAGCAGCGCGGGGCCTTGATCGCAGAGCCCGGTGCAGCTCGTGGTGCCGATCGAGACCAAGCCGTCGCGGCTCACCTCGCCCGGCATGACGCGAAACGAGTCCAGCATCCGCTGCCGGAGCTCGGCGCTGCCCGCCATCTCGTCGGTGATGTTGTCACTGAACAGCACCCGAAAGCGTCCCTTGGGCTCGGAGTCGAAGAACGAGTAGAAACCGACGACGCCCTCGACCTGAGCACGCGCAAGGCCCAGCTTTTTCGCCAGATCGCTGATCACCGGCGGCGAAACGCGCCCCTCGGCCGCCATCACTTCATGAAGAATCTGCACCAGTCGCGACGGATCGTTTTGGTGCCGCGCAAGGATCGCATCCAAGTCGAGTGCGATCGCTGTTTCTGGTCCGTTCGCGTCTGTGGAGTTGCTCAGCATGCGCCCACCACCGTTTCAGTATTTCACCGCGTCGAGTCGAACCGCGGGCACCGGAGACGGCGCCAGTTTGCGCTCGCGTGCTTCGCTTCGCAAGCGTCGCGTGCGCTGGCAGCCATCGACCACCACGTGTTGTGTGTTGCGTATTGCGTGTTGCCCAACCATTCCTGCCGGCGACAATCGACATAAGCACGGTTCGGGCCAATGCTCGTTCGCTGCACGACCTTGCGTTTAACGGCCACACTTCAGGGGCGAGTCAAATCCGTTTCGCAGCTGCAGTATTTGCACGCGGCGAATGTCTCGCGCAAATGTTGCGCGTCGAGCTAGCGGTCGACTGCGTGGCCGTGCACGTCCGCAGCTTCGGCAGAACGGCTGGCGGATGGGCGCCGCAACTCGGCCGCTCGGGCCAAGCGCCGTCGGAGGACCGCTTTTGCGGCTGCATCCACGAGTAGGATCAAAGGGAAGGCGAGCAAGGCCGCGAGCCAACCAAGACCCGTTGGCGCTCGCTGACCGAGCAAGCGTGCCAATCCGGGCACCAGTAGCAGACACGCAGTGATCGCCCACGTGGTCAGCAGCGCGAGCGGGATGCGCGGGTTGGAACGCAGCGGCACGCTGAAGCCCGCGAGCGTGCTACTGCGACAAACCAACGCTACCGCTGACTGTCCGGCAACGACGGCCACGAACGCAGCTCCCGAAGCGAAGGCGAGCGACGAGCCAGTCGGAGTGTCACCGTAGCGCCAGCCCGACTCTCTCAAGCTCAACCAGAAAGCCAGCATTTCGACCAGTGACTCGAGCGACCCCAAGACGAGAAACGCGCGCACGAGCAGGCGGCGATCGACGATATGGCCGCGGTAAGGTGGCCGATCGAGCAAACGCGAGCTCGGCGGTTCGGTCCCCAGAGCCAGCGCCGGAAGCTGATCGGTCAACAGATCCAGGCACAAGATCTGAAGCACCCCGAGAGCGAGCGGAAAGCGCCCTCCCGAGAGTGCCCAAACGACGAACGGCGTGAGCTCCGCGACATTGTCGGTCAGGTGGTAGGTGAGGAAGCGTCGGATGTTGGCGAAGGTCCCGCGCCCCTGTTCGATGGCGGATACGATGGTCTCGAAGCGATCGTCGAGCAGCACCAAATCCGCTGCTGCGCGCGCAACGTCCGTACCGGAGCGTCCCATGGCGATGCCAATGTCCGCCTGCCGCAATGCCGGGCCGTCGTTCACCCCGTCACCCGTCATCGCGACGACGTGGCCCCGCGCTTGCAGCGCTTTGGCGATGCGTAGTTTTTGCTCGGGTGCCACCCGACAGGCGACGACGCCTTCTCGGTCCAACAAGACGCCGAGCTCCGCCTCGTCTTCGGGCAGCTCGTTGCCAGTGACGACGAGATCGACCGCTAACCCCACTTCCTGAGCGATCGCTCGCGCGGTGCCTGGATGATCGCCCGTGATCATGGCCACACGCAGGCCGGCCTGGCGACAGACAGCAAGCGCGGCCTTCACCTCTCGCCGCGGGGGATCGGCAAGCCCGATCAGCCCGAGCAGCTCGAGCGCGGCTTCGGCTTCGCTGGCACTGCTCGGTAGTGCCTGACCACTCGTCGCCCGCTGGGCGACGGCGATTACGCGCAGACCGCGTTCGGCCATGTGTGCGGCAGCTCGTCGAGCAGCTGCCGCTACCTGCGTGCAGCGCTCGAAAACCGCGTCCGGGGCACCCTTCGTAAACACTGCATCGGAAGTGACGACCGACATCAGTCGGCGGCGGGGATCGAACGCAAAGCGAGTCAGCTCCGGCGCCGCTCGTTCTTCCGTGGCGAGATCAATGCCGAGGCGTAAGGATAACGCGTGTAAAGCAGCCTCCATCGGGTCGCCGCGCGACACCCAGCGCCCTTCACTGTAGAGCGCACGACCACTCGAACAGCGGACAGCGACCAAAGCGAGCTGCAAGAGTTCGGGTTTGCTCGAGGCGTCGACTTCGAGTGCTGCTCGGGGCTCGTAGCCGTTGCCCCGAATATGTGCAACGCCGCTCGCAGTCCAGGTCTCGACTGCGTTCATCTCGTTGCAAGTCAGCGTGCCGGTCTTGTCACTGCAGATGAAAGTCGTCGAACCGAGAGTCTCGATCGCTTCGAGCCGACGAACCAGGGCGCCCCGCTTGGCCATCTTGGACGCACCGACGGCGAGCGAGAGCGTGACGGTCGGTAACAGCCCTTCGGGCACCAAGGCCACGGCAACGCCGACCGCGAACAGAAAGCCGTCACGCAAGGGCAGTCCCAGGAAGCGACCAATCGCGAAGAAGACGAGCGCGAGCCCAACTGCGACGACCGCGACGGCTCGGACCAGTCGGCCCAATTCGCGCGAAAGCGGGGTCGGCGGGTGGAGCCGACTCTGTGTCAGCTGGGCGACGCGAGCCAACCGCGTCTTTTCACCCGTCGCCAAAATGCGCGCACACGCTTCGCCTTCGACCACGAAGGTCCCGGCAAACGCTGGCTCGCCTGCGCCGACGCCGATCGGCACGCTCTCACCAGTCAGCGCGGATTGGTCGACCGACAGACCTCGGCCCTGTGAGACTTGCACGTCGGCCGAAATCAGATCCCCTGAAGACAGCTGAATCCAATCGCCGACGACCAGCTCACTCGCTGCAATTTCGAGCCAGCTGCCGTCGCGCTCGACGACGGCTCGACGAGGCATCAACTGCTGCAGCGCTTGCGCGGCTCGCTCGGCGCGGTGCTCCTCCAGGTAGGCGAACACGCCGTTGATGACGATGACCAAGAAAATGGCCAAGCCCAGCTCTGGCATGCCGGCAGCGACGGCGAGCGCTCCAGCGATCCACAGCAGAATCGCGAAAAAATGTGTGAGCTGAGCGAGGAGATGGCGCCAGGCGGGCGTCGGCTTCAGGACGGGGAGCTCATTGCGCCCGTCGCGCCGTAGCCTGTCTGCCGCGGCACGCGAGCTGAGCCCGCAGGGTTCGGGAGGGCGAGCGGGGGTGCTCATTGCTCGCCACGCCCGCCGAAGTGCCCGCTCCAAGCACACCGCCAGCCACCGCTCGCGCGAGCGAACGCGGCAACGGTCAGCGATGAAAGATTGGACATCGACGACATTCTACCGACGTCCAGCTAAGCAAGCCGCGTACCGAAACCGCCGGCAGCGACGATCCGCGGACGACTCGAAGACAACGGCGATCCTCGTCCGCGGTCCGCGGAACACCGGGGGCGCGTCCGATCCGGGTCCGGTCTCGCGCTTATTGCGCTGGACGCGTTTCTTTAATCAATCTCGAATATCGGAAATCAGCTTGAAAAGTCCCGGATTCGGTTGTGCAGCCGAAATGGGTCGTAGCTGGTCTCGGATCACACCGTCGCGTCCAAGCGGATTGTTGCAAGGAGACGGCGCGGGGTCCCGACCGTCACTCGTTTCACTTTTGCTGCGCTCGTCGATTGCAGCTGGCCTACATTTGGCGGGTGACACCTGGTACTGATGGTTTTACTCCGCATGTATTGGTCGTTGACGACACGCCAGCCAATTGCGAGCTGGTTCGGGCGACCCTCGAGCCCGAAGGCATGCGCGTCAGCGTTGCCGCGCGCGGCGAGGACGGCGTTCGGGCGTTCCAGGCCGAGCAGCTCGATTGCATTTTGATGGACGTGCGCATGCCGGACATCAGCGGGTTCGAAGCCTGTAAGCGCATACGCTCGCTCCCGGGCGGTCGGAGCGTACCGATTGTGTTTCTGACCGCATTGAGGGACGTCGAGACTTTCGATCTGGCCTTGGCCGCCGGAGCGGACGACTTTCTCACCAAGCCGGTACGCCCCACGGAGCTGCTGATTCGGGTGCAGACAGCACTGAAGTTGCGCCGGTTGGGAAGCGAGGTCGGCAGTCTATACGAGGGCATTCGCCAGCAGCGCGACGACTTGATGCGACTCCAGCTGCAGAAGGATCGCTTGACCGCGTTCCTGGTGCACGATTTCAAGAACCCCGTCAATTCGATGGAGCTACGCGCGCAACTGCTGCTGAGGCATCGCGATCTACCGAGCGACGTGCGGGCAGGAGTGCTGCAGATCCGCAGCGATGTTCGTCATCTGATGCGGCTGATCTTGAACGTTCTCGACGTGAGCAAAGGAGAAGAGGCGGCGCTCCGCCCAACTCCGGTTCGGCTCGAGCTCGGCGGCCTCGTTACCCGCGTTTTCGAGACGCTCGAGATGACAGCCAACGATGCCGGGGTCACTC
Organism: Polyangiaceae bacterium; assembly: GCA_035688655.1. Classification (GTDB taxonomy): domain Bacteria; phylum Myxococcota_A; class Polyangia; order Polyangiales; family Polyangiaceae; genus PMG-095. The sequence continues at coordinate 18,634 of DASSMT010000158.1, read as the reverse complement.
TGGAGTCGCAAGTGCGAGAGTTCACCGTGACCGCCGACCCCGATCTTCTCGAGCGGGTTCTCGAGAACCTGATCGAGAACGCGGTCCGCCATGCGCCCCGAGATTCGCTGGTCAGTGTCGAAGCCACCCACGGTGACCAGCGAGTCGAGATTCGCATTCGGGATCGCGGACGCGGCGTGCCTGCCGAGATCGCAGAGCGGCTATTCGACGCTTTCATACAAGCAGAACCCGACAGCGAAGCGTCGCGCGGCTCGAGGACTGGCCGCGGCCTCGGTCTGGCATTCTGCAAGGTCGCAGTGCATGCGCACGGCGGCGAGATCTGGGTCGAGAACGCCGATCCAGGCGCGGCATTCTGCGTGAGGCTGCCCCATGACTGACGACCGTTTTCGAATTCTCCTCGATCGTGCCCCAGATGCGATTGTCGTGACCAACGCCGCGGGTGAGATCGAGTTCGTGAATCAGCAGACCGAAGTGCTCTTCAAGTATCGGCGCGAAGAGCTGATTGGCAAAAAGATCGAGATCTTGGTTCCGGAGCGCTTCCGCTCTGCGCATGTCTTCCATCGCTCCCGCTTCGTCGACGCCCCCAATCTACGGCCCATGGGTACCGGGATCGAGCTGTTCGGCCGTCGCAGTGACGGGACGGAGTTGCCCATCGAGGTCAGCCTGAGTCCGCTCAAGACCGACGAAGGCGTGATCGTGTCGGCGGCAATTCGCGACATCAGTGAACGGAAGCGAATGGAGGGTGAGGCGCGCCTCGCTGCCGAGCGGTTGCGCAGCGCCGTGGAGAGCATCCAGGAGGCATTCGCACTGTTCGACTCCGAGGATCGCGTATTGCTTTGCAACAGCGCGTTTCGGCAAACCCTGCCGCAAGCCACGCACGGGCCCGTCATGGGCGTGCGTTTCAGTGAACTGTTGGATCAGAGTCTGGCTTCCGCCGCAGTCGAGCTCGGCTCTGAAACAGCGAACGAGTTTCGCGAGCGGCGCCTGAGATATCGGCTCGATCCGCGCGGTGCGTTCGACGTTCGAACCACGGACGGCCGTAGCTTGCGGATGATCGATCGTCGCACGAGCGAGGGCGGAACGGTCACGACCATCTGGGACTTGACGGACGACGTGCAGCGCGAGTTGGAGCTCGAGCATGCACGCACCGCGGCCGAAGCCGCGAGCAACGCCAAGAGTGAGTTCTTGTCCTCCATGAGTCACGAGCTACGCACGCCGATGAACGCGGTGCTCGGCTTCTCTCAGTTGCTCCAGAGGGACAAGAAGCCACCACTGGCCTCGCATCAACTCGGCATGCTCGAGCACGTGCTCCGGGGCGGGGAACATTTGCTGCGCCTGATCGACGAAGTGCTGGACCTGTCTCGCGTCGAGGCGGGCGGCCTCTCGTTGTCTTTGGAGCCGGTGAGCGTGCCCGAGGTGCTGAGTCAGGTGAAGATGACTCTCGACCCCATGGCCATGCGGCTCGGTGTTGCGTTGTCGGTCGAGGAGTGCGATCCAGAACTTCCGCCCGTGATCGCGGATCGCACTCGCTTTGCGCAAATCTTGATGAATTTTGGTTCGAACGCCCTGAAATACGGTCGAGCCGGAGGGCAGGCGAGGTTCATCGTGAGCCGACACGGAGCGCTGGTTCGACTCACGGTCTCCGACACGGGAGTCGGCATCCCCCTCGACAAACAAGACAAGATATTTCAGCCCTTTCACCGCGCAGGACAAGAGACTGGCCCGATCGAGGGCACGGGCATCGGCCTTGCGATCTCGAAGCGGCTGGCCGAGATGATGCACGGTACAGTCGGCTTTTCGAGCGTTCCGGGCCTCGGCTCCGAATTTTGGGTGGAACTACCCGCGCGACCGTCGCGGCAATCCGATCGGCCCGCGAAAGCGGCCGCGCCGCGGGACGAGCTCGCTTCCGTGCTCGCGCCAGCCGGTGCTGCACGCCGCATCGTTTACGTGGAGGACAATCCGTCGAACGTTGCCTTCATGGAGGCGCTGCTCAAAGACTTCGATGGTGTCGAGCTGGTGGTGGCGCCCAATGCCGAAATCGGCGTCGAGCTCGTGCGCGCTCACCTTCCGGACGCGGTAATCATGGACATCAATCTGCCTGGGATGAGCGGTTTCGAAGCCTTGCGGCAGCTACGCACTTGGCCAGAGACGAGTCGGATCCCGGTCATCGCGCTCAGCGCCGCCGCCATGGACCGAGACGTGAAGCGCGGTGAGGAAGCCGGCTTCGCCCGCTACCTCACGAAGCCGGTGCGCGTCGATGAGTTGATTGGGACGTTGGAAAGCTTGCTCTCCGGTCGTTCCGCGCGCTGACGCGCCTGCTGCGTCGGGCCATCAGGGGAACGGCGGACCCTGCTCTGCGCTCGCCGGCGTGCCGACCAGCAGCGTCGGTTGGGCGTGTTTGGCCGCAACTTCGGAGGCCTGCGACAGGATGTCGGGCTTGACGGCTACATCCGTCTCGAGACCGCTGATCGAGCCGTGACAGCCGCCGCAGAAGCCGTCGAAGAGGTCGCGTCGGAACGAGAGCGTCACCCATTCGCCCGGGTAATACTGCATCTCTTCGCGTTGATGATGCAGGCGCTGCGAGCTCTCCCCCGAGAACTTGCTTTCGACCGCGAACAGGACCGGCAGTCCCGCCGGGACCTGGACCCGGGCTGACCCGTCCGCGAGCAGTGGCACACTGCCGATGCGGCGCCGTCGAGCGTAGAGCTTGCCGTAAGCGTCAGCGACGATGAATGAGCTCGCGTCGTTCAAGCTCCGCTCACCGTTCGGGGGCAAGCTCTCCCACATCTCGAAGCTTTGCATGGGCGCGATCTGCCGGCCGCCGCGGGTGTTTTGGAACATCAGGCTCGAGATCAGCGGAAAATCGAGGAAGCTGAGCTCGGCGCGATCCGTCGGGTGCTCGGGATCGCCCGGCGGGTGAATGACGGCACTGCCGGCGGGGTCGGCGGGCGTCGAGCGAAACGCTTTGCGCGGCGCGCGTCCGTACAGCGCGACAGGCCAGAGTTCGTCGCGCGACGGCTCGTCGAGCCCAGTGAGCGCGCGCTGCTCGCCGGTGCTCGAATTGACGACCACGAGGTCGAAGCTCCCGCTCACCCGGGTCATGTCGCTGACCGAGGGCGCGTAGCTCACCAGGATGTCGGCATTCGGCAGCGGCGTGGGGTTGCGGTAAGCGCCGCGCACCGAAACCCCGACGCGCCCACTCGCCCACGGGTCGAGAATCTTCGCCGAGTGGAGGAAGAAGCCGGGGCTCGGAAAATCTGCGTGGGAGGGATCCAGCCGGTAGGCGGTCGGATCGTCGGTGTCGGTGTCGGTGCCGAGAGAGCGATTGATCACCGCCAGCGCTCCGGCCGAGCGCACCGCTCCGCGGTCACTGAGGATCGCCGCAAAGTCCAGGCTCGCCAGCTGCACGAGATCCGTGAGTTGGTCATAGCCGATGGTTCGGCGCTGGCCGAAGAGCGGGTGATAGTCGCCGCCGTCGAGGTTGAGACGACGACCCGCGAGTTGGTAGAAGTCGGGCGCGCGTTTCTCGGTCGTGAACAAAAGCTGCCCGTTCAGCTTGAACGAAGGCAGAAACTCCTGATTCAACAGGAACGTGAGCTGACGGACGTGTCCGTCTTCGAGTACGTACAAGTTCGCGTTGAGCTTTGCGGGATCGGCCGGTGTGCGCTGCGGACCGCGATACGAGTATGCAGCCGAGCCCAAGTTGCCGCGAGTGGAGGCGAAGACGAGCGAACCGTCGGGCGCGAACGCAGGATCGAAGTCGTGGATGAGCTCGCCGTTCGTGGGGATCGGGGCACCCTGAGCATCGACCGCGGGCGCCGCGATCGACGGTTCCACGCCGCACGCGGAGCCGTCCGCTTCCATCACGTACACGCGATAGCCCTCGAGCGCGCTGCTGCGCGCGGCGAACGCGAGCTTGCGGCCGTCCCAGGCCACTTGTGGGCGCCGCACGTCGGTCGTGACCGGCGAAAGCGCGCAGCCCTCGAGCAGGCTTCGGTCTTCGGGATCGACCACCAGCGCGCCGCCCGCGTCCAGGTGCGCTGCGCGCAGCCGCAGATCCGCGCCCGGACGATAGCTTTCGTAGTCTTGCGGGAGATCGCCGAGCGCGCTCGGGGGGCGCGTGACGTACACGATCCCCGTCAGCGGCGCGACGTCCGTCGTGCGCTCGCGCCGCTCGGTCGCAATCCAAGCCTGAAGTACGCAATACGGCGGCTGCTCGTCGAGCGGACCGGAAAGCGCGGCCTCCTCGTCGCAGCGCGCTGGATCGCCTGCGCCAGCGAGCAATGGCCCACCGCGATGCAGGATCCCGATGCCGCTGGCTGGTGCGAGGTTTTTGCGGATCAGCCGGCTGGCATTCGGATCCGGAGACTCGAGCGCGACGAACTTCAGCGCCTCTTCATAGTTCGAGCGGGTGGACGCCAGGCTCATGTGGCCTTCGCTGCCAGCGTTGAGCCGCAGGTCGGAGAACCCAGCCGGGGAGTGACAACCCATCATCAAGCAGCCCTTCTTGATGAAGGTCGGCTCGACGCGATGCGCGAAGAGGTCGAAACCGCGCCCCGCCGGGATGTTCGAGGGCGGGCCTTTTTGCTCCGACCAGCTCGAGATGGCTCGATAATTGGGATCAGCCAGCGAGCTGAAGAATGAACCTCCCTGATGGAAGACGCCGCCCATTGCCGGCTCGAGCGCGCGGCGCAAGATCTCGTTCGACGACGGATCGACCGAGGTGTAATCGCTTGCAGCGAAGTAGTTCCAACGGGTCTCCTCGCGCGTCTCGCCGCACGTGAGATAGAGCGGATTCATCGGGGAACCATGGCAATTGCCGGCTGCGCATCTGGCCGACAGGAACGGATTGACGTCCCCGACGAAACGCTCGAAGTCGTCGCCCTTTGGATCGACGTCCGCGTGAAATTCCCGACTTTGTCCGAGACGATGGCTGCAGGGCTCGCTCGCGTGCGCAGTCGTGCGGGCCGTCTCGGCGTTGTTCTCGGCAGCGCCGCGCTCGAGCCATTTGAATAGCTGGAAAAAGGACACGGAGCTGGCATCGATGGGAGCGGCTCCCACGTGCTCGACCTGCACGGTGATGTCTTGGCTTTCGCCATCCCAGGCCGTGAGGCGGATCGGATACGGAGCGATCGCCTTCACCAGCAATTGGGGCATTCCGTATGGCCCGTAGTCCACCAGCAAGTCACGTCGCTTGCTGAGCATGGCGTACGCCGATACATCCAGGTTGCCGAGCGCGTTGCCGTGCTCGTCCGCCGTGACGTGACAACCCGACCCGGTGCCGCTCTTCGTGCAGCCGGCTTGGAGCACCGGTGCGATCTTGCGCTCGAAATAGCTGGTGCGAGCGTAGCTGTCCTCCCGCTCGCAACCCGCGTTCGCAAGCCCCACGCTCCACGCCGACACCACCGCAAGTCGGCGCATGAAGCTCATCCTTCGATTGTGTCAGCGCAGCGGAATCCGCGGCATGACGAGCGTCAGGCGCTGGGATCTCGATGGCCGTTGCTGCGCGATCGCCACTCGGCTATCTTTCCGGCCTAGGTGCACGGGGTGCGTCACTCGGTCCTCGCCCAGAAATACCGCCTCTTGGAGCAGCTGGGCCAAGGGGGTATGGGCTCGGTGTGGCGGGCCGAGCATTTGCTGCTGCGCTCCGAAGTCGCCGTCAAGCTGATCAGTCCCGAGCTTGCCACTTCTCGCGAAGGGTTGAACCGCTTCTTGCGCGAGGCCCAGGCGGCAGCCTCGCTGCGCAGCCCACATGTCGTGCAGATCCTCGACTACGGCGTCGACGGAGACACCCCCTACATCGTCATGGAGCTCCTCGAGGGTGAGTCGCTTCGCACCCGATTGAGGCGCAGGGGGCGAATTCCACCAGCGGAATTGGCCGAGCTCTTCACCCATTTGGGTCGGGCAATCGCTCGCGCGCACGAAGCAGGAATCATCCACCGAGATCTGAAGCCCGACAACGTATTCATCGTCCACAACGACGAAGCAGAGCTGGCGAAAGTGCTCGACTTCGGCGTCGCCAAGCTGAGCACACAGGGCGCTGGGCGGATCACCACGGATGCCACGCGCAGTGGCGAGCGGTTGGGCACGCCTTTTTACATGAGCCCGGAACAGGTAGAAGACGCATCCCGGCTCGACACCCGCTCTGATGTGTGGGCCCTCGGTGTGATTGCCTTCGAGTGTCTGGTGGGCCGAAGACCCTTCGAAGCAGAGACCATGGGCGCGCTCGCGCTCGCCATCTGTTCGAAGCCATTGCCTGTGCCCTCGGATTGCGCAGACGTCCCCGCAGGCTTCGACTCCTGGTTCGCGCGCGCCTGCAGTCGCGAGCTACGCGAGCGCTTTTCCTCGGCCCGTGAAGCGACTCGAGTGCTCAAACGAATCTGTGAGGGCTCCGCCGCAGGTTCCGCGCGGTCCAGCGCGGCGGAGATCGTGCCGGACGAGGAACCCGCGCGCGATACCCCAACCGAGAAGGACGCACCGGGCCGGCACCTCCTCAAGTCGTTCACGACGTTCTCCTCGTCGCAGGCTCGGCCGCTTCATGCTTCGCAATTGCCTCGGACCCTACTCGTCGCAGCCGTGCTGGTGCTCGCGACGGCCGCGCTGCTGGCGTGGATCCGAACGCGCAACGGCTCGGCCGCTCCACTCCCCCTCGTGATGTCTGGCAACAACGCGTCTCGGGCGTCATTCCCGGGTGTGGCAGCTAGCCCGCGCGCTGCCGTTGCACGCGCCACGCCGGGGGGGGATGAGCCCAAGTCAATCAGCGTCGAATCTCTGCCGACAGCCGCAGCGATGGATGCCCATTCAGACCCGCCCAAGCCCGCGACGGCGAGCGTTCGACCAGCCACGAAACCGCCAGCCACTGCCGTGATCGTCCTCGAGGAAACGTCGAGCGACAAAGACGCCCCGTTACCCGAGAACCCGTACCGGCGCGACGCTGGGGCACCCTCTTGGGGGTTCTGAAGGCGCTAGACCCGGCTTCAGTTGCAGGGAGCGCCTTGCATCAAAATGACGGTCGAGAGGCGTGTGCCCTTGGAGTCTTTGCGCAAACGTGTGCCCACGCCGAAGCTCTTCAGGCTCGGTTGAGTCAGGATGACGACCTCATTCAGTTGCTTCAGTTCGAGCAACTCGATCATCGTGGTGCAACCGCCCAGGCGACCGACATTGAGGCGCTCGGTCTCCTTTTGCAGCGCGCGTTCGACCGCCTTGTCGACGTCGGCGATGCTCTTGCCAGTGGCGTATGCCTCGGCACCCGCCTGAGCCGAAACGCGGTAGACGGCGTCGATGGTCGGGGCTGAAAGGCCCTTGCTCGCGCGCAGCGCCAAAATCGCCGCTTCCACTTGGGTGGTGCCGGCGGGGAGCGCGCTCGGCGGCGGACGCCTGCCGAAATTCATGGTCACGACCAGGCCGGTGTCGGCCTTGCGCGCCGCGATCCCGACGTGTGTAAAACGCGGCTCGAGCATGTTCGCGCGGTGGCCCGGGCTGTTCATCAAGCCTTCGTGCGCTACTTCCGGCGAAGTCGACGCGGCGATGTTCTCGCCGAACATCGACACGACGATGCCCGAGCGCCGCGCGCGATCTTCAGGGCTGCCTGTCGTGGGCGAGACGTGCGCGACGAAATGATGATCGACCATGTCTTTCGAGTGCCCGAGCGCGATCTCTCGCAGCTCGCCGTCTGCTTGCAGCGGCTCGACCCCTGCCGCGCGACGCACCTCGTTGAGGAGCGTGAACATGCGAGCCTCGGCCTCGTCCGGATCGACGGTCGTGCTGGTGACGCCGCTGGCCAACGGCTCGGGCACGCCGACATACAGCGGCACGACGGCCACGATTGTCGGACCGCTGCCAGCGTCGCCCATTACCTCCAAGCGATAGGCACCCGCCGCGACGAGTTCGAACTTTTCATCGAAAGCTCGGCCGTGACACTCCCGCTTTTCGACGCTGCCGTCAGGCTTGGTCCAGAACAGCTCACAAGACTTGAAGCGCTGCGCGGTCTCGCCTTTCAGTTGCACGCTCTGTCCCGGATCGAACGCGCGCGGGATCGGCTCATAGCTGGCTTCCATGCTGCCGAAGATCACGACCCCTGAGCGTCCACTGGGTGAAAGGCGAATGCCATAGCGCGTGATCGGGATGCCGCGCGGAAAGTGTTCGAGCTGTTCGTTCCAATCAGGCTCGGCGAGCGCGTCAAACACGATATAACCGCCGACCACTCCGCCGAAGCCGAAGTGTCGGGATGCCGCGTCGCAGCCGACCGTATCAATCGTGCGACCGTTGTGCACTTCGCGCAGCATCCAGCTCGCGGTGGCGCTGAGCGAACCATCGGCTTCCGCGTGATCGCCGTGTTTTTTCAGGGCCGCCGCTACACTGGCTTGAATTCGTTCGACGCCCGGCCCACCGACTGCGCCATCGGGGCGAGCTTCGCTCGAGTAGTGCTCCAATTCGTCCGGTACCGAGATCGATTCCTTCGGAAATTTCACCGCTTGCGGCGGGGCACACGCCCCCGAAAAGACCGCTAGCGAAAGCGCCAACCACCCCAAGAATCCACGCCAGGACATGGCCCGCACGCTATCGAGTCGGCTTTCGGAGCACAAGCCTGCTGGGTGATTCGTGAAAGCCTCGAGCTGCTCGGAAGTGCGGTCTCTCCGCTGCGAGGCGCGTCGGGCGGCTCGCGCCGTCAGCGACAGTACAGCGGGTGCGCGGTTGTGGGTGACGGTTCCGCCGAGCATGTTCGAGCAGCGATCAGCGGGGTTGATGGCGGGGCGTCGAACGGATACCATCCTTCGATATCGGGAGGACTGGCGCTTGGCTCATTCAACGTTTGGCTTGGGGGCGGTTTGTGTCGTGTCGCTGCTGGCTTGTGCATGCGGCGGTTCGTCGGCGGGCAACGGCGCGGGTGCGGGTGCGGGTGGAACCCACACGGGCATCCTCGGCAAAGGGGGCGGGGGTTCGAGCAACGCCTCGGCGGGCTCCGATTCGGATGGCCTTGCGAACGGCACGGGTTCGGGCGGCGCGGGTTCGAGCAGCGCGGGTCGCAGCGCGGGCGGCGCGGGTCGCAGCGCGGGCGCGGGTGCCCCCAATACCGTTTCGGACTGCCCCGTGGGCGCGCCTTGCGGTGGCGATGTCGTTGGAGATTGGAACGTCAAGCAAGAGTGCATCACTTTGCCAATGAATCCGCTCGCTGCGGTGTGTGCGGGGGCCACGCTCACCGTCTCTCCCATCACCGCCAGCGGAACGGTTTCGTTCAAGGCCGACAAGACCATGACTTCGTCCGGCCTCGTGTCATTCGTGGAGAGCATCACGCTTCCGGTGAGCTGCGCTGACTCGGACCAGTGCGTGATCCTGGAGACGAACCTGAGTGCCGCGGCAGGCGCTACCAGCGCAAAATGCAACTATGACGCAGCGGCGGGTTGCCAATGCGACGTGAACATCTCTCAGTCCGCCATGAGCAGCGGCACCTATGAGGTACAGGGGAACAACCTGATCGTTACGAGCTCCAGCGCGAGCGGGACCCAGTCGACGACCGACACCTTCTGCGTGTCGGGCAACACGTTGAGCATTTACGAGAACAATGCCAATGGCACGGCCGCGACTTTGATCCTGACCAAGTAGCTCATCTCTTATGATTGGGATTTTTGATGGTCACGCGGCGCGTCCCAGGCCGTCACAGCCTTCGGCGTCGCGTTTCGACCAGCAGCCAGCAGCCCGCTCGCCGCGCTACGCTCACAGTTCAGCCTGGGCGAAGTGCTCGATCAAGAGCGCGTTGACTTCGTCGGCGCGCGTGATCGGCAATCCGTGCGCGGCGTCGCGCTCTTCATAGCGAGCGCCTGGGATGGCCTTGGCCAGCGCGCGGCCAAACGCGGGCAGCGCGAGGCGGTCGTGGGTCGCGCTGAGAACGAGGGTCGGGATGGGCGCGAGCTCGGACAGCCGCGCACTCTCGTCGAACTTGGCCACGGCTGCGAGTTGCTTCATGGCGATCGAAGCCGGATCTGCCAGATCGCGCCCGAACAGGGCGCGCTGCTCGCGAGCGAACGCGTCGAGCGCCGCTCGTGAGCCGTGGGCCCGTCGCTCTGCGTCGGAAAGCAGGATCTCGAGGAATGCCAAGCGGCGCATGCGCCGCGAACCCACGTACGTGCGCAGACCTGTCCACACGATCCACGGATTGAGGCGGCTTGGCTCGGAGCCGCGCAGGAACGAGCACATCAGGGTCAGACTGCGCACGCGCCCTCGCGCTTCCAGCGCCAGCGCTTGCGCGACGAGTCCGCCAATGCTGTGCCCGACGACATGCGCGCTCTCCCAACCGAGCGCGTCCATCACCGCCAAGGCATCTCCTCGCATCTCCTCGATACGGAAGGATGACGACACCGGTCCGCTGCCGCCGATGCCGCGGTTGTCGAACGACGCGCAGCGGAAGCGCCGCGAAAGCGGGCCTACTTGCGGTGCCCAGCCAGCGCCGGGAACGCCAGCGCCTTGGACGAACAAGACCGGCGCGCCTTCGCCGGAGACTTCGTAAGCGATGGATAGCTCCGAGGAAGGCAGCACGGCGTAAGGCATCGGCACCTCCTGTAGCCGCAAAGCGCGCCGCCGACAAACCACGACGAAACGGCGACGAAACGACGACGGCGAACGCGCGCGCGTCGGTGCGCGGAGCCACGAAGTGCGTGAGGCTGGTGCTCCGCGAGCGCGCTGCAAAGCGACGGGCTTGCATGCATTTGCGCTTTCGGTTTTGCGCGCTGGTATGCAATTGCGGACCCCAAATATCGAGTCGAGTGGTCGAGTCAGTGCTGATTTCACGCGCTCGATGTATTCGTTTGCGTGGGCGCCGGCCGCGCGGAGCGCCGAGTAACCGTGCTGTTCATGGTTCGAATCGAACTCTGATTACGGATGTGGCGAGTTGCGCGGCTCGCGAGAGTCGGCGAGAACCGCCATAGAATGAGCGTGCGCGCCCAAGCTAGTTGGATGTGCGCGAGTCGTTGCTGTCTTCGTTCGCGGGTGATATCCATACGCTTGGTCGGGGGGGTGAGCGGTACGTTCTTGCACGACACCGCTCGATTCAGCGAAACCGCCGCGAGCGAGACCCGTATCGTTTCTCGATCTCGAGCGCTCCGTCAGGGCAACTCACAACACCTGGGCGTAAGTCTCATGACGAATTCAATGAACGAAGGATCCTTGTCATTGGTCGATTCAGACTCGATCCAGCAGGCGCGCGTCGGCCGCTATCGGCTGATTACGCGCCTGGGTAGCGGCGGCATGGCCGACGTGTACTTGGCGGTGTCCGGCGCTGAAAGCGCGCGCTTCCAGAAGCTCTTGGTCGTCAAGATCTTGAAGTCGGAGCTGGTGGCAGAGCCCGACTTCATCGAGATGTTCTTGGACGAAGCGCGGCTGGCCGCTCGCTTGAGCCACCCTCACGTCATCCAAACATTGGAAGTCGGGCACGATGGCGGGCACTACTTCCTGGCGATGGAATATCTCGAGGGTCAGCCGCTCAACCGCTTGATCCACGCGCTCGATTCCCTGCCTGGCTTCGATCTGTATTTTCGGCTGACGGTGCTCGTGCGCGCGCTTTCCGGCCTCGACTACGCTCATGAGCTCAGCGATTACGACGGCACGCCGCTCAGCGTGGTCCATCGAGACGTGTCCCCGGGCAATATCTTGGTCGGTTACGACGGCCAGATCAAACTGACCGACTTCGGCATCGCCAAGGCTCGCGACTCGACGACCCAAACGCGCGTCGGTGTGTTCAAGGGGAAGACCGCATACATGGCTCCCGAGCAAGCGAAGGCAGGGGAGGTGGATCGTCGCGCCGACATCTACTCGGCGGGAGTCATCCTCTGGGAGCTCATCGTGGGTCGTCGCATGTGGCCAGGGCTGACCCAAACCGAAATCTTCTCGCGCTTGATTGCCGGCAACTTGCCGTTGCCGAGCAAGGTCAATGGCAGCGTCCCTGCGGCACTCGAGCGGATTTGTCTCAAAGCGCTCGCGCGTCGCAAAGAGGACCGTTACCCCAGCGCGGCCGCGCTCGCGGAGGATATCGAGGGCTACCTGCGCTCGAATTTCGCTCCCCGCTCAGAGCGAGATCTGGGCCGGGTAATCGCCGATGCCTACAGCGGCGATCGCGCACGCGTCCGAGAAGTCATCGAGGCCGAGTTGCGGTCGAACGCGCGCGGCAGCGAGCTGATGAAACGCTTGGTCGTGGGCGAAGGCCCGCCCGAGACGCCGCGTACGGACGTGAGCGGCCTCGCGTCCACGCGCAGTTACGGGGCGCGGCAACCCTCCGTGCCAATCGCCCTGTCCGCATCGCAACCTCCGCTGCCCGGCGCAGCACCGCCCGGGTCGGGCAAGCTCAAGCGTTTGGCGGGTTTCGGCGCGCTGCTCGTGGGCGTCGCCGTTGCGCTCGGCCTCGCACTGCGCGCTCGCGCTGACGGGAGCTCCGCCAAATCGCCGGACGTTCAGGCGCTCGTCGCGGCTGCCGCTCAGCAGTCATCTCCGCCGCAAGAGTCAGCGCGGGGAGTCACAGCCAACGAAATCACGCTCGGCATGAGCGCCGTCTTCTCGGGCCCCACCCGCCAGCTCGGTGAGAACATGAAGCTTGGCTTGGAGACCGCATTTTGGCTCACTAACCAGCAGGGCGGCGTTCACGGCCGAAAGCTCAGCCTCGTTGCGTTGGACGACGGATACGAGGCGGCGCGCGTGCCCGAAACCATGCGGGACCTGATCGAGGCTCGCAAGGTCTTCGCCGTGATCGGCAACGTGGGCACCCCGACGTCGGCAGTGGCGGCGCCCTACGCTTCGCAGCAGAAAACGATATTTTTCGGCGCCTTCACCGGCGCGCCGGTGCTGCGACAAGACCCGCCCGATCGCTACGTGTTCAACTATCGGGCGAGCTATCGCGAGGAAACTGCCGCGACCGTTCGCTACCTCGTACAAGTGCAGAAGTTGCCGATCGACCAGATCGCTGTCTTTGCGCAAGAAGACTCGTTCGGTGACGCTGGTTATGACGGCGTGAGCAAAGCCGTGCGTCAGCTCGGCTACACGAAAGACGTGTTGCGCGTGGGCTACAAGCGAAACACGGTCGACGTCGACGCCGCGCTCACGCAGCTGCTGAAGTACCACGACCGCACGGAGCCGGTCCACGTCGCGTCGAGCACGGAAGTGATTCACGTGATCAAGCATCCGGTCAAAGCGGTGCTCATGGTGGCCACCTATCGCGCCGCTTCGAAGTTCATCCAGAAAATGCGCGAAGTGCCGCGGCTCGGGAAGCCGCTGGTCTTCAACGTGTCTTTCGTCGGTACTGAAGCGCTGGCCGATGACTTGAAGAGCGTCGATTCGACCCTGTGCTCCAACGTTTACGTGACGCAAGTCGTGCCCCCATTCGACTCGGGGGCTACCGGCGTACGTCGTTACCGGGACGCGCTCTCGAAATACCAGCCTCAAGCACAGCCGGGGTTCGTGTCACTCGAAGGCTTCATCGTCGGTTCCACCTTCGTCGAGGCGCTCGCGCGCGCCGGCTCCGAGCTCGGCACCGAGAAGCTGGTCGACACGCTGGAGCAGTTCAAGGGCGTGGACCTCGGCTTTGGCTCGCAGCTCTCGTTCTCTCTTTCCGAGCATCAGGGGTCGCACAAAGTGTGGGGCACGCGGCTCGACGAGAAGTGCCGGGTGCTGTCCGCAGATCTGGAGTAGCAACGCGTTCAGCGGCTGCGCCGGCCTGCCTGTTGCGACGCGAAGTGCTCTCGGCTCGAGCGAGCAGCGACTCACTGCCTCCAGTAATAGCGAAGCCCCATCATCGCGATCACGGTGTTCCAGCTCACGTCGACTTCGGGTACCACGCGGAAGCGCCGGTTGATGGCCTGTAGCCCGAGCGCGAGCTCCTCGCGGCCCGTGTAGAACATGCCGCCGCCGAGATCGGTGAAGGACGCAATACCCCCTTTCTCGAGCGTCGCTTCGGTGTTCCAGAGCGCCTGCAGCCCCACTGGCACGGACGTGAAGGCGTGGAAGTCGAAGTCCACGGCGGCGCCGAAGGACATTGCGCCCTCGCTGTACGCACCGCTGCCCTTCGTATCAATGCTCGAATAAGCGTAGGAAACGTTGCCGGTGATGCCGAGCGGCTTCGTCGGTGTCCAAGCGGCCGCTAGCCCCGGAGTCAGCCGCAACACGTTCTGCTGCTGGAACAGCTTGTTCAAATCGAAGCGGCAGTCTGTGACTCCAGTCGAGCAGCTGTCGAAAGCCGCATGGATGGCAGGCCCGAGCAAGAGCCCGAAGCGTGGTGCGTAGTTCACGTCGAACACCCCAGCCACGCGGACCGAGTTGCCGATCGGCAATCCCGCGGTGAGGCCCAAGCCGCCGCCGAGGCGCGCGTTGGTTCCAATCACGGCCGCAGCAGCGCCAGTCGTGCCCGAATACAGGGTTTCCGTGATCAACGCGCGTGCGGAAAAGTTGCGCAGGAATGCGTACTCGAAGCCGAGCACTCCGCCAACTGCCGCGTAGCTCACTTTGCCGCCGAAGGTTTCGGGTTGCGCGCTGCCTGGGATCTGTACGGTGACGCTGCCATGGGTACTTCCCGCTCCCATCGTCAGGAATGTCCCGAAGCTCGTGGTGGCGAACGGTCCCACGATGCCCAAGACTGGCATGAAAACGTGTCCGCCAAGCTCGCGCCCTGCGGGGCGGTGCAGAGCCGTGGCTGCCGCCCGAGGGCGCTGCGCAGTTTCTGCGATCGGCGGCGATGCTGCGGCGGCGTGCGGGGCCGTCTCGGGGGGCGAGTCCGCGGAGGCGTTCGTGGCTGCGATTGCAGGCGGCTCGTCCTGGGCGAGCGCCGGCATCGCCAGCGTGAACGTCGCAGCGACGAGCAGCGTACAGAAGCGCGTCATTCCGTGTGGGAGAGCACGTCACGTGCCAGCTGCGTTGCTGGCGCTTCTCCGCGAGCTGCTGAGCCTTCGCCGAGCGATAGGCAAGCGAGGCGGCACGAGCTGCGCGACCGACGCAAAGCTTGCGCTGAATGCAATCACCGAGCGCTATCGGACTTCAGGTGCACCCCGACCACCAAACTCCGTTCAGGCTCCTCGGATTCTCCGAGAACTGGCAACGCGAGGCACGCTGGGCTTGCGGCTGAGGCCTGCTTCAAACTAGAAGTCGAGCGCACCGTGGGTCGCCCCAGAAGGTATCCGAGAGCCGTCGACCCCAAGCGCGTGGGGAAGTACCCGGCTCGAACGGGTGCCGGCGGGGGTTACGTATGGGATGCAGTGCTCGAGTACCGCGTGTGGTGTCATCCGGCAGACGGTGGCAGTGACTACTTTTACGCGTTCGCGAACTATCCGAAGGCGCTGGCGTTCTCTCTCAGAACCGAGGGCGCCGAAGAGCCGCTCGCTCTGGTTCGGCAGAAGCAGTACATCGACGAGCCGGAGACGGGCCGCTACGTCCACGTCAAGAAGACTCGCCTGACCGAATGGCCCGTCGAGTTCCTGACGCGCTCGAAGCGCACGGCACGCACGATTCCTGATTTCCTTTCGCCAACTGCGCCCCCCAATCGTCTAGACATCATCCGCGGCTTAGCCAAAAAGCCGTGCTGAGTGTTTGTCCCGAATCCCCGGAGCAACGGAGGAAAGCCGCCCATGTCGCTAGCAGTTCAGTCATCCAAGGTCCTGTCGATTTTCACGCTCGCGATGCTTCTCTTCGGATGCGAAGAGGAGGCCAAGAAGGAAGCGCCCCCGCCCAAGCCGAGTGCCTCGGTGGCAGAGGTTGCGCCACCTCCTGCTCCCACACCGAGCGTCCAGCCACCCAAGCTCCGGGACGACTGTCCGGAGGGTTCGAGCGGAGTCGGAACCCAGGCTGAGCCATGTCTGGGCAAAGGTGATTCGCGCATGATGGAAGTAACGTACACAGGTAAGACGACGGACGAGGGTCCGAAGTTCAGCATCGTGAACAAATCGAAGAACCCGATCTTGTTTGGATCCCTCGTCGCTTATTTCTACGACAAGTCCGGAAAGCAGTTGGAGGTGACGTCCGACGGCAAGCCGCGTCCGATGCAGGTCTGCTCGGGCCGAATCTTCGCTGGTGCGGTGAAACCCGGCGAGAAGATCTTCATGTTCTTCTCGTGCGTGAAGAAAGCACACGTGCCGGAGGGAACGGCCACCATCCAGGCAGAGGTCAAGACCGTGGGCTTCACCGACGAAGCAGGCCGCGAGAGCATCTTTTATTGGTCCAACCCGGATCTTGCCCCCGAAAAGCGCCCGAAGAGCGACCTCAAGTCCAAGCCGAAGAAGTAAAGGGCTCGAGCTCCCGTGTTCGCTCACGGGAGCTCAGCGCGCTGGGTTTGGCTGTTCTCGGGGAGATCTCAGTCCGCTCCCGAAGTCACATCGGCTATCATCGGCGGACGATGCGCGACGGGGTCAGTGAGTCATGGCACCGGGGCCTGGTGTACGGGCTACTGCTGCTCTTCTGCGCGGGGTGCGGTCGATCGTCGGTCGATGTTCAGGAGTGCGCTTGCGTCATTGGCGAGTGTGACTCTCTCGGGCGCTGCGTCGAGTGTCTCGCGTCTCCAGAATGCGATGATGGCCTGGACTGCACGACGGACGCGTGCGTCGAGGGGCGCTGCCGTCGCTCTGCCGACGATTCGCGTTGTGCAGCTGGCAGCTGCGACACCAAGCTCGGCTGCATCGAGTGTCAGAGCGACGGTGACTGCGCTGATGGGGTCGCCTGCACTCGCGAGAGTTGCTTTGCTGGGCACTGCGTTTCGCTGGCCGATGATGCTGCATGCGGCTCGGGTGTCTGCGATCGCCAGCGGGGCTGCTTGGAATGCCTGGTCGATCGCGACTGCGACGACCGCGTGGCCTGCTCGACGGATCGCTGCGAAGGCGGTGTCTGCACGCACGTTCCGCTCGATTCCAGCTGTCACGGCGGGTTCTGTGAGCTTTCGGCGGGTTGTGTGGAGTGCCGGAATGACGCCGACTGCACGGACGACGTGAGCTGCACCGCCGACAGCTGTGTCGCGCATCACTGCCGCTTCGAACCGAGCGCGGCGCGCTGCACCGGTGGGCTCGCGTGCGATTCGGCACTGGGCTGCGTCGGTTGCCTGCACGACTCCGATTGTTCGGACGGCGTGATGTGCACCAAAGACAGCTGCGTTGCCGGCACTTGTCTGAACTCGGCAGACGACAGCGCTTGTTCGAGCGCTCAGCATTGTGATGCAGAGCTCGATTGCATCCTGTGTCGTGACGACCAGCAGTGTCAGGACGGTCTGTTTTGCAATGGTCATGAAATTTGTGAGAACCATCAGCGATGCGTAGCGGGTCAACCGCTCGCGTGTGATGACGGAGTCGCCTGCACCGCGGATGTGTGCAGCGAGCTGCAGCAGGGCTGTTCGGCAGTACCAGACAGCTCAAGCTGTCCGGACGGTGAAGACTGCTTTCCGCAGCTCGGCTGCAGCTCCCGGAGCAGCTTTTACGCGAATACCGCCGACGCCCTGTTTCTGATCGATTTGTCCGCCGCCCCGCCCAGCGCGGTTCGTATCGGCGCATTCACGACGGACATCACCGACATCGCTCGAACGCTGGATGGACGTCTGTTCGGCATCTCGTTCAGCACGCTTTACTCCATCAATCCGCGGACCGCGGCCCTGACCGAGGTTGGGCCGTTGAACATCGGCGCCAACGGCCTGACGGTGGCGCCGGAAGGCACGCTGTATGCGTCTGCCGGTTCGAGCTTGTACCGCCTAGATCCCCACACTGCGGCGAGCGTGCTCGTCGGTGAATTCGGCCCCGACACCTTCAGCAGCGGCGACATCGTTTGGGGACCGCTGGGCGCCATCTTCCTGTCCGCTGCCGGTGGGGACAGCGACCAGCTCGTGAGTCTCAACCCACTGACCGCTGAAGGCTCTGCAATCGGTTCGATCGGCGTTTCTTCAGTCTTTGGGTTGTCGTTCAGTGGCCAGTTCCTGTTCGGGCTCGCGGAAGGGGGCGAACTGCTGCAGCTCGACCCACTGACCGGCAAGGCCATCGTGATTCACGACTTCAATCTCCGGTGGTGGGGCGCAACCTGACTGGGCGCGGCCCCTGGTGTTCGTCGTCGCGGCGAACCGGGCACGACAGCAGGCGCGAAACATGCTGGGATCCCGGTCATGCTCTTGCCGATCGCGATGGTGCCCTTGGCGCTCGCGCAGCCGAATCCCGAGCTCCCGGCGAAGACGCCGCCATGGCTCGGTGAGCTCGCCTCGCGCGTGGATGTTTATGGTCGGCTCGATGGCCACCTGGCGTTCTCCGAAGACGAAGTGAGCGTGAAGAACAACAGCAGTCGGGTCGGGGTGATGGCGGAGCAAAAGGTGCTCGGCGAGATCAAGGTGATCGGCCAGGGTGAATGGAAGATGAACCTCGGCCAGGGCGACACGCAGTACAACGTCACGGAGAATCCCGACACGGGCTTCGGCGTGTTCGGCTCCACGACGAATCAAGCGCTCACGACGCGGCTCGGCTTCGTCGGCCTCAAGCTGGGCAAGTACGGGACGCTCACGCTCGGCAAGCAGTGGGGCGTTTATTACGACGTGTCGGGTTGGACAGACTTGTACGTCATTTTCGGTTGCCATGGCAGTTCCACCTTCAACGCCGGCACCGACGGGGGACAAACGGGCGAAGGACGCGCCAACGACGCGCTCGCC
>DASSMT010000095.1:0-4086 GCA_035688655.1 Polyangiaceae bacterium | reverse complement strand
CACGGTCACAGCACCAGCGCCAGCAGCATCGTCAGTGACGGCAACGCATTTCGAGCGCTCGATCTCGACTTGTACATGAGCGGCCGCTGGCAGATCACGCTCGGCATCGAGCTCGAAGCCTCGTCCGATGTGGTCGAGTTCGCGCTCGACGTGCCATGAGTCGCCTTTGGTTCTCCTTTCTTGCGGCGGTCACGCTGTGGACCGCGCGCGGCGCTGCGTGCTCGTGCAGCGGGCAAGGGCCGGCCAGCGCGCTCACTCGGCCGGACCAAACCTTTGGCGTGCGCGGCTCCGAGCGACTCGTGCTCGGTCAGGGCGCATTCAATGCCCATGGGCAATATCGAGCATTCAACCCGAACGAGTTCGATCGCAGCACGGAATATGCGCTGCTCGTCGCTTATCGCCTGAAACGGTTGGAGCTCTCGGGGGTGTTCGGCTACGGCGCGCGCGACGCTGCGCTCGGCCGCGCTGCCGAGCGCAGCATCGGCTTCAGCGACACGTGGCTTCGCATGCGCTACGACAGCATCGACGAGCCGATGCCGTGGCAGAGCGCCGTCTATCCGTCGGTTGCGGTGATGGCCACGGTCCGCCTACCCAGCGCAAACGCGGAAGGGCTCGCTCCGCGCGGCCTCGGCGCGACCGAATTCGCCTTCGGCATGAGCTTCGAGCGCTCGCTCGCGCGAGTCTTCCGCGTCGGACTATTCGCCGAGATCGCCGGTCGAATGCAGGACACGACCCTCGGCGTCACCCGACAACTCGGCCCGCGCGTGAGCGCAGAGCTCACGCTCGCGTACTTCGCGACGCCCGACCTCGTGCTCAGCGCACTCATCGGCTCACGCTGGGAGGGCAACGTGACCGTAAGAACGCAAAGTCAGCCCGGCACCGCACAACGCCTCACCGAAATCGGCGCTGCCATCTCCTACCAACCTTGGAAGAGCCCGCTGCGCGCCGGCTTCGCTGAGCGCTATGCGCCCCCCATCGACAGCCTCAGCGCCAACACGGTTGCCGCGTTGACCAGCGAATTCTGGCTCGGCTACGTGCGCTAGCGCTCGAGGGCTTTCACTTTTTCGACCGTAGCCGCTCGAGCTGGGTCTCGAACGCACATGCCTCACTGATGCCGGCGTCGCATCCACGACGTAGTAGCTCGACCGCGCGCTGCAGATCGCCCCGACCAGAACCCAAACCCGGGCCATGCGGCATGCTATCGCGGTCTACGGGATGAGTCCCCATCGGCGACTGCCTGAGCACGCGGGCGGGCGCTCCTCCAGCTCGCGCGCCGTCACCACAACGCCGCCGCGCCGCGCGACCCCCAATCTTCTTTCCCTCTTCTGGCGTCTTGGCGGTAAATCGGGGAGCGCCCTAAGCGGGCATCGCGCGCCCTGCGAGGTGCGCTGCTGGCACGCGGGCGCCCACTCTCGAAACGTTCAGCGCGTGCCTTTGCCGCTGCCTTCGAACAGGTCGTCGAACACGCTGTCGAACTCGTCTTGGTCGCCGACGGCGCGGGCGTTGGCGGGCACGGGCAAGCGCTCTGGCTCGGGCTTGAGCGCGCTCAGGCGTTCGCTCACGTCTCGGTAGCCGGGATCGCGGCGCGCGATCTTTTGAAAATAGTAGAGCGCGTCCTGGGTCTTGCCCTTCATCTCGTACACGGTGCCGAGATCGTAATAGACGTTCATCTCTTGTTCGACGGTCTTGTCCGCGGCCCGCAGCGCGCGAATGTACGACTCGACCGCGCGATCCAGCTGACCCTGCTCCAAGTAGACTAGGCCGATCATCGCGTAGCAGTTGCACTCACGCTGCGGATCGCGAGCCGCGAGCTCGAATTCGTGAAGCGCGTCCGGGACGAGTCCCATTTCCTTGTACGCGACGCCCAAGTCGTAGTGCGTCGCGCTGTCGTTCTCGGACACTTGCGAGCGAATGCCGGCGCGGAACTTCTCGAACACTTGGTCGACGTCGACGTCGTTGCCTGCGCTGGCGCCCAGGGCGACCGAGCCGGGCGGCAGCTCCATCTCGTCGAGCGCACCCAGCGATTGCGCGACGTCGAAGTCGAGCGCTTCTTCGGCTTGGCCCTTGTCCAGCTGTGAGCGTTCGATGGTCTGGCTGCCGCTCGACGAACCGAGCGCGGTGTCGACCTCGCCGAGCCGCTCGAGCACGAGCGGGTGGTTGGGCGTGCGCGTGAGCTGTTCGAGCAAGATCGCTCGGGCATCTTCGTACAGACCGCGGGCCGCGAAGAAGTCTGCCTCGTCGAGCACGTCTTCCAGGCCTTCGCTCGTTTGCGCGACGGGCGCGGGCTCGAAATCTTCGACCGAAGAGACCTCGTGAATCTCCTCTTCGTATTCGTCGAGCGCTCGCTCCGAGATCGGGAAGCTGGGCAGCGGCGCGTCGGCCCCGAACGGGTCGTCTTGGACCTCGTACGCTTGGCGGTGCAAGTATGCGCTGACCGGATCCGAGTTCATCGCTTGCTCGGCTCCGACCTCTTCCAAGTCGTAGGAAGGCAAGGGAGCGTCCGGATCGTAGGCCTCGCCCACGCTCACTTGCTGGCGTGCGCGTACGCTTTCCGCTTCCCTGCCGCCGGCACGGCCGGGCGCGATGTGCTCGAGCATGGCTAGCGCTTCGGGGTGACCCGGCTCGATCTCGAGCACTTCGTAGATCAGCGCTTCGGTCTGCGCGAGATCGCCGCGCTCGAGCTGCAGCGACGCCATGTTGAGCGTCTCGGCGATGGCGCCCTCGCGATCGCCGGATTCGACCAACAGCTCGCGCAGCTTTTGGCGAATCTCGAGCGAACGTGGATCGATCTCGAGCGAGATGTGCAGCGCCTCGATGGCCTTGGGGAAGAGCCGCAGTTTGCGGAACGACTCGGCATCGACCACGGCTTTGCGCGCGTGGGCCTGAGCGTCGAACGAGCTTTCGTCCGAGAGCTCTTCGGCGGCCTCGAGGCGCTCGTCATCGACAACCACCACGTCCGGAGCGCTGGCCATCATCGGCCGCGCGGCGGGCAGCGGCTTGTGCGCCGCGGGCGCGACCTCGAGCGCGTCGCGGTCGGTGGCTTCGTCCAGGAACTGCACGTCGCTGTCGCCGACGCTGACCGGCGCGTGCGATTCCGCCGGCGGACGCGAGGAATTGCCGCCGACCGTGGGCGGCAAGCTCTGCAGCGCGCGCACCTGCTCGTCGTGCGGCGCGACCTCGCGCAGGTGCGCCAGCAGCTGCTCGAACAGATCGCGACGATCGCTGTCGCGCGCGATGCGCGCCATCTCCTTGTACACCTCGATCGCCTTGGCCTCTTGTTCGATCAAGGTGAACGCTTGGGCCAATAGGCCGAGCGTATCGAGGTTCTTCGGATCGGCCTGAAAGCAGATCTGCAGCTTGGTCAGCGCCTGCAGGCCGTCTTCACGGGTGCCGCGCTGCAGGTAGAGCTCGGCCGCGACCCAGGCGTAGCGCGCGTCGACTTTGAAGTGCAGGATGCGCTCGATGACCTTGAGCGCGTCTTCATGGCGCTCCAAGCTGAGCAGCAGCTCGGCGGCCGCCCAGAAGGACTCGATGGCCTCATCCAGGCTTTGAACGCGGCAGCGCGCCTCCGCCAGGCGCAGGTGGGGCAGCGGGTTCTGCGCGTCCAGCCCGACCATTTTGCTGAACACCTCGATCGCTTCGCGATCGCGGCCGGCGCGCTGCAGGCGGGTGGCCACCTCGTCGTAGGCGGCGAGCGCGTCACTGGTCAGGCCGAGCTGCGTGTAGATCTCTGCCAGCTTGGGCACGATGTGCCCGTAGCGGTCCGCCAAGTCCGGCGCGTGCTTCTTGATCAGCTCGCGGATCTGCTTGTAGACAGCGATGGCTTTGAGCGCGAAGCCCTGCGACGAGTAGTACTGCCCAACGCGATCGTAAGTCGCGATGGCTTCCGGGTAGGCGGAGAGCCGCGCCTGCAGATCGCCGATCTTCAGGAGCGTGCGGGCATCGTTCGGGTCGTCTTGGACGATCCGCTGGTACTCCGCGATTGCCCGGTCGTACCTCTTTTTTTCGACGTACTTCTGGGCAGCCTGACGCGTCTTCACGCGTTCGATTTGCTGCACGTGCGTTCTTCGCAGACCTCGGAGAGCG
>DASSMT010000076.1:0-4939 GCA_035688655.1 Polyangiaceae bacterium | reverse complement strand
CGCCTGGTGGCTTTCGCATACCCGGTCGCGGCTGAAAGGCTGGCTGTCGGCCGCGGTCGCCCTCCCGCTCGTGTTGCCGCCCACGGTGCTCGGCTTCTATCTCTTGTTGCTGCTCGGCCCGCGCGGCGCGATCGGCCGAGCGATGGTCGCGCTCGGGCTCGACACGCTGCCCTTCACCTTCCCGGGACTGGTGGTCGCCTCCACGCTGTATTCGCTGCCGTTCTTGGTGCAACCTTTGCAGAACGCCTTCGAGACCATCGGCCCGCGCCCGCTCGAGGTAGCGGCGACGCTGGGTGCCGGGCCGTGGGATCGCTTTTTCACGGTGGCAGTGCCGCTCGCGCGCCGTGGCTTCATTACCGGCGCGATCTTGGCGTTCGCCCACACCGTCGGGGAATTCGGGGTGGTGTTGATGCTGGGCGGCAATATCCCCAAGAAGACGCGCGTCCTGTCGGTCGCTATCTACGAACACGTGGAGGCGTCGGAGTACGCTGACGCTCATCGCCTGGCGGCCATCGTGCTGGCCTTCACCTTCATCGTGCTTCTCACCCTCTATTCCCTGCGTGTCAAATTCAGAACCGCCTGACTTGGCCGGCATCGCTCTCTCACTGAGGGTTGTCTATTCCGGGTTCAGTCTGGATGCCGAACTGTCGATCGCCGCCAGCGGCGTCACGGCGCTCTTCGGGACCTCGGGCTCCGGAAAGACCACCTGTCTGCGCCTGCTCGCCGGGCTCGAGAGAGGTCGCGGCACGCTGCACGCGTTCGGTGAATGTTGGCAAGACGACCAGCGCGGGCTCTTCATCCCAACGCACCAGCGGGCGGTGGGCTACGTCTTCCAGGAAGCCAGCCTCTTCCCGCACTTGAACGTGCGCGAGAATCTGCACTATGCACGAGTGCGCAAACGACCCGCAGGCAGAGCACCGAGCTTCGATTCAGTCGTGGCACTGCTGGGGATCGAGCCCCTGTTGAGGCGGACCACGGATCGCTTGTCCGGCGGCGAGCGCCAGCGCGTGGCCATTGCACGAGCGCTGCTGAGCGCACCGCGCTTGCTGCTGATGGACGAGCCGCTTTCGGCCCTCGACGAAGCTAGAAAAGCAGAACTCTTCCCGTACCTCGAACGCTTGCGCCGTGAACTGTCCATTCCCATCGTCTACGTCAGCCATTCACTCGACGAAGTCGCGCGCTTGGCCGATCGACTGGTGCTGCTCGACAACGGGCGGGTGACCGCCGCTGGCTCGCCGAGCGAGCTGCTCAGCCGGCTCGATTTGCCGTTCGCGAGTGGGGAACAGTCGGGCGTGGTGATCGAGACGCAGGTCGCGCTGCACGACGACATCGATGGCCTCACTCGGCTGGATTTCGAGGGCGGCGCGCTGTGGCTTTCGCGTCTGTCTCTACCCGTCGGCAGCCGGGCGCGCGTCCGCGTGCTCGCGCGCGACGTCAGCCTGGCCATGAACCATCCGGGCCCCTCCAGCATACTCAACGTGCTTTCTGGGTACGTGACCGCGCTCTCGGACGAAGGACCGAGTCGCGTCAACGTGCGGCTCGTGGTCGGGACAGCGAACACTCCGCTGCTCGCCTGCATCACCCGGCGATCTCGAGATGCGTTGGGCCTGGCCCCAGGTAGCGCAATCCACGCCCAGGTGAAAAGCGTCGCCCTCACCTGAGCGACGACACGCCGACGCCGCGCGCGGGGCTGAGCCGACTCACGCCTGCGACCCGGTGACGTCGTTCGGCGGCACCGAGCGAGGTCACCGAGCGCGGCGCTGCCGTTGCTCAGGCCGGCGTCGACAAGCTGACCATCCAGTGGATGCCGAAGCGATCGACGCACATGCCGAAGTAGGGACCCCAGGGTGCATTCGTGAGCGGCATGGCCACCGAGCCACCGCCGCTGCTGAGCGCCGCGAACACGCGATCTGCCTCGGCCTTGTCGTTCGCCACGACGGAGACGTGGAAGTTGTTTCCGAAGACCGCGGGCGGGCCAAAGCCTTCGATCACGTCGCTGCCCATCAGGTGCACCGAGTCGGTGATCGGCAGATTGGCGTGCACGATCTTGTTCTTTGCCGCGTCCGGGACATTGGGCATGAACTTCGCTTCACCGAAGGTCTGGATCATCTCGATCTTGGTGCCGAAGACGGTCTCGTAAAATTGAAACGCCTCTTTGGTCGTGCCAGGGAAATTGATGTAGATGTGTGCGAGTTTCATGGCCGGGGACTCTACACTCCCCGCGCACGACCCCAAATGCCGAGCCCCTCACTGCCAGCCGACCCAGCTCGGTCAATCTGACATTTCCATGGCTTGCGCGTGTGGAGCGCGAGCGGCGAAAGCGCGGCACCGAGAGCGCGCGCAGCAACGCCACGGCAATGTCACCCGGGCACGGCCCCTCCACTCAAGTTGACGACCGTGCCGGTCATCCCGCTCGCCTGATCGGAGGCCATGAAGGCGGCGGTGTTGGCCAGCTCGTCCAGCGTGGTCAGGCGCCGGAGGTGAGTCGTGGCCGCAAGCCGCGCTTGAAATTCGGCCGCGGTCGCGCCGGCTGCCTGGGCATAGCGCGCGAAGTTTTCGCGGATCGTCGCCGTCTCGGGGATCGCGTTTGGCATCAGGCACAGGACACGAACTCCGTGCGGCGCGAGCTCGACCGAGAGGCTACGACTCAGCCCCTCGATCGCCGCAAATGCCGGCCCGTTGCCGCCCACGTTCGCAAAGCCGATGCGCCCCGGGGTGGCGGTGATGGTCAGGATCACGCCCGAGCGCTTGGCGACCATAGCCCGCGCCGCCGAGCGCGCAGTGAGGAAATTGGACTGCGTGTAGGCGGCGATCGGCAGCGCGAATTGCTCGGCCGAGAGCTCCACCAGCGGCACCTTGTTCGGCAACGCCTTGGCCACGGAAATCGCGCAGAACGAGATGTCGAGCGCGCCCACCTTCTCCACCACCCGGGCCACGTAGCCCTCGATCGCGCGCTCGTCGAGGGCATCGACTTGTGCGGCTTCGGCTACACCGCCGCGGGCGACAATCTCGGACGCCAGCGCGCTCACTGCGCCGAGCGTGCGGCCGCTCAGAAACAGCCGAGCTCCCTCGCGCGCAAACGCGCGCGCCACCGCGCCGCCGATATCTCCGCCCGCGCCATAGATCACTGCATTTTTTCCTTTGAGTATCATCTGAGTTCTCTCCACAAAATTCGTCCGTGGTTTCGACGTTCAGAGCTATGACGATGCGAGCCGCAAAAGATCATCGGCCTACCGCCAGAAAAATTCTGTGGCATCTTCCGCGCATGGCAGAAGGCGTGAGCGACGAGTCCTTTAGAGCCATTTTCGAGCCCCACCGCCGCTCAATCACCCTGCATTGCTATCGCATGCTCGGCTCGCTCCACGACGCCGAAGAGATCGTGCAGGAAACGCTGCTGCGCGCTTGGCAGCGCCAAGCTGACGTCCGCTCCGGCACGATGCGCCCTTGGCTGTACAAGATCGCGACCAATGCCTGTCTCGATCATCTGCTCAAGCTGCGTCGGCGGCGCACGCTACCGCACCTGGTGGCACCGCCATCGAGCGCCACCGCCGGCGTCGGACCGGCAACGGATGAACGGTTGTGGCTCGAGCCTGTACCCGATGCGTTGCTCGATGTGGCGGACGACGCGCGAAAGCGGCCCGATCAACGCGTGCCGCTGCGCGAAAGCGTCGGCCTCGCCTTCATCAGCGCGCTGCAGTGGCTGTCACCGAAACAGCGCGCTGCGCTGCTCTTGGTCGATGTTCTCGAATGGCAGCCGCAAGAGGTGGCAGCGCTGCTCGAAACCAGCCTATTTTCGGTCAATTCACTGCTCCAGCGCGCCCGAAAGAGCCTCGCAGAGAAGCGAGGGGAAGGTGCGCCTGGGGAACTATCTCCCTCCGACGCCGCGCTGCTGCAGCGCTTCATCAGCGCCTGGGAAAGCGGCGACCCCGAAGCCCTGAGCGCGTTGCTCACGGAAGACGCTGCGTTCTCGATGCCGCCGCAGCCCGAGTGGTTCGCGGGCCGCGAGGCCATCGCCCAATTCTTCGCGGCGATGTGGTCCGAGCGGCCCGGTCAGCGCCGGCTCGTACCCCTGGCCGCGAACGGAGGCCCTGCGGTCGCCGTGTACCGCCGGCTGAGTCGACCGAACGCGGTCTGGGAGCCCTCCGGGATCACGCTGCTCACGCTGCACGAGGGCCGGATCTCGCACATCACTCGCTTCGGTTCGCCCGGGCTCTTTCCGCTGTTCGGACTGCCCAATCAGCCGCCGGGTGACTGACCTCGCCTAGCCGCAAACCCGGCGACAGACTCCGCTCACGCACATGCCGGTTTGGCAGACGTCAGTGCAGGTCGGCAAGCAGGCGTGCTCGACGACTTCGCAGCCGTCGGTGGGGCCGCACTTGGCGCATTGGGTCGCCGGGATGGTTCCCTCCGCGCAAGCCGATTCGGGCGGGCAAGCTGTCTTGGTGCAACTGGTGAGCTCACCGTTCACGCAGCTGCACGTGTTGCAGTCTCCAGGCTTGAGAATGCCCGAGCTGCCACTCGGGTACGTGACGTCACCGACCTTGCAAGCGGTCTCCCCCGCCCGGATCGGCGCGTATTCGCAGCTACCCGCATCCGTGCAAGTGGCAGGTCCTGGCGGCGCTTCGCACGCCACACAATCGGCCAAGCCGCACTTGTCTTCGGCCTGCGACGCGAGATTCTTGAGCTCGCTGAGCGCCTGGGTGTTCTTGGGATTCGCCGGGGTGGAGCAACCGCATTGCACATACTCTGGCACGCTCGCTTTGCACTGATCGGCCTGTTTTGGATCACATGCCTTGGCTCGTTTCAGTGCCGCCGCGTATTGATCCTGCAAATCGGCGCATTCCTGGAGGCAGCTGAGCTCGCTGCAGCCAACCGAACCATCAGCTTGGCACGTGCAGGTAAAGCAGTCGTGTTTGAAGCTCTGCCCTGTTTGGTAAAA
>DASSMT010000073.1:0-11364 GCA_035688655.1 Polyangiaceae bacterium | reverse complement strand
TGGCAATCAGAAGGACCAAGGAAAGAACGCGAGAACAGGGGAAGGTGAGAACGATCTCGGCTCGCTGCTCGCAGAGCTGTATAAGCTGTTTGGGGAACACGCTGGGGACGATCGATTGGAGTTCCGCGCGTCGTACTCTGGCAACGCCGGTAGTGGGGAACTATCGTTCCGTGTGACCCCCGCGGGTCGCGACGTCGCGGTCATGGCGAGCGGCCAGTTTTCGGGCGAACTGAAATCGACGATGAGCGACTTCGCAGGTCGGGCTGGCCCTCGCGTGAAACCCAAGGCGACCAAGGCACGCGCGAGCGCGGAAGCCGCTGAACAGGCTGGACACGGAGCGATCGACAAGAAGGGGAACGAGTCGAGTGCACATGAACCGGACAAGAAGCTCGAGGCGGCAGGCAGGGATGTGAGCGCGGTCGCCGACTACTGCACTTACGAGGAGGGCGAGGTTCTGCAACGAGTCGAAGAGAAGGTGTTTCAGGAGATCGGAGTCAAGGTCGGTAATTTGGAAGCGCAAGTCGAATCCAATCGAGCGTCTCTCGGCGCCGAATTCTTGCGCACCAACCGGCGTATTGCGGCAGGGATCGCGACGCTCAAGCAATGGAAGGCGACGGCGGGCGTGGGTGTCGGCAAAATCAAGAAGACGCGAGAAATGTTCGTGCCTGGCATCGGCACCTACCACGAAACCGATGATGGCAGTCCGAACCCTCGCAGTCCGAGACCAGTATCGGAGGTCTTGGACGAGATCCAAGACCCGGCCGCTTTCCTCGCGGATTTCGTCAATGGAATCAGGGGTGAGTTGGTTGACGTTGCGACTCTCAAGGGAGTCGAGAAAGTCCATCATGCGTTGGTGCAGCGGCTGGTCACCCTTTTGCATGTCGAAGAATTGCGCGCTTCCGGCGCTTGGCTCCAAATCATGCTGGCTGTGGCAGAGCAGGCGCAAGCGCTAGCGAATGGTATGCAGGCGGATCTTGGCGCCATTTATGATGTCGCCACGTTTGCTCACGCGGAACCGGGCTTCGTGGGAGAATACAAACGGAACGGGGCGCGCCACATGAACGCCGCTGCAAAGCAAATTTTCCATGAGCTCGGCGGCGGCGATGAATACGAAGTCTTGGCGAGCAAACAAGTCATGACAGCCAAGCAAAGGGAGGCGATCGTCGACCTGATCGCAGCCCGCTGCGTCGCAAAGCTCGAGGACCTGGCAAGCTGGCTTGGAGGACAAAAATGACCGTAGGCCATCTCTCAATTCCAATTGTACAGAGCGGTACTTTCGATGACGTCCTGGCAGTTCTAGAACGCGCCGGGTGGAGGAAGACCGAGGACGCGAGCGTGGAGGACAGCCGTCAAACGGCCTTGAAATTTGGCGACGATCACGCGAGCGAGCTTCGACTGGTGCTTCCCGATGGACTCGTCAACATGGCAGGCGCGCATCTGTTTTCGGATGATTGCGCTTCACTTGCCACGCACTTGGTCCGTCTCGTGAACCCCCTTCCGATAGAAGCACTTCACGAGATCGCGCGCTACTCGGACCAAGCGCCGTTGCGACTGATGATGATCCAGCTCCTCGAGCAAGCGTACACTGGGCCCACGCCGGGCATGCTCTGGGACCTCGAATTCGAGCGCAGTGCGCGGTTTGTGGCACAAGATCCGGAGCCTTCTATTCGTGTGCATGGCGTGCAAGCGGCGATACGGGTTCATCGCGAGCGTGGTGCCACACTTCTGCTCGACAGCCTGCTCATGGAAAAGGATCCCGACGTTCGCCGGGATCTTGAACGCTTCAAGATGGAGCTTGCCGGCGTGAAGCCACTCGACCGCCCGAGCCGTGAGGAACTCAGTGTTCACGACTTCGACTTTCACTACGTCGTCGACGATGTCAGTGAAGCAACGTGGGCGAGCCTCTCGCAATGGGCTCCTCGCGATCCGAGCGCCTCACAGCCAGTGTTTCATGGCCCGGACTCGCAGGACGCGATCCTTCTCGTCGAGCATGAAGAGGAGCACGGTATCACGCACGTTCGCGTCACCGGAGAGGAAGCATCGCTCCTCGTGCTCGAGGCAGCTAAGCGCATGCATCTCGTCCCGCGCCACGTGCTCATCGCTGCGGCTCGCTCCGCCTTGGAGGAACAAGCGCGCTGCAGAGCGCTGTGGCAGCTTGCGGTGACGTCACTCGGTCCGGCACGCGAGGAGATCGAGAAGCTGCTTTCGAGCGCGGAGGAGGGCGATCCCTCGGCCGCCGTGCGCTCGGAAGCGCGCCGAGCCCACGAATACCTTCGAGCTCACGCATGACTTTTTATGAGCCAGCTTCTGTGGTAATTCAGCAAGCATCGCTGCGTGCGGCGGGCGTGCGGCTCGGAGCCCGAACCGCGGAGAACTGGTCGCGCGCTGTCTTCGAGCGGCTGGAGGCGTTTCTGGACGCGCGCCTCGAGGTAGATCCGGATTTGTTTGTTGAGCGCGTCGAGCTGCAGGTACGGGTTGAGGTTCACGGCGATGATGATGCCGTCGACGAGATTGCGCAGCGAATCGGGATGGCGATCCTTGAGGCGAAGGATTGCGCCCTGAAAGGGCTGGAAAATGCGAACCATGCGACGGGCGAATCGCTGGCGACCCGTACCTCAGCGGTCGAACGATTCGCGGGCGGGCGATCTAGCTCGAAGTCGTCGCGCAGGGCGACGCACGCGGGCGGTAGGACGCAGCGCTACCCAACTTTGCGTGGAGCGTCATTGGCTGCCGCAGATACGTCGCGCGAGGCGGCAGATTTTGCGGAAGCGTACGCTCAGGCCGTCGGTGACACGCTGGCCGAGACACCGCTCCGTCTTCTCGCTCGAATTGCGCGCACCGCCCGTTGGTCAGAACTTCGATCGCTGAGCGCCAGGCATGCGGCCGAGCGGTTCCTGCGCGCGCTTCGAGAGGAACTAGTCGCCCTTCGCGCTGCGCGCTCGGAAATGGCGGATATCTCTGACGCTTCGGATGCGTCGGCCAGAAGCCGCATCGAGTCGAGCAAGCAGCCTGGTCTCGCTTTGCCCGCGGACATTGCGCGCTTCGGTCATCTTTGCTTGTTGGCCGCGCTGGCACGCTCCTCGCGTCTCCACGACAGGCCCCGCAACGCCGCGCCGTGGTTGCGAGAGGTGGACCGCCAGCTCGTCGCGCTCGCTGCAGTCCCCGAGGAATCTTCACGCGAACGTTTGCTCCCGCGAAGTTCGAGCGAGAGCGCGAACTCGGCTGTGGAAAAGCTCGCGAAGCGAAATGAGGGCCAAGAATCAACGGGACTCGCCGAATCTTGCGCAGCACGCTGGCCGCTGGATTCAACCTCAGGTCATCATGCAAGCGGGGTGGTTGAGGAGGAGCGCGAATCTGCAATTAGCGCGGCGGAGGATTTCGAAGACAACGGCCCGCTCACTTCCCCCTACGCCGGCCTGGCCTTCTTCATCCCCGTGCTGCTCGATCTCGGCTTGGCTGCAGCGCTCGATGTGGTGCATCCGCAGCCATCGCTGATCGTGTACCGCGTGCTGCGCGAGCTGCTCGGGAGGTTGGCGATCTTTCCGAGCGAGGATGACGCTGCCGTGTGGTTGCTTGCGGGCCTTCGAGACGCGCCGAGCGAGCAGGATCGCGCTGATGACGCCGCGGAGTGGGATGCGGCGACTTGCGTGGCTCTGGCGCGGGCGGCGGGATGTGACGGCGAACAGCTTGGGCTTGCTGATGCCGCGCGCGCGTGGGCCGACGCTGCGATCGCGGAAGCCGTTGCACGCTTCGCGGGCGCCGCTGAGGCCATCGATCTGGCAAACGACGTAGTGCGGAATTTCGGTGTGCTGGTTGCGGACGATGAGGAGCTCACTGTCACACTGCCTTTCCCGCGCGTCTATGCCGCGCTGCTGCTGGCGGCGATGCTGTCCGACGTCGGCCAGGTGCCGTGGCTCGAGCATCGGGCGCTGCGGCTCGTTTTCGAAGGAGGAATATCATGAACGATGCACTGTTCTTCGTGAATCGCTTCGCCGCCGCTGCGATCGAGGAGGCGCTCAACCGCCGGCAGGCCCCAGTTGAATACTCGGCGCGGGAAGAGGTGGGTCGCCTCGTTGCAGGGCTCTCTTCACCGAGCGTGCACGGACTCGACCCGCGTGGAAAAGCCACGAACGCTCGGGCCGCGCTCGAGTCGCTGCTCGCGAAGTACCCGGACCAGCCGCTGGCGCGGGTCTTTCGGACGCTGCCTGCGGAGGGGCCCGCGCGGAACGTCTTCTTGCTCTTGCTCGCTTGGGCGCTCGAGCCGCGAATTGGCGTCTTGTTCGGGCACGTGCACGACGCGCTCCAGCGCACCCGTCCGACGGCCGGGGCTTGCGCGGAGATTCTCGCGGATTCGGCGGCGGTCGCCGCGGCCTTGGTTCCGTCCGGCGCGCTCTTGCGAACCAAATTGCTGGAACTGGACCGCTTCGGACCGGATGGAGTGCTCGGCATCGACGCTCGTCTCGTCGCCTTCATCGCAACCGGGACACTGCCGCCGCTCGTGCTCCCGAGCGGAAGTATCCGGCTAGTCGCACCGTCGCCTGCCGGTGCTGGCGCTGGTGAGCTCGGGCCAGATATTTTGGTCGTGCGTGGCCCGGAGGGCAGCGGGCGCCGTCGGGCGATCCTCGCACAATGCGCGCAGGAGCGCCGTGCCGCACTCTTCGTCGAGCTCGGCCAAACTGAGAGCGCGAGCGAGCTCGTGCTGACGGCCTTGCGCGATGCTCGCTGGCTCGACGCGCGGCTTTGCGTGTCTGGGGTGCTGGACCCCGCGTCGGCGGCCGCTCTCGCCGAAGCCACGGAGGTGCCCCTGGCCTTCAGATTGGGGCCCGAAGAAAGCTTGCCTGCGGCGATCCTCACGCGCCCCGCGGCCGTTCACACTCTCGGCGTGCCGCCAGCCTCCGAACGTGCACGGCTCTGGGCGGAACTTCTCCAGCGGGACGCGCTGGCACCGGATATCGTCGCCGTCGCCGACCGCTACGCATTCACAGCGGGGGTGATCCGGCGCGCCGCGATTCAAGCCGTATCGGTTGGTGCCGAGCGCGCGGCGCGCATGCAGCTCGAGGGTGTTCTCGAAGGCCTCAGCTTTCCGCCCAAGGACGGCCCCGAAGCTTGGACGCGCTTGGTATTGCCCGAGGCGGCCCTCGAGCAGCTGCGTGGCCTCTGCGCGCAGGCTCGCCACGCGACGCGCGTCGAGGTGGATTGGGGGTTTGCACGGCGTCACTCGCTCGGCCACGGAGTGAAGGCGCTCTTTCACGGCCGGCCGGGCACGGGCAAGACGCTTGCCGCCGAGTTGCTCGCAGCGGAACTCGAGCTGCCACTCTGTCGCATCGATCTGTCGCGCGTGGTCTCGAAATGGATTGGTGAGACCGAGCGCAACCTCGCGTCACTCTTCGAGCGCGCCCAGCAAAGCCGCGCGATCTTGTTTTTCGACGAGGCGGATTCGCTGTTTGCCCGGCGGACTGCGATTCAGTCCTCCACCGATCGCTACGCGAACATGGAGGTCAATTACCTGCTTCAGCGCATCGAACTGCACGACGGAATCGTGATTTTAGCCACGAATCTCAAGGGCAACATCGACGAAGCGTTCTCGCGTCGGCTCCACTATGTCGTCGAGTTCCCAGAGCCGGATGCACGCGCACGCGAGCGGATCTGGCGGCTCTCGGTGCCGGCTGAGGCGCCGCTCAGCGAAGACGTGGATTTCGCTCTGTTTGCACGGCGTTTCGAGATCCCTGGCGGTGCCATCAAGAGCGCCGTGTTGGGGGCGGCCTATGTCGCCGCAGCCGAGGGCACCGCGATTCACCAGCGACACATCGCCGTCGCGCTGCGACGGGAGTATGCAAAGCTCGATCAGCTCTACCAGAAGGCGGAGCTCGACGCGCTTGCAATGAGTCTCAGCTGAATCTCAGCGCGTGGGTTCGCTGCTCTTTCCTCCCTTCTTCATGCGTCGCCAGAGTGTCGTCCGATGGACGCCGATTTCCTCGGCGGCCCGCTGTTTGCTGAGCTCGCCGTTGCGTGCGCTCTCGATGAAGCGCTGCTCGAGCGCGACGCAGGCTCCGCGAGCAGGTGGCGAGTCGAACAGCTCCGGTGCCCAACGGCGGAGCTCTGGCAACGTGATCTCGCTTTCGGTTGCCAGAGTCAAGACACGCTCCATCACGTTTCGGAGCTCGCGCACGTTCCCCGGCCAGCCATAGCGCTCGAGAGCAGTGCGTGCATCGGCGGTGAGTCGCAGATCGGCGGCTCGTTCGTGGCGTTGAATGAACAGGTCGATCAGCGCCGAAAGGTCGGCGAGCCGCTCACGGAGCGGCGGAACTTGGACCACGAACGTCGCCAGGCGGAAGTAGAGATCGGACCGGAACTGGTCGCGCTGCATTTCGGCGCGCAAATCGCGGTTGGTCGCCGCGACTACCTTCAAGTCGACCGCGCGATCGCGCGCTGCTCCGAGGGCGCGTACCTTGTGATCCTCGAGGACGCGCAATAACTTCGCCTGAATCCGCCGATCGAGCTCGCCCACCTCGTCGAGGAACAGCGTACCGCCGTCCGCCTCGACGAAGGCGCCGTCGGCGTTCGCCACAGCACCCGTAAAGGCGCCACGCGTGTGCCCGAACAGGGCGCTTTCCACCAAGCCGTCGCTGAACGCCGCACAATTGACGGCCAGGAACGCACCTTTGCGGCCCGAGCGTTCATGGACATAGCGCGCGAGCCGCTCTTTGCCGACGCCGGTGGGCCCCGTGATCAACACGCCTCCCGCGCGTCGAGAGGCAACGGTGAGGATTGCGAGCGCGTTCTGCAGCACGGGGTCGAGGGCGACGAAGTCGGGGATCTCGCTCGGGCGCTCCGCCAGTGAAAGGGCCTTGGCGCGCAAGGCCGAGATCGCGAATGGTTTCTCGACATCGCGACCGAGCACGAGCACCTTGGCTTGAAAGCGCTTTCCAAGCCGTGTTGCCTCCGAAATGGCTAGGCGTTCGTCTACCACGACCACGTCCGCACAGGAGTCCTCTGCCTGAGCGACGTCGACATGGGGGACGACCCTCCGCGACGCCCATGCAGGCCATGCGCGCTCGAGCGTCTCGGCCACCGCGTCGCCGAGCGCGCCGTCGATGGCCACGACCGCGGTCAGCATGAACTCGCAAGCGGGAACGTCATCGACGCAGCAACCCGATTGGCAGATTCGGAAACGGTCAGCAGCCCCGTGCGTGCCATCAACCACGCGGCAACCGGGGCCAAAGCGTTTTCGACGTGGGAGGCGGACGGTGGAGGGCGCTGCGTCTCCAGCGAGGCGATCAGGGTTGCCGTGCGAGAATCCCGCTCCAGCGCGAAGCGCAATACCTCGCCAGAGATCGCACCTGCGAGCAAGACGTCGACCGTCGTCGCCAGCGCCGCGCGAACCAGCTCGGGCTCCGCCGCAACCGCGATGCAGGAAGGTAGTGAAGTGATGTCGACGCGCGTCTCGCGCCGATCGAGATAGCGACGAAGTGGCGCGAGTGTGTCACGTACCGAGGTTTCTAGATCGGTCGTCGACGGGCTCGGAAGCTGGGCTGCGACGGTGTCGCCGAGCGAGCGTGTTTCGCGCGATAACTGACCGAGCTCGGCCCGGATGGTTTCGAGCGAACGCAGCACGGAACTTTCCTCACCTGGGCGAAGGCGTTCGCCCAGCAGTTCCATCTGCACACTCAGAGCCGCAAGTCGGTTCTCCATCGTGCGCGCCCGCGCGTGCACCGTCGCCCAGACGAAGTACGTTTCGAACGGAGACAACATGCCCATCCACCTCTAGCGCGCCTCGTACATCGTCTCTCGGTCTTCCATCGTCCGCCATAGTCAAAACGTCTATTCGGTGGTGTCTTCGTGCAGTGCATTGCGCCCGCAGAGAATGGCGGCGCTTCTTGCTTTTGTTGGATCGGCCGCTGAAGGGATTGTGGGCACAGGACCTCGGTCCGCACAGGAACACCTGCTTGGCGAATCAGATGACGGTCGATGATTGCAAGCGTGAGACCATGGTGCGTATGCGTCCGGCATTTAAGATCGTCGAAGAAGTCGGAGAACAGTAGGCGAGGCCGCACCTCCCGGTAGTGGTCCCGGGCTCGGTCGAGTGTGTGGAGAACAGCTGATGACCCCGTGTCGCTTTTCGACATGGAGAGAGGTCTTGACGAGGCGCGGCTTAGAATCGCCGGCGAGTCTCTGTTGCCCCCGCGCCCGGCGGATCGGTGGGGCGAGAATCGTCGAGTCGGAGAGGCGGACGACGAGCTCGTGCGAGACCCGCGACTGGTTCGCACCGAACTGAACGCTTGCCCCGTAAATAATCGCAGCCCATTACAGAGCGCCCCGCATTCTTACGACCTCGTTCTCGCTCTGGTAGGTTGCGCGCGTGGCTCGGGACCCAAACCAACCCCTCGAGTGACACGTCGGTGTCGTTGATTCACTTTGCCGAGCGCCTCTGGCAGCGCCACCGCTGGAGCGTGCCGTTGTCCTTGGCCTCGGCGCTGTTTTTCGCGCGGCTTGCCTGGGAGGTGCACCAAAACGCGCTGGATGGGTTCGACGCTGCCGTGCAGCAGTTCGTCAACGGGTTGCGCGGTTCGTACGACGGGTCGATGGTGTTTCTGACGACCTTTGGTGGGGGGCTGCCCATGACTCTGCTCGTGTGCGCGGTGCTGATTTTGCTCGTGGCTGCGGGGAAGACCCGCGAATCGCGGTTCTTGCTTTGGAGTACGATCGGTAGCTTGTTCCTGAACCTGCTCTTGAAGTTGCTGTTTCATCGCGCGCGCCCACACGCCGAGCCTGCTTATCTGCTGCCGCGCCCTGACTCACTGTCCTTTCCGAGTGGCCACGCCATGGCCGCAGCCAGCGTGCTCGGGAGTCTCGCGGTGGTCGTGCGCGTGCTCGGGCCGCGGCGCGCGGTGTGGCTCTCGGTAGCGCTGTTCAGCGCGTTGACCATCGTCGGTGTGGCGCTGTCGCGGGTTTACTTGGGCGCGCACTATCCTTCGGACGTGCTCGGAGGGCTTTTCGCCGCAGGCGCTTGGGTCAGCGCGGTCACTGGCTGGGTGTATCCGCGGCTCCTGCCACACGAACGGACGACGCGTGCCGCGCCCTGAGCCTGCGCCCGGCCACTAGCGCAACGAGCGGAACGAGCAGCGCCAGCGCGAGCGGCGAACCGGGCGCGTGAGCCGGCCCCGAAAGCGAGCATCCGCCCGAGTTTTTGGCCGCCGCACGCGGGGCCGCCATGGGCGCGCTGAGCGAAATCGTAAACGGCGCGTCCCGCTTGCTGGTGGTGATCCCGCTCACGACGACGATCCCCTCGCCATTCAACTCGGCGGGCAAGGGGGTCAGCTGATCGACTCGCGCCTTGCCAGTCTCGAGCGGCAGGAGCAAGCCTCGGTTGCGCGTGCTGTCCGTATCGAGCCCGATCTGAGTCGGGGTCGCGGTTTGGACGTGATAATAGAAAGAGGCGAGTCCGGACGTGATCGCCTGTGAGCCATTGCTCGAAAGCTCGCTCACCTCGACCTCCGGATAATCGAGCGCGTCTCGATAGCCTCCGGTGCCGGTTCGAGCTCCGGTCGCCGCGTTCCAGACGGCAAACAGCGGGAACTCATCGGCGAGTGACGATTGCAGCGTGTGCAGCACCGCATCGCTGGCAACGAGTGCAGCATCACCCTGCACGGCTTCGGCTTCGAGCACGCTGCGCACGATGTCTTCGCCGAAGCGCTCACTCAAGAACACGGGCCAGATCGCGGAGCCGTATAGAAACGCCGAGGTCACGCCGCTCGGCGGGGCATCCAAGGAGCGGTCACTTTCGCTGAAGAACGCCGGCAAATTGCGCTCGAGATCGGTGAGCGTGGGGTCGAGCACCTTGGCGGCCCACTGCGCGCTGCCCTCCGCCCAAAAGCGGTCCAGATCGACGTCGTAGGCGTTTTGGACCGCGTGAAAGGTTTCGTGCGGCAGCACGGTGCGGATCCCGAGCTCAGCGCTGTCGTAGTAGTTCGCGTAGTTCGACTTGGCGACCAAGTAGCTTGCGCATTGTTTGGGGCTATCGCTCGAGCAGCGACCCAGTTCGGGGACGGCCATGCCGTCTGCCCCGCGCATGTTCATCAGGTACACGTCGAAGCGCGCATCGCCACCGTTTTCACCGCAGCCGGGCGAGAGCGAGTCGGGGAGCGGCGCGCGGAAACCGAGCGCGGCATAGCGCTTCAGGGCGTCGCTCGTCACGGCCGCTACGGTCGCCACGTCATCCGGGATCTGGTCGGCGCGTGAG
Source organism: Polyangiaceae bacterium (assembly GCA_035688655.1). Classification (GTDB taxonomy): domain Bacteria; phylum Myxococcota_A; class Polyangia; order Polyangiales; family Polyangiaceae; genus PMG-095. The sequence goes on along the minus strand of DASSMT010000073.1, from coordinate 1,124 downwards.
CTCGCGGGGTTCACCGCGTGGGGGCCCGTGGTGGTGTACCAGACCAGCACTTGGGCATTGCCGAATGAGCTCGGCTTGGCACTGCCGTAATCGTAGCCGCCGGCACCACCCGGATCGGTCGGCCTCGTGCATTCTGCCGCGTAGAGCGAGGCCGAGTGAGTCGTCAGCAGGGCTGCGATGAGTGCCCCGAGCGAGCGTGGCCGGGAGGGCTGGGTGCCTCGCCCCCGAAAGCGCCCAGTGACAGGCCCACGCACGCTACAAAGCTCCAATTTCCAGCAAGTAAGCGCCGCCCGCGCTGCCAGTCCCGCCGCTCGGGGTCGCGTAGTAGCTCTTGACGCGCAGCTTGTAGAGTTTGCCGGCCGCGCCTTGCACGAGCCAGGTCCCCGCAACGGGGCTGAGCATGTGGCTGGCCTCGTCGTAGTTGTACCAGGTCGAAAACGACGTGGAAGTGGCACCGGTGATGTCGACGTAGGGATTGCAGTCGTCGTCGAAGAACTGCTCGCTATAGAACTGGGCGTCTGCCGCGTCGGCGCGGGTGACGCTCGCAAAATCTTTGTCGAGGAACGCGGAGGCACCGTTGCCGGGGCCGCCTTGACCGCCGTTGCTGTAGATCAGAGCCCGCTTGAAGGCGAGATCCCAGGCCAGGGAGTGGACCGAGCTCGGATCATCGAGCTCGACTTTGCTCGCGGTAGCGAGCGCAACATAGGTCCAGGGATGCGTCGTCGTGCCGTTCTGGCCGCCCGCGGTCGCGTCCACGTACAGGGTCTTCACTCCGCCGGTGTCGCTGAGCAGTTGCACCTTGCCGGTCGACACGCTGGCGATGGCTCCAATCTGCTGAGCGCGCGCCGCAGAGCAGCTGTCGTTGAACGGTACGTCGGTTCCGCTCGCTCCCGCTGCGGCAGCCGTGTCCGTGCCGCCGGTGCCGGGTCCCGCCATCACGCTGCCGCTACCCCCGCCCGCGGTCGAGCCCGCGTCGAGCGGGTTGCTACTGCAAGCGCACACCAGGCAAGCCAAAGCAATCAGCGTCTTCACCGAGCCAGATTGACCCAGGCCGGCCCGCGCCGCTAGCGGCGCCGCTGAGCGCGGAAATTTACTCGCTGGAGACCGCGAGCCCCACTGCGACG
>DASSMT010000049.1:0-30437 GCA_035688655.1 Polyangiaceae bacterium | reverse complement strand
CCCACCTCTTCTTGATTCTCTGCGCTCTGAAAACCAGGCGATTCGATGCGTACCTGATACTTGCCCGGCGGCAGGCCATCGAGCCGCCACTTGCCGGTTTCGTCCGTGACCACCTGGCGCTGTAGACCATCCGCGAGCGTGATCGTGACGGTGGCGCCGGCGAGCGGCGCGTTGCTCTCCGCCAAGCGCACGACGCCCAGCAAGTTGCCCGTCGTGGGCGCTGGAGGCGGCGCTTCGGCGCCCGGCTTCGGGGCGAGCGTGAAGGAATAGCGGAAGGGAATGACGACGGTGATCGGCACGCCGTCGCGCGTGGCGGGCGTGAATTTGAACTTGAGCGCGGCGGCCTTGGCTGCCTCGTCGAAGCCATTGCCCACCGGCGTGGGCACTTCTGCCTTCGTCACGTTGCCCTCGCGATCGACCGTGAGCTTGAGCATCACCTCCGACTGGAGCCCGGCCTTTTCGGCTTCGGCGGGATACTCGGCGTGCTCGAAGTGCGTGAGCTCGGGCAGCACGATCACAGGCTTCTTCGGCGGTTCCTTGGCGGGGGCCGGCGGCTTGACGACCGCGCCCGAAATGCCGCTCGGGACCGCGCCCTGATCCGCAGGCGGATCGTCCGACTGCGCGACCGCCAGCCCAGTCTGAGCAAGCAGCGCCGCGACCACCAACCAACCGACTCGGTTCGGAGCAGAAACCATGGAAAGCCCGCTACTTCGCTAGTGCACACGCGGGCCCCTGACAAGCGTTTAGAGGATCCGAAGGCTGGCGACGGAAGAGGTTCCGGGACCGGCGCTGGGGGAACGCCAGCTGCGAACAACTCGGTTGCGAGCAGCCGCTCGCGGTATTAGGGCGGGGCCGAAGTGAAAGTCGCTACCTGGAACGTCAATTCGATCCGCGCTCGCCTCGACCACGCTTGTGATTGGCTGGAACGTGTGCAGCCCGACGTGCTGTGCATGCAGGAGACAAAGGTAACCGACGACGATTTCCCGACCGACGAGTTCATGCGGCTCGGCTATGGGGTGGCCATGGCCGGGCAGCTCTCGTACAACGGCGTCGCGATCCTGTCGCGCTTGCCGATGAAGGAGATCACGATTGGGCTCTCGGGCCAAGCTGCCGACGCCGCTCGACGAGCCATCGCCGCGACGGTCGCTGGCATACGCGTCTTCTCGGTGTATGTGCCGAACGGCAAGAGCGTCAGCTCACCCTCGTTCCCGGAAAAGCTCGCCTGGCTCGAGCAGCTGCGCAGCACGCTGGATGAAACGACGAACCCGAACAGCGACGTGCTCGTGTGCGGCGACTTCAACATCGCAACCGACGAGCGAGACGTTTATGCGCCGGAGCTGTTCCGCGGCAAAGTCCATTTTCATCCGGACGAGCACCGCGCGCTGGCGAAGCTGCGCGATTTCGGGCTGAAGGATGCCTATCGCCAGCACCACTCGGAAGGCGGTCGCTACAGCTGGTGGGACTACCGCGGCGGTGGCTTCCGCAAGAACGAAGGCCTGCGCATCGACTACGTGTTCCTGTCGGAATCGCTAGCCAAACGCTGTACCAGCGCGAGCATGGATAGCGAGCCGCGACGGCTGGACAAGCCTTCCGATCACATCCCGGTCATCGTGGAGCTGGCCTAGCCGCTGCGAAAGCCGAAGCCGGCGCGACACAGCCGCGCGGCCTCCACACTGACTCGCCCATGTTCGAAGTAACGTTCGAGCTCAGGCTCGGCCTCGAAGGCGCGCGTCACTCGCGCGAGCGAGACCAGATACACCGACTCACGCGCCAGCCCGCCGCCGCGGAATGCGCGACAGGCCGCTTCCACGGCGCTGGCAATGTCTTGGCCGAACCCCAGCAACTGCAGCACGGTGTCTTGGAACGTGGCCCCGGAACGCACCGCGCGCGCGGCCAAGTGCCGCCTGGCAAGCTCACGACGACGCGCTCCCTCCAGCACGCCCGCGCCGCGCTCCAACAGCAGAGCTCGCCCTTCTTCTTCGTCACTGCTCTTGGCCGAGCCGACTCGGTATAGGCCGAGCGCCTCACGTTGCGCCAAAACGCGCGGCCGAACATGGCCCTCGATCTCGTGGAGCACGATGCGGGTCACGGTTTCTCGGCTATGCCAGAGTCCAGCGCGCACGCCGATGAAGCCCTCCCCGACCGAGGCCGCGGCCGCCTGATTGCGGACTTGCACGCGCACTGGCAAGCCCTCGGCAGCTCGCTCGAGCGCACAGATCAAGCTCTCCGGATCGGAGCGATCGTCGCTGCGGTGCAGCTTGGTCGGCAGGTCGTCGCTGGCCTGGATCCAGAGCGCGGCACAGCCATCGGCGAGCTCGGCATCGGGCGAGGATTCGAACGGGTAGCGCCGCGCGCAGCACGCTGAAAAGCCGGGCTTGTCGATGTGCTCCACCGCCGCGGCCTCGCACTCGAGCTCGAGCGCGCGGCCCGCGTACGCGCTGCCGAGCGCACCCAATCCGCCGATGGCCGTGGCGGCAGCGGACAGAGCAGCACGCAGCTTGCCGAGCTCCGGCAAGGGTGCGTACTGAAAGCTCGGAGCGCGCTGCCTGCCTGCGCCGTAGTCGAGGATCAGGGCCTCGCGCTCGAGCATGGCGTTCGTCGGCTGCGCCCGATCCAACAGCCGAATTTCGGCCTCGGCGCGGCGCAGCAACTGCTGAGTGTTCTGAAAGAGCGGGGTTCGATCCAGTTCGATCACGCCGCGCGGTTGCGGAGCGATCGCCATGGCCTAGAGCTTGTTGGCAGCGATGTTCGCGAGCTCGCTGCGTTCGCCCTTGGAGAGCAAGATGTGGCCGACAATCGATTCCCCGCGCAGACGGTCAGCGGTGACCGACAGGCCGTTGGTTGCGTTGTCGACGTACGGGTTGTCGATCTGAAACGGATCCCCGGTGAGGATGATCTTGGTGCCCTCACCGCAACGAGTGATCACCGTCTTCACCTCGTGCGGAGTCAGGTTCTGCGCCTCGTCCACGATCACGTATTGCTGCGGCAGACTTCGGCCGCGAATGTAGGTGAGCGGCTCGACCTGCAACTGCCCCGCTTCGAACAGCTCCTCGAAGCCGCGCACGCCGCGCCGTTTGCTGCCGCCCGCCACCAACAAGAACTCCAAATTGTCGTAGATGGGCTGCATCCACGGGTTGAGCTTCTGATCCACGTCCCCTGGCAAAAAGCCGATGTCGCGACCGAGCGGCATCACCGGGCGGCTGACCAACAGCCGAGCGTAGGCGCCATCATCGACCACACGGCGCAGGCCGGCGGCGAGCGCGAGCAAGGTCTTGCCGGTGCCGGCTTTGCCGACCAAGGTCAAGAGCTTCACGTTGTCGTCGAGCAACAGATCGAGCGCAAAGGCTTGCTCCTTGTTACGCGGACGAATGCCGAGCAGTCCCTCACGCGGCGTCTTCAAGGCGCGGATTTCGCGCGGCTCATTGTGAAAGCGACCGAGGGCCGTGCGCGGTCGCGGACTGTCGTCACGCAGCACGACACAGGCGTTGGGGTTGATCTTGTCGGCGTCGGCGGGCCTGAGTGCGCTCGACTCGAAGAACTTGTCGAGCTCGGCCGCGGTCACGGACAGTTCGATGATGCCGGTCTCGACTCGATCCAGGTCGACCGCGGAGTTTTCGTAAGTCTGGGTCGTGAGACCGAGCGCGTCCGCGCGGATGCGCAGGTTCACGTCCATCGTCACGAAGATCGTCGGCTGATCCGGGAACTGATCGCGGAACTCCAGCGCGGTCTGCAAAATGGCGTGATCGCCCGTGTTCGGGTTGAGCGCGATCTTCAGCTCCAAGCGCCGCTGCGGAACGTGCACGCGCAGCGATCCCCCGTCCGGCAGGTCGACGCCCTTGGACAATGGACCCTTGGCACGCTGCGCATCGAGGAGGCGCGACACGGTGCGCGCATTGCGACCGCGCTCGTTTGCGTCGCGCTTGAACTGATCGATCTCCTCGATCACGTAGATCGGGAGGATGACGTCGTTGTCCTCGAACTTGAGAAATGCGTGCGGATCGTGGATCAGAACATTCGTGTCGAGGACGTAATTCTTTTTCATCGTCACCTTGGCGCCCGCTCGCGCCGGCGCAGGGCGGATAACCCTGCCCCACGTTCCGCGCAACGAGGAAACCCCCGAAGCTCAGCTACGGCCCGAGCCTTACACAAATGCCCTTTTACATCCATATGTTATGGGAGCTGCATCGGGAGCGGGCGAAACTGCCGCTCGGTCGGTCGCCGGTAGCTACTCGAATCAGTCTGCTAGAAGCTACGGTTTTCGCCGATGCGGCATGGCGCACGCGCTAGGCTCGCGCCGTGACTGGGCGCTCACGCTCTTTTTGGCTGTCTGCCGCCGCGCTCGCGTATGTGTGCGTGGGCGCCGCGCATTTGGCGGGTAGCCCGCTGCCCTGGCTCGCGTTGTTGTCGCTGCCCGCAGCGCTCCACGAGGCCTTCCGGCGCACCGCCATCCCAGCCGGGAAAGACGACGTTTCGCTCACCTCACGCAGCGCATTTCGCGCGGTCGTCTGGGGTAGCCTAATGTGGGTCGCTGCGCGCACCGGTCCCGCCGGTCGGCCCGCGCTCGACGCCGCAGCCAACCTGGGCGCCGGAACCGCAGCAGTCGCCGCCTTGGTCGCGATCGCGCGCATCGCGCCGCGAGCAGGTTTACTCAAACCCCCCGCCCAAGCGCTGTCGCTCGATGGTGCCACGTTTGCCGGTTTGCTCTGGGCGGTTGCCACCGCGCTGCCGCTCGGGTTCGCGCTGCTGCCCGCGGAACGCGTTCGCCTCGATCCGCTGATGATCGACTATGCCACGATCAGCGCGTCGATCGCGTCGCTGCTCGTGTTCGTCGCGGCGAGCTTCCGCGTGCACGCGCTTCGCCGCCTGGAGCTCGGCATCGGCGATCGCGCGTCCGGCGCGCTCTCGCTCGCCGTCACCGCATTCTCGGTCGCCATCCCTGCCGGTTTGCTCGACGTCGCTCCGCCCGATCGCCTGCTGCCGGTCGCGGTTTGCATCGCCGCTTCATCGATGACTTGGGCGGCGACGACCCCCGAGCCGACCACGGTGTCGACCGGCCTGCGCGGCATCCTTTCGATCTTGATTTTGGGCACCCCGATCATCCTCGGCGCAGGTGCCGTGGTGCGCTCCGTCCCGGAGTATTCGGGCGCAATTCTGCTGTCGGCCAGTACGTTGTGCGTGTTCGTGGGCTTGATCGCGCGCTCGGTTGCCAAACCGCTCGGTCCCGAGCAATCGCGTTGGCTCACCGCGATCGAAGCCGCCAGCCGTGGCGCGCTGCAACCGGAGCCCGATTCGGCGCTGCGCGCCGCCCTCGAAGCCTTGGGCAAAACCGCCACGACACCCAACGCACGCCCCGCCATCTTCCGCAACAGCCCACCCGAGATGTTGTCGGTGGACGTCGCGGGCTACCTGCACGTCGAGACTGCAGAGGCGCCCGTGCGCCTGTACGAACTCGCCAAAGAAGAGCCCGAGCGAACGCTGCGCGCCGAAGCCTTGCAGGTGCTGGCCGTGCGTCGACCGGAGGTGCGACCGCTGATCGCTTGGTTCGAGGATCGCCGCGCCTTCTCCGCGACGCTCGTGGTCGACGACGACGGCGCGATCGGCTTCATCTTGCTTCCGGCCGGTACCCGCACTTCTGCCATGACGCTCGAGGAGGCGCGCGCCGTGCGCGTGCTCGCCGATCGCATCAGCGCGCTCTTGGCGGTTTCGTCCGCGCTCGCCCGCTCGCGCGAGCGCGAGCTCAAGGCCGTTCTGCGCGCAGATCGCGTGGACGACGAGTGTAAGCGCCTCGAGCACATCATCTTCGCGGCATCTGGCCGGCATTTGGAGCTCGCCGAACGGCTCGCGCGCAGCGTGCGCACCAGCGCCTACAGCCCCGCGGCGCGGCAAACCTTGGAGCGATTGGAACGCTTGGGCAAACAAGGCGCGCCCATCTCGCTCTTGGCCGCGCCAGGGGTGGACGCCATCGGCTGGGCCGCGCACGCCCACTTGCACAGCGCGCGAGCGGGAGGCGCCTTCGTGATCGTGGACGGCACCAACCCGACCGAGCATGCGCGGGAAATCTGGGAAGACAAAGAGCGCTCGCCCCTGGTGCTGGCCGATGGTGGCACGCTCGCGATTTTGGATGTGGCCGTACTACCGCTCGAAATCCAAGATCTGATCGCGCATTTTTTCGCGCGGCGCGCGGTCTCCGTGAACATTTCCTCGGTGGTGAAGCCCGCGCTGTTCGTGACCCTGCGCGTGCCCCTCGCGCGCCTGCTCGAAGAGCAGCGCCTCAGCCGTGATTTGTCACGCTGGCTCGGAGCCTCGGAGGTCGTGTTGCCCACCCTGAGCGAGCGGGCCGAAGATTTGCAGGCGCTCGCGCTGGAGGCGCTCTCGCGCGTGGGGCTTTCGCTGCGCGGTGAACCGCTCGGCCTCGAGCCGGCGGCGATGCGCTTGCTCGCGGAGCACGATTGGCCGGGCAACGAGCTGGAATTTCGCGCCCGGCTGTTGTCGGCAGCGCGCCGTGCCACCGGGGCCGCGGTCCGCGCGGACGATTTGCTCGCAACCGGCTTCGCGCCGGCCGTGGCGGCCGCGCCGAGCCTGCCGGACATCGCTCCACCCCCGACGCTTGCGGTGCGGCGCCCGCGCCCACGGCGTGCGCCACGCGGACGGTGATGGCGCGGCTCCGGACTGGTTCGCGCTCTGCCCAGTCGACGCCCGCGGACATGAGGACTAGTCTCGAGGAGTTACCGTGTCCATTGCTCCCATCACCGAACGCAGACAGCTGGGCGACCGCTTCGTCGTAGAACGCGAGGTCGGGCGCGGCGGTACCGGCATCGTTTATCGCGCTTACGATCTGCAGGGTGAACGCTACGTTGCGCTCAAGGTGATCGCCTCGGAAGCGGGCGACGCGCCGGAAGAGGAGGCGCGCTTCACACGCGAGGGGCAGCTGCTCGAGAACCTCGATCACCCGGGCATCGTGAAGACCGTCGGCTTCGGCGTTTTTGGCGAAAGCGGGCTGCCGTTCGTGGCCATGGAGTGGTTGGAAGGCGAAGACCTGGCCGCGCGCCAGAAGCGCGATCCGCTGACGATTCCGCAGGCGGTCGACTTGACCGTGCACGTCGCCGAAGCACTGCAAGCAGCGCACGCCGCCGGCGTGATCCATCGGGACATCAAGCCCGGCAACCTGTTCTTGTGCAAAGCCCCAGAAAATGAGGGTTTTCTCGGGCCGTGGCAGGTCAAGTTGGTGGATTTCGGCGTGGCTGCCCGGAGCGACATCCGAATCACCCGCACGGGTGATGTAGTGGGCACGCCTGCTTACATGGCGCCCGAACAGGCGCGCGGTGACGCACCGATCGACGCGCGCTGCGATATTTACTCGCTGGGCGCCACGCTGTTCGAGCTGATCGCCGGACGCCCGCCACATGTCGGTCCGACGGTGATCGCGACCTTGGCTCGCTTGGTGACCACGGCGCCACCGCGCTTGAGCGAGCTGCGCCGCGACACGCCGCCGGAGCTCGATAATTTGGTGAGCAGCATGCTGCACACCGATCCGGCTTCACGCCCGGGCAGCATGGGTGAAGTGCTGACCATGCTGCACGGCGCTGCGAGCGACGCGGAACGCATGAGCTGGCTCGAGCATGTGCCCGATCCGCGCTCCACGCGGCTCGGTTCGAGCGCTTCACGGCTCGTGACGTCGATCGTCGCGATTCGCTTCGCCACTGCTTCGGCGCGGGAACGAGCGCTCGAACAGCTGCGGCAGCGCGGCGCGGACGCAGTGCCGCTCGGTCAGGATTCGATCGTCGCACACCTCGGCGCGCGCCGCGCCGTGGGCAGCGAGGCGGCCGTCGGACTCGAGCTCGGGCGGCGCTTGGCGCGAGCGGGGGCTCGGGTGGGCGTGGCCAGCGGGCGAGCGCGGCTCGACTTCGCGCACGAGATCGGCGAAGTCTTACCGGTCGGGGAGGTCGTCGATCGAGCCTCGTCGCTGGCCCGCGACGCGGAGGCGGGCGTGGTGCTGGCGGATGCCACGACCAGCGAGCTCGGGCGCGGCCGCTACGAGTTCCGCACCCGCGACGACGGCTCGTCGGTCGTCGGTGAACCCGTGCACGGTCGGCGGGGCGGTGGCGGCGCGCCTTTCGTAGGCCGCGATCCGGAGCTGGCTCAGGTGCTCAGCGCGTTCGAGCGCTCGCGCCTGGATGTCACGCCGATTTTGGTGTCCATCGCCGGGCCGCCGGGCATCGGCAAGAGCCGCCTGCGGCGTGAAGTGATGGCGCGCATCTCCGCTCAGGCCGAAGCGCCGCACATCGTTCTGCAACGCAGTGAAGCGTACGCGCAAGGGCACGCGCTGGGCGCCGCGGCGGACGTGCTGCGCGGGATGATCAGCCTGCCCAAAGGCGCGACCAGCAGCGAGGCCGCGAAAGCGATCGTGTCGCGGCTCGGGCCATCCACCCGGGACGAGCTCACGGCCAAAAATCGCGAGCTCTTGGCGCGGCTACTGGCCAACGAACCTTTACCCGAAGGCCTCGATCCACGCGGTTCGCGCGACGTGCTGTGGCTGGCGATGACCGACCTCGTGCTGCAAGTGGCCAGCAACGAGCAGACCGCCATTTTGATGGAAGATCTGCAGTGGGCCGATCCGGAGAGCATCGGCTGGCTCGATCACTTGCTCGGCCGCGCCACGGGTCGTGCGCTGGTGGTGATGGCGCTGGTGCGCCCGGATTTTTGGTCCGACCAGGCGAACCGCTTCGCAGGTCGCGATCACGTACGCCTCGAGCTGCGCCCGATTTCGAAGCGGGCATCGCGCGCAATCGCGCGGGCGGTGGTCGGTGAAGCAGTGCCCGAAGACATCGTCGAACGGATCGCTGAGCAAGCCGCGGGTCTCCCGCTGTTTGCCGAAGAATTGGCGCGCCTCAGCGCCTCCGGGCGTGACACGGCGCACGCTCCCACGCTCGAAGCCGCAATTCAGGTCAGTCTGGACGCGCTCGACGAAGAGTGCCGCGACGCGGTGGGCAGGCTGAGCGTGTTCGGCCTCACTTGCTGGGACGCGGCGCTCGAGTCGCTCGGCATGCCGCGCGCCGAGAGCGTGATGAAGGCGCTGGTCGCCTCCGAAATCTTGACCGAGCAAAACGTATCGCGCTTTCCGGGTACTCGCGAATGGGTGTTCAAGCACGCGCTCGTACGCGAGGTCGCTTATGCTTCGCTCGGCGAACGGCAACGCAAGGAACTGCACGCGCTCGCCGCGTCCTGGCTCACGTCCATGGGCGAAGACGCCGCCACGGTCGCCGGCCAATACGACTTGGGCGCGCAGCACGTGCTCGCGGCCGAGCATTGGGAGCGCGCCGCGCAGCGTGCGCTCGCGGCGAACGCCTTGGCCGACGCCATGAGCATGGCCGAACGCGCCTTGATGTTCGCCGAGAACAAGCCCAAGGGCTTTTTGCGAGCGTCTTACTTGGACGAAGCGTGGAGCCGCCTCGACCCGCGCGCGAGCGATCGGGAATCCGCGATTTTGTCGATGGAAGACAACGTGTACGACGAAGCGAGCGCGGTGCGCGCACGCGGCGCGCGGGCGCGCTACGATGACGCGCTCGGCTCCGGCGAGGGCATCAGCGAGCGTTTGGCCGAAGCGCGCGATCAAGCCGCTGCGCTCGGCTTGCTGGACGAAGAAGCGCGTTGCTCGGCGGTGCTGGCGTTGCGCGTGGCGTTCGCCGGTCGCTTCGCAGAGGCCGAAGCCGAGATCAAGCGCTTGCTCAAGCTCGCCCGGCAACAGAGCACGAGCGCGGCAGCGGTCGACGCCTACCAGACCCAGGCCATCGTCCGCCAAACACAGGGCTCGCTGGCTTCCGCGCTGGAGGCTCGCCGCAACGCGGCCAGCGCTGCGCGACGCGCGGGGCTGAAGGAGCGCGAGGCGATCATCATGACGAATCTGGGCTTCGCCTTGACCACGATCGGCGCCCGCCAAGAAGCGCGCACGGCGCTGGAGACCGGTCTCGCTTTGTCCGATGCCATCGGCAGTCTGGGCGCGGTGCGCCACGCGCAAATGAACTTGCTCGGCTGGGCCGCCACGTTCGGCAACGATCGCCTGCTCGAGGCCCATCTGGCCGAGGTGCGCGCGGACGCGGACGCCGCCGCGACGGGGGCTTGGGCCGCGCCGGATCGCGCCAACTTGGGCATGTTGTTCTATCGCGGCAGTGAGCTGCTGCGCGCCAACGCCGAGCGGGAGTGGCGGCGCGCGCTCGGTCTGTTGCGCATCGCCGCGCAGTCCTACCGCAGCACGGGCCATCGCGATCTGTTGCCCGTCGCGCTCGGTTTGTGGGCGGAGGCCGAGCGGCGCTGCGGCAACGCCGGCGGTGCGGTCGAACTGGCGCGCGAAGCCGCGAGTTTGCTCGACGAGGGCGCGCCCAGCCTGCTCAACGAATCTGCGGTGTACCTGGCATTGCACGCCGCCTACGCAGCCACTGGTGAAGAGGAAGCCGCGCGCCAGGCGATCGCTCGCGGGATGCCGCCTTTGGTGCGGCGGCTCCACGGCTTGGTCGGCACGCCCTACGCGCGCCAATTCCTGACCGAGTTGCCGGACAACGCCCGCCTGCTCGCCGCCGCCGAAGGCTACGGCTTGGTCCCGGACGCGATTCATCGCGTGCTCGAGTCCAGCTCCTAGACCAGCACCCGTAGCCGGTCGGCTGTCGCCCGAGCTCGCCGGCATTTTCCGGCCGAGCGTGCTTCATGATACACGAACAAGCCCATGCTCCGGATTGAGATACGCGGCGCGGTTCGCTCCGACGAGGAAGAACTCCTGGACCTGGCGCGCCACCTCAATTCGGTGAACCTGCCGCACGACCGGAGCCACGTGCAGCGCTTGCTCGACCATTCCGAGCGCAGCTACTCGGGCGAGATCAAAGATCTACGCAAGCGCAAGTACGTCTTCTTGTTGCGCGATCTGGAGACGCGCGAAGCCGTGGGCACCTCCATGATCGTGGCTCAGCTCGGACGCCGCGACGCGCCCTACATCTACTTCGACGTGATTTCAGAAGAGAAGTACCACAGCGCGCTCGATCGGCACTTCCAACACACGGTGCTGCATCTCGGCTTCTCTTATGAAGGACCCACCGAGCTCGGCGGTTTGGTGGTCACACCGGAGCGGCGTGCCTCGGGCGATCGCCACGGACTCCTGATCTCGTACGTGCGTTTCTTGTACATCGCGGTTCACCGCGAGCTGTTCCAGGCGGAGTTGCTGGCCGAGCTCTTGCCGCCGCTCGAGGCGGATGGCACGAGCCACCTGTGGGAGGCGCTCGGCCGTCGCTTCACCGGCATGAGCTACCGTGAGGCGGATTTGCTCTCGAGCACCGATAAATCCTTCATCCGCGACCTGTTTCCGAGCGGAGGCATCTACGCAACCCTGTTGTCGCCGGAGGCCCAGAGTGTCATCGGCAAGGTCGGCGCCCAAACCAAAGGCGTCGAGAAGATGCTGCGCCGCGTCGGCTTTCGCTACGCCGAGCGCATCGATCCATTCGATGGCGGCCCGCATTTCATCGCTGCCAGTGACGACGTGACATTGCTCCGAAACGCTCGCGTCGTCCGGATTGGCCGTGCCGCGGGCGCGCGTCCGCCCGCACGGGCATTGCTCGGGCGGGATCTCCCGCAAGCGCCATTTTTTCGTGCGGTTCCTTGCGACGTGCAACCTTTGGACGAAACCCACGTCGCTGTCTCGAGCGAAGTTCAGGCGCAACTGGATCTGGCTGAAGGCGATCCGGCCTACGTCCTGCCGCTCGGATAGCGACAAGCCGCGTGCACTTTGTCGGCAGCTCGCGTACGGTCGCCGGGTCATGCAGAAATTGGTGAAAGGTATCCATTCATTTCAGCGCGGCTTCTTCGCCAGCCACCGTGAATTGTTCGAACAGCTGGCGGAAGCCGGACAGCGCCCCGAGACGCTCTTCATCACGTGCTCGGATAGCCGCGTGGTTCCCAACCTGATCACCGACGCGGCACCCGGCGAACTGTTCATCGTGCGCAATGTCGGCAATGTCGTGCCGCACATGGATCTGCCCGGCGGTACGGCGGCAGCGATTCAATACGCCGTCGAGGTGTTGAACGTGGAGAACATCATCATCTGCGGGCACACGCAATGCGGCGCACTGAAGGCAATCCTCGAACCGGAAAGCGTCGAGCATCTGGAATACGTCAGGCGCTGGGTGAGGAGCACGATCGAAGTGAAGCAATTGATCGACGAGAAGTATTCTCACCTGAACGGCGAACAAAAGCTGACCGCAGCCATTCAAGAGAACGTGCTCGCTCAACTCGAACACTTGCGTGAATACCCGTTCGTCGCCAGCAGGATGGATGCGGGCAAGCTCCAGGTAAATGGCTGGATTTTCGATGTCGGCAAGGGCCAAGTCTTCGACTACGACCCCGAGCACGGCGAATTTTTGCCACTGGGACTCTGATTGTTTTGGGGGCCGTTGGGCAAAGCCGACGGCCCGCCGGTCGCGAACGGGTCGCTCCCGCGCGAAGCGCGGCAGTCGTCGGTGATAGTGCGTTGCGCTGCCGGCTGATGTCGGGCTTCAAGCTCGGCTCAGCACTGCCAAGCGATCGAGCAGGTGTTCGCACTCGGATTCGTCCAAACATGGGTAGGGGCCCACGCGCAGACCGGCTCCCGGTCGAGTGTCGACGTCGATTCGCTCGGCAGCCAACGCATTCGCGATGCGATCCGGGTCGGCAAGGTCGATGCACAGCATGCCGCCCCTGCGCTCGGCCTCCACGGGCGTCAACAATCGGAACCCGCGTTCGCGAGCTCCGTCGATCAGGCGCTGCGTCAGAAACAGAGAGCGAGCGCGCAAGGCCTCGACTCCGACCTCCAGCAGAAAGCGTAACCCCGCACGCGCCGTGTAGATGGGCTCCATGGCAGGCGACCCCTGCTGAAAGCGTTGCGCGCCCTGCGCGGGCACGAACCTCGGAGTCACGGTCTTGAGGTCGGCATGCCCGACCCACCCTGGATACTTGGGCACGAGTCGCTCGCAAAGCTCGCGGCTCGCGTACATGAAGGCGAGCCCCATGTCGGCACCGCACATCCACTTGTGCGTGCCGGCGATCACGACGTCCACACCCAGCGCGCGCACGTCGACGGGCACGATGCCGACCCCCTGATACGCGTCGACGATCGTGAGTGCGCCCGCGTCACGCGCCCGCGCGGCGATCTCGGCTACGGGCAGGAGCGCCCCGGTCTGCGCGGACACCAGCGGGACCGCCACGATTGCCGTTCGTTCGTCGATTTTGGAGCACAGCGCCTCCGCCGAGGTCCACTCAGCCTCGGCCTCGACGTCGAGCAGCGAGAACCCGCGCGCCTCTTGCGACTCCCACAGGTAGCGAGTGGATTTGAAGTGCAAACCTTGCACCGTCAGGATGCGATTCCGCTCGGCAGACGGCTCGAGCGCGGATGCGATCGCCGCGTGGCAGGCAGTCGACGAATCGCGCAGCGCGACCGTTCCGGGCGGGGCGTTCAGAAAGCTTTCGAGCAAATCGATCAGCTCGTACATCCGAGACAACCAAAGCTCGAGTGAGCGACTGCGCAGGAGTAGCGTCTGAGTATATTCGTTGAGATCGGAGAACACCTCGTCCGGCAAGGGTCCGAGACATTGCGCGGTGAAGTACGAGCGCTCCCGTAAAACCGAGAAGCGACGTCTATACCGCGTCAGGTCTTCGTTCATCCGAAGCACACTCCGTACATCTCGTCGAAAAACGCAGTACTGACGTCGTTGACCCGCCTCGCACCGCGCCACAGGGCAGGCAATGACTCTGCGGGCACGAGATGAGCGAGCTCCATGGATTCCGCAGAGTGCTCGACTTCCAGCTCTTCGTGCATGTTGAGCCACTCGAGCGACTTCGGGTCGACCTCTTTCTGTCGCCGAAATTCGTCGCCGAAGAACATGTCCACCTGACGTCCGAAAATCTCGATCACCATCGTTGCGCCGACTCCTTCGAAGGCGTCCGAGGTGAAGTAGATTTCCTCGAGTCCGCGACTCAGGTTCTGTCCAGGCTTCAGCAGGGCTTCGTCGACGACATCGGCCTTCCAGCGATCGAGTCCGGCTACCAGCTTGCCAAACAGCTGGCTGTGCGCGCGCTCGAACTGACCATTGCCGAGCTCGTCGTTGAGCTGGTGCGCCAGGATGGAGCGAATTCGGTCGTCGTCGACCTTGGCAACGACCTGCGAAAGCCGACGCGAGAAGCCATTGATGATGCCGATCTGCGCGTTTTTCATCAGCTTCCACAGCTTGTACAGGTCGACCGGTTCTCGGCGCAGACGACGCATGAATGGATGATCGGCGAGCGGTTCCTGCTCGAAGCGTTCGACGATCTCGGCCGGCGTCGTGGGCGCACGGCGTGCGCTGGCCGACGCGATCTTGCCCGGTTGATACAGCTCCAGCGGGAAGTAGACGGTCAGTCGAATCTGCTCGCCCTCGCGCCGAAAGCTGGCGTAGCTCTGTAGCCCGATACCGGCAGCCGGCGAGCGCTCGGCCATGGCGGCCAAGGCCCGTTCATAGGTCGCGACAGGCAGCCCTTTCTTCGTCATGTAGCGGACGAGGCGCGACGCGACTTCCGTGTCGTTCGCGGCGTACCCGCCATTGACTGGGAAGTGATGCGTTGCAACCGCCGGTTCGTTGCCCATTTTCTCTACGAACGAGAGGCAAGTCGCAGGCGGACGCCCGCCGAACACTCCCGAAGTATTACCGCTCGTTGCCTCGACGAATTCCGATACATCGCCGGCACGGTGCGAACGCGCGTTGGAGGCGGCGCGCTCGACGTCCGCCACCGTTGCGGCCAGGTGTCGCACGTACACCTTCACGCGCGACTCTGGGCGTGGCGCGAGATCGAGAGAGAAATACTTGAGCTCGTCCAGTTCCCGCCCGCGCCGCCCAATGGAACTCGCAATCTTGGGCCACGCGTTCGAGAAGCCCAGCCGCACCATCGCCTCTTCCACGAGTTGAGCGGCTTTGGCGGGGCCCTGAGCCTCTGGATTCAAGTAGATTTTGACGTCTGCCGGGGCGTTCGAGAAGAACGATACGCCGAGCCAAATCGAGAATAAGCCTTGCGGGTCCTCGGGCAAGAACAGGTCCTCGATGCGACGCAGCCGCTCGAAAGATAGCTGGTGATCTTTCGCCAGATCGTCGAGCACGGCCAAGGCCCTGTCGCGATTGGCGATCAACCCGGCCGGGTTACCGAGCGGCTCGACCAGAATGCGCAGCTCGTTTCGCGTACCAAAGGCCGCCGAGAACTCGAACGGCGTGTGATCGTCGCCGACTTCCGACAACCACGGCGGGGCGTCGAGCGGCGGTGTTGCGCCCCATGGGGCAACCAGACGCCGAAAAACGCCGGCGATGTGCTCGCTGTCCTGTTCCATCCCGAGCGCCTCACACAGACGCCGGAGACGGGGCATCGCCACGCCATCGATCGTCACCCGCTCCGCGGTGCGAGATACCCCCGATCCGCTTGCTTCCGTCCGCTGGGTTTCTCCGCCCATACCTACTGTGCTTCCAGCCAGAGTCGATTTTGGATTCATGTTGGTATCAGCTTCTGAGTTGAGGTTGCTTGGTGCCGAAGGGCCGTCGTGAAGACGACATGCGTGAAACCGCGCCTTTCATGCCGGGGCTGCGCGTGCGTGCGGCGGCAATGCTTGAAGCGAGGGCAGAACGCAGGTATCGTCCGCGCCGTTTAAAGCGCATCGATATTTCGAATGAGCATCTCGGTCGATCCCGTTTTCTCGGAGCCCCACATCAAAGGGGCGATCATCCTTCCGGCGCGGGATTGGATGATTAAGACGTATGGCGTGCCCACGTACGAGCGCGCGCTCGCAGCGATCGGCAAAGACGCGGCCGAGATGGTACGCGGCAAGATCGTGAGCGTCGGTTGGTACCCGCTGCAGGCCTGGACCGCCTTCACCGCTGCGATGCGTAGAGAAGTGCTCGCCAGCACGGGTGAAGACGGCAAGACGTTCGATCGCCGCATCGTGTTCGAACCGACACGAGAGACCCTGCTGAAGATCTACCGCTTCGTGCTGAGTTTGTTCGAAGTGAGCAGTGCGACCGAAAAGCTCGTCCCGGTCATGAACCGCGTGTACAGCCACGGGAAGATCGACATGGTTTCGCACGTGCCCGGCGAAATCGTGATGCTGTTCCATGATGGACCAGTGTCCATGCAGGATGAAATCCAGCGTCAATTTCCGTTGGCTTGTGAGTTCATGCTTCATTTGGCTGGCCAGCAGACGACTGAAATGCGCCCGTTGCTCAAGACGCAAGGCGGGAAGATCTCGCTCGAACTGCACATCAAGTACCGGAAAGCGCGCTAGAAAATCCCGGGCCCGGGCGTGAGGATGCGATCGGGATCGAAGCGCCGCTTCAGGCGGACGATGTCCGGAAATTCCTCACCGTAGTGAAAGGCCCAGTCGAAGCGGTTGAACTCGAGCGCGCCAATTGGATACCGAGTTCCGCCTTTGGCTCTCGCCAGATCGAACAGCTCGCGATTCCTGGCCAACATTTGCGCCGCGAACTGCGGATTGTCGCCCGGCATCGCCGACGCAGTGAAGATATCGAACAGATAGATCCACTCGTCGCATTTCGGAACGCGCAGCAGCGGTCGCGTCAGTTTCGCCCGCCGCTGCGGAAACAGCAGCAAGAAGCCGCTCGGGCCGATGTCCTCGGGCGTGAGCGTCGGTAGCACCTGTTCGAGGTAACCCTCGATTTGCGAGCCCGGCAGCCAGGCGTCGTACCACGGGTGCACGATGCCGTCCCATTGCCCAATCGAGCGCAAGAAGTCGACCAGCGCGTCGACGCGCAAGACGTACTCCAGGTACGGTTGGTCCGCGATTTGCGCCGTGGCCGGGTCGGCGATCAGGTTCCGCAGCAGTCGCGAATTGTCGGGAGGATGGGCCGCGTCGAAGTACTTGACCGCATTGAGCTGAAACACGAAGCCACCCGCGCCGTCGGGGTAGCCGAGCATCGATACGTCGTTGAATTCGCCGCGCTCAGCCAGCCGCTGCATGTCCGAGAGCAGTGCGGCGATGTCGAAGTAATTCAGTTGAAAGACGCGGACCATCGGCTTGGCTGGAACCATGTCCACCACCGCGCGCGTGATGATTCCGTATTGACCGATGCCAGCGAGGCAGGCCTCGAAGAGATCGGGCCGAACCTTGGCCGAGCAACGGACGAGCTCGCCTTCCCCGGTCACCACTTCCAGCTCGCGCGCGTGGTCGACCTGGGCGCCCAGGTTATTCGTGGGCGAGATGCCTCCGACCGACAGCGTTCCGCCGATTGAAAGGCCCAAGAAGCCGGTGAGCACAGGCGGTGTCGAGCCACGAGGCACACTCGCGGTCACGAGCTCCTTCCATGTCGCACCCGCGTCGACGTCGGCGCTGGACGACGTGATCGAATGGATCTCGTTCAGCGTCCCCATGTCGATCGAAAGCCCGCCCTTCACCAGTGCTTGCCCGAACGTGGTATGGCCCTGGCCGCGCGGCGCAACGCTGATCCCACGCTTGCGGCAGAACTTGACCATTTTCTGGATGTCGCGGACCGAACCGGGAAACAGCACCGCAGCGGGCGTCCCGCTCACGATGTTGCCGGCGTCCGTTGCGTGTTGCGAGAGCGTCGTGGCATCGGTCGCAATGACGCCGTCGAGCTCGGGCAGATGATCGAAGGTTGCAGCGCGCGCCTCGCCGATCCAGGTCCTGTGCACCGGATCGAATCCGAACACCACGCTGGCTGCGGCTGCGCCGGCCAACATCCTACGTCGAGAAACCAGCAGCTTTCTCTCTTCCTGCGTGCGACGAGTTGGAGATTGCATGGGTCGTTTTCCTTTCAGTCTCTGTTCTTCGGAGCCCCGAGTGCAGCTGCGAATCAACGAAGCTTCCGTTTCCCAATGGCGCCGAGCGCGACAGATGTCTGGGCTAGTGATCCCATTCGAGTCCGAGTCCAGGTAGGTTGGTAACGTGGGGCGCACGCGCCGGGGACGTCACTACAGAGTATGATGATGCACAACGGTCGCGTTCCTCAAAACTTTACGTCAACCCTGGGGGTGACGATTCCGTGTCGCGGAATTCCCCAGAAACACGCGCGCAAAGAATACCGATGGATCGTGCGCCATGCTGTGCACGGCGACGTTACTGTCCGTAACTCGGTCAGTGCCCTAACTTCACAACGTAGCCTGCATCGCGCGATGCTGTCAATGTCCCGGGGGATCTCGGACTTGTCTCACCCCCTTTCGCAGTTACCTCGTTCTGCTCGTTCTGCTCGTTCTGCTCTTCGTTCTGCTCGCTCTTCTCCTCATTCTCCTCCTCTTCCTCCCTTCTGCAGTTGTCTCTCCTCCCCTCGCCACAACGAATTGCCCTAGAGGTCTGGCGCTTGCCGGCTCTGCCACCTCCCTCAAAAGCTACCTCATCCAAAGCGGTCGACCACTAGTACTGGTCTTCTTTCTGGCGTGTTTTGGGGCGTGCACTCGTGAGCGTTACGGGCTCGTGTGCGTCGCCCGCGCCTCGTTCGTCTCGCTTGCCTCAGCTTTCTCGTTCTGCTCGCTCGGCTCAGTCGGCATCGTTCAGCACGCCCGCGAGGTCATGCGTAAGCTGCCCAATTACAAAGCGTATGACGTGAATCGGGTGCACCGAGCAGGCAGCGATGAAACTTCGTGCCTGTCATTTCGAGGCAAATCGCCCGCGTGCGAGCTTGTGGGTGTTGTGCTCCTGAATCGCACTTCGAGCGCACGCGACGCAGGCAGACGCACTCCCACGCTCCTCTCACGCGGCCCTGTCGTGCTTTTTGGCACGCTCTTTCTGGCACGCTCTTTCTGGCGCGTCCTCGGCGTCGATCTTTTTGGCGCGCACTCGATGCGAGGCGAAGCGACTACGCGCTCGCAACTGGCGGTGGAGCTTGCGGGACGGATGGATGGTCCCGCCCCACATCGACGAACTCGACTCGGCCGTCTCGCATACGCACCACGCGTGGCATGCTCTCCGCAAACGCGGGATTGTGAGTAACTACGATGATCGTAGTTCCGTGTTCACGGTTGATTTGGAAGAACAGCTCGTGAATGGCGTCGCTCGTGGCGCTGTCCAAGTTACCTGTTGGTTCGTCCGCAAGCACCAACTTGGGGTCGAGCGCGAGCGCCCGCGCCACGGCCACCCGCTGCTGTTCCCCGCCCGACAGCTCGCCCGGACGGTGTGACGCGCGGCTGCTAAGCCCGACTTCCTCGAGCAAGGATTGCGCGCGCTTCTCCATTTCACGACGCGGGCGCCCCTGAATGAGGCCGGGAACCATCACGTTTTCGAGCGCGGTGAACTCTGGCAGCAAGTGGTGGAACTGAAAGACGAAGCCGATGTCGCGATTGCGCACTGCCGCCAAGCGCGAGCCGCTCATGGTCGTGAGTTCTTCGCTGCCCAGACGAATTCGCCCCGAGCTCGGTAAATCCAAGGTCCCAATGCAATGGAGGAGCGTACTCTTGCCAGCACCCGATTGACCGACAATGGCCAAAATTTGACCGGCATAGATGGTCAAATCGATGCCCTTCAACACTTCCAGGGTGCGCCCCATGTGTTGAAAGCTCTTCTTCAGGTCCGAGATCGTAACTAGTGGTTCGGGCACAGCTTGCCTCATTCGTAGCGAATGCCTTCGACTGGCCGGAGGCGGCTGGCAGCGACGGCAGGGTAGATCGTGGCGATCGTCGTGATCAGCAGGGCGGCCAAAGCGACCAGAAAAAACTCACTGCCATCGACATTGATGGGCAGTTTATCGACATAGTAGACATCCGGATCGAGTCGCACACCGAACCACTTCAAGCCCAGCGTGGCGGCGAGTCCGGTGGTTACCCCGAAAATGGTGCCGATTCCGCCGATCATCACGCCCTCGCTCATGAAGATTTTCAGGATCGCATTGTCGCTCGCGCCCAGTGATTTCAAGATCGCGATTTCTTTACTCTTCTCCGTCACCATCAGCAAAAGCGTGCAGATGATGCAGAAGCTCGCCACCAAAATCGCCAGGGACAAGATGATGAATGTGGCGATTTTCTCCAACTTGAGCGCGCTGAACAGGTTCTTGTTCAGCTCCTTCCAGTCGCGAATGCGCAGCTCGTCGCGGGCGACCTTGGCCTCGATCGCGGGACGGATCTCGGAGACGCGCTCCGCGTCATCCACTTTGATCTCGATTCCGGTCACGTTTTGCTTCAAATCGAAGAAGTCCTGCGCGGCTTCGAGTTTTACGTACGCGTGACTCGCGTCGTATTCGTACATCCCACTGTAGAAGATGGCCGCCACGCGGAACTTGCGGCTGCGCGGCAACACGCCCATTGGCCCGAGATCACCCAGGGGCGAAATCAACGTCAGCTCGTCGCCCACGTACACATGCAGTGACTTGGCGAGCTCGCGGCCAATCACGATGCCTGGAAACGCATCGGGCGGGACCACGGCCTCCTCTACGTCCGAATCGAGGTGGGACAAGTAGGGTTTGACGTCCGGACCTTTCAAGTAGAATTCGCCGCCGCTGCCGATGCCGATCGGCTCGTCGGGCGGCAGCGTCGCAAGCTTCTTCGGATCGTCGAGATAGGCGAACTTGCCAACCTCGACGTTCTGCAAGAGATCGATCACCGTGCCGATGGTGACTGTATCGATGCCACGTAGGTTTACGCCGGCAGTGTTGGAAGAACTGGAGGCCATCGCCTCGCCGCCCGCGACCGGCGTCGCCGCGCGAACACCCTTGACCAAGCGCAAGTCGTCCAGCAAGTCGCGCCAGTGCTCGAAGCCGCCCACGTGCTTGGCCTCGATCTTGACGTGCGCGTTGTTGCCCAAAATCTTGTGCTTCAAGTCGGCACCGAAGCCGCCCATGATCGAGACCACGGCGCACAGCGCGAACGAGCTGACGCCCACGCCGGCGATGGAAAGCAGCGATATGACCGTCAGAAAGCCGCTTTTTTGCGCGCGCACATGACGCGCCGCAATGAACGAGACGAAGCCTCGGCCCTCGAAGCGGTCCATCAGCCAAGGCACGGCCAAGACCATGAAGCAGACCACGAAGGCCGTGCCCGAGAGCGCGGCCCCGACGCGAACGATCTGATGCCACAGGATGAACGAGCTGCCGCGCGGTTCGGGCAGGCGTTTCACCCAAGTGCCGAGCGCCACGAGCAAGACGAAGTTCACGCCCGTGATCCAGCGCAGCAGCCTGCCACCCACACGCAGGGCGCGAAGGATCAAGAAGCGCCAGACCAGCACACCGAGAATGCCGAGCGCCGCGCCGACCAACGCGATACGCCCGGGCAGGCCTCCACCGAACCACAGCCGAGACAGCAATTGACCGATGTGAGGCGCAGCGAGGATCATGCCGACTCGGGACGGAGCAACGGGAAGGCGATCACGTCGCGGATCGAGGGTTGAGCGGTGAGCGCCATCGCCAAGCGATCGACGCCCAGGCCGAAACCGGCCGCGGGCGGCATGCCGTGCTCCAAGGCCAACACGTAGTCCTCGTCGTAGTCCATGGTCTCTTCGGCGCCGCCCGCTTTGAGCTCGAGCTGGGCTCGGAAGCGTGCTGCTTGATCGTCCGGATCGTTCAGCTCACTGAACGCATTGCACAGCTCTCGACCGTGCACGAACAGTTCGAAGCGATCGACCAACGTCGGATCCGAGTCTTTTCTGCGCGCCAACGGCGAAACCTCCGCCGGGTAGTCGGTGATGAACACGGGTAGACTCTTGTCGCTGCGCGGAGCTCGGTAGTCGATGGCCAGGAACGGCTCGGCCAGGTATTCGTAAGCGACGAACAGGCGCTCCCCATCCGACTTGCAGTGCGTCAGGGCCCGCCGCAGGTTGCCCCAGTCGATGCTCTTGGCTCGCTCCGAGCGTTGCTTCCAAGCTTCGACCGCCGCATCGAGCGGGCTCGGCAACCGCTTGCCATCGGCTCCGAGCTCGAACGAAAGCGCAGCCAACTGGGCCGACACTTCGTGCGGCAGCTCGGCACGAGCCAGAGCGGAATCGACGGCCTGCTTCATCGGTACTCGCGCGAACGGCTCATCGAGCGCAAACGGGCGCTCGGCGAGGAAGCGCTGATAGTGAGCAGAGAGCCCGAGCGCCGCGAGGCGACGCTCGAGGAAGGAGTCGACGTGGCGAAACAGCCGCTCGGCTTGGTCCATCAGGGTCTCGTACGTGGCGTACGCCTGATAGAACTCGAGCATGGTGAACTCCGGGTTGTGGCGGGTGCTGATGCCTTCGTTGCGATAGCACCGGCCAATCTCGTACACGCGCTCGAGGCCACCGACCAGCAGCCGCTTCAGGTACAGCTCGGGCGCGATGCGCAGAAAGAGCTCCAGATCCAGCGTGTTGTGGTGAGTTTTGAAGGGCTTGGCCGCCGCGCCGCCCACCAGCGGATGCAGCGTCGGCGTCTCGACTTCGAGGAAACCTTGTGAATCCAAGAAATCACGCAACCCTTGGACGATGATGGAGCGAGCGCGCAGCGTGACGCTGACCTCCGGATTGGCGACCAGGTCGACGTAGCGCCGACGATAGCGCAGGTCCACGTCCGTCAAGCCGTGGAACTTGTCGGGCAATGGCCGCAGCGCCTTGGTCAGCAAGCGCAGCGACGTGATCTGGAGGCTGAGCTCACCGGTCTTGGTCACCATCGCCTGGCCGCGCGCTTCCAGGTGATCGGCGATGTCGATGTCTTCCAGCGCGGCGAAGCCTTCGCCGAGTACGTCCTGCTTGGCGAACAGCTGGAGCTCGTCGCTCATGTCGCGCAGGCGAAGGAACGAGGCCTTGCCGAAACCGCGCCGCGAAATCAAGCGACCGAGGACATAGTATTCGCGACCAGCGGAAAGCGCCTCGACCTTCGCGGGATCGTAGCGCAGCTCGGACACTGGCTCGAGCAGCGCCGGGGCAAACTGTTCACGCAGGTCGCGCAATAGGCTGCGGCCTGCGCTCGCAGCGTCGTTCGCAAACGGATTTTGGCCGCGCGAGCGCAGGTGCTCCGCCTTGCCGCGCCGCGCTTCGATCAACGCGTCTTCGCCACTCTTCTCCATGATTGATCGCGCTCGGTGTAGCGCGAGTGGCCGGGGGCGTCTACAACGCCGAAGAGCTCTCTTTTGGGCCTCGTTCCGGCCGTACTCCGCTCGGCGCTCGCACTCAGCCGAGCGCCGCCGGCGGGGTGCCTTGCGTGTTCGTGGCGCGGTCGGCGTTCTTCAGCAGGTACGCCTCGATGAATGCGTCCAGATCGCCGTCGAGCACGCCCTGCACGTCCGAAGTCTCGTGCTCGCTGCGATAGTCTTTGACCAGCTGATAGGGCTGCATCACGTAGCTGCGGATCTGGCTGCCCCAGGCAATTTGGCCCTTGGCTGCCTCGTAGCGCTCCTGAGCCGCTTCGCGCTTGGCCGCCTCCAGCTCGTACAGGCGCGATTTCATGGTCTTGAGCGCCATGGCCCGGTTTTGATGCTGGCTGCGCTCGGCACGGCACACGACCACGATGCCGGTCGGGATGTGCTTCATGCGCACCGCGGTCTCGACCTTGTTCACGTTCTGGCCGCCCTTGCCGCCGGCGCGCATGGTCGTGGTCTCGAGATCGGTGTCTTTGATCTCGATGTCGATTTCGTCTTCGATGTCGGGCGTCACTTCGACCGCAGCGAAGCTGGTTTGGCGGCGCGCATTGCCATCGAACGGGCTGATGCGCACCAGGCGATGCACGCCCATCTCGGAGCGCAGATAGCCGTAGGCGTTCGGACCGCTGACGGTGAAGGAAGCGCCGTCGATGCCGGCTTCGTCGCCCGGCTGAAAGTCGATGACCTCGGTCTTGTAGCCGCGGCGCTCGCACCAACGCAGGTACATGCGCAGCATCATCTCACCCCAATCTTTGGCGTCGGTGCCGCCGGTGCCGGGATGGATGCTGACGATCGCATTGGCGTGATCGACGGGACCCGAGAGCATGCGTTGCAGCTCTGCTTTGCGCACGCGCGCTTCGAGCGCGGGTACCTGCGCCTCGACTTCGGCGGTGATGCTTTCGTCGTTGTCCGCGGCACCCAGCTCGAGCAACTCCGACGAGTCGGCGACGTCTTTGCTGAGTGCCTCGATCCAGCCGAGCTTCTCGACCGCCCCGGCGCGCTTGCGCATCAAGGCCTGGGCCCGTTCTTGATTGTCCCAGAACTTGGGAGCCGCAGAGAGTTCGTCGAGCTCTTCGATTTCCCGCTTTAGCGCCGGGACGTCAAAGAGACCCCCTTAGCGCGTCGACGCGCCTTTGAAGGTCGAGGAGGGAATTGCGGGCATCAGCGAGCATGGCGAGGCGTGTTTACCTCGACTCGGGGGGGTTTGCCACTTTCGGCTGCGCGCCCCCTTCGCTTTCGCCAATCGCCTGAGAAAACCAGCCGTCCGTGAGCACGTCGAGCTCGACGGCCGCCGCAATGGCGTTCAAGAAGGCCGATTCGCGCTGCTCGGGGTCGCTGTTCGGGTCGGCGGCGCGTACCCTGCCTCGCTGCCAGAGCGAAAGCCGCTCGAGGACGTAGTCGATCAAACGGCGCTCCGCTGCATCGCGCTCGATTTGCAAACGCTCGAGCGGCACCTCTTCGTCGGCGAACAGCAAGCGATCGAGGTGCCAGGTCAGCCGCGCCTCGATCGTCAGCTCCGAAGTGCCCGCCTGCGTGTAGCGATTCGGGTCGTCGACCGTCGGCGCGAGACGCAACAATTGCCCCGAACTGCGCAGCGTGCGAACGCCCAATTCGGGCAGCACGGCCGAGCTGCGGGCGCGCGCAGCCAAGCCGAACAGGCGCGCACGCGCGTCCAAAAAGCCTGCGCTCGCCAGCGCATGTCGCACCGCCCCCCGCGCGAGCTTCGGGCTCAGGACTGGCACGGCGTCGGGCGGGGGCGTAGGCGTGGAACGCTCTACGGGGGCTGGCGCTGGTTCGTTTTCTTTTTTGGGGGGTCCCTCTGCTAGGCGCGGCTCGACGCGCATAGCTCGAATGGCGACACCGGCGAAGCGGTCGAACGGAATATTGAGCAGCAGGAGGCCCGACCATTCCCGAGCGAGCCATCCATTCCGGTACTCGCCGACGAGCGAGATCGAGAAGCTCGGCGGACTCGGCGAGGCAAGCGCCCCTGGAGCGGCCAGAACCACACCGCACAGAACTGCCAAGCAAAAAACCCGCATGAGGGCCAGTTCGGCCACGCGCCGCGCGGGTTGCGCACCGAATGCGGCGATGAGCCCGTCCTAGTGGGCCGGTCGCCCACTGCAATGACCGAGCGCACGCAGTTCGACCTCGTGACTGACGGGGCCCACCAGGGGGTTTGCTCGGAACGGCCCGCTTTGCCGCGAGCTCGGACTCCCCGACGGGACATCGGATGCGACCAAGTAAGGCATGAAGCGGCCCTCTGCCTCCCAGCCCAACACGGCGCGCACAACCGCGTCCGCGCGCAAGTTGGGGAGCACGGCGAACCCCACTTCAGTGTCGGGGGAAATGTCGCTGGCCTGACGCTCGACCGACCCCGCGCGCGTGCGGAACGCAATCACACGAAGGAGTGGACGGCCGCCAGGCGAATGGGCGCGCAGAGCCGAGAGCGACTCGGGCGGAAGTTCCCAGTAGATTTGACGCTGGCCCGCGAGGGCGAGCGTCAGCAGGGAAAGAGGAGCCGGTGCCGGAGCAGGCTCGGGCGCGGGTGTCGGCTCGGGCTCGGGTGCAGGTGCGGGCTCGGCGGCAAGAGGCGAAGATGCCGGCGCGGGCTCGTTCACGATCACGTCCGCGGGAGTGGGTTCGACCGCCAGCGCGGCGACGGGCGGAGCTTCGGACTCGAACGCGTTCGCAGTCAGACTCTCGGGCTCGAGGGTCGGCGCAGTCTCGGTCACCGCCGCA
Source organism: Polyangiaceae bacterium (assembly GCA_035688655.1). GTDB lineage: Bacteria > Myxococcota_A > Polyangia > Polyangiales > Polyangiaceae > PMG-095. The sequence continues at coordinate 4,619 of DASSMT010000049.1, read as the reverse complement.
GGCTCGAAATCGAAGGCGATCGAAGTTGCGACCGCGGGCTCTGGCTCGGGCGCGGCCGAAGCCGCGCTCGCTGACTCGACTTGGGGCTGGGTCTCGCCGTTGTCGGTCTGCTCGAGATCCGGCGCATTTGCCGAGACCGCGGGCTCGGCGAAAGAGATCTTCTGGCGACGGCGCGGCGGAGCAACCGGCAGATCGGTCGCGGTGGCCAGGCGCGTGCGCAGCGCTCGCGCAGGATCATGGTCGGGCTCTTTGGCGAGAACTTCGTCGAGCATGCGCAGGGCGCGCTCGAGGTGGCCCTGAGCGGCGTAGATTTCTGCGAGCGTGACCGTCGCGACCGGCGGCGGACCCTTCCAGTGGTTTTCGCGGTTGTTGTCGCCACGAATGAGCGCCGCTGCGTCGGGCAGGTTGAGACCCGCTTCGACCACGCTCGCGACCAGGTCACGCGCAACGCCCAGGAAACCACGTGCGCGCTTTTGCTGCGCGAGGTCGGGCTCGGAGCGGCGCACGATCTCGTCGCGCATCTCCACGCGGGTCATCAGCTCGGGGCGCTCGACGCCGAGCACGCGCGCTTTCAAGATCAGCTGTTCGCGGCTCAGACGCTCGAGGTCGTCGCTGTTTTCGGCCATGGGCGGGCTATTATTGCGGTCCCGAGCCTTGCTCGGTCAAGGTCCTTGCGGGGGTCTCGCGCGGCGCGCCCAGCGAGCTCCGAGTGGAACTCAGCGCCAGCCGCCCGCAGCGAGAGGATCAGGCTGGACCGAAGCCAATGCCTGGCGCGCCTGGGCGATGTCTCCAGCGATTTGCGCCTTGAGCTCGGGCAAGCCGGCAAACTTCTGCTCTTCGCGCAGGCGTGACACCAAGTGCACGCGCAGGCTTTCGCCATAGAGATCCTGCGAGAAATCGAGCAGGTGCACCTCCACACTGAAGCCGGCGTGGACGGTCGGGCGAAGTCCGATGTTGGCGACGCCGATGCCGATGGCCGCACTCTTGCCGTCGTGAACACGATCGACCAACACCGCATAAACACCGTGGGGAGGCAGCGCTTCGGCGACTCCGCCTAGATTGGCGGTGGGCACGCCGATGGTGCGTCCGCGCTGCGCACCCTGCTCGACTACGCCGCTCAGTGAGTGCGGACGGCCAAGCACCGCCTCGGCGGCCGCGAGATCCCCGGCAGCGAGCGCGGCCCGCGCGCGGGTACTGGAGTAGGGTCCGCGCGCATCGCCCACGAGTGAGGAAGCGTGCGCCGCAAATCCGAGCTCTCGGCCGAGCGCGGCCAGCGCGGGCAAATCGCCACTGCGGCGATGGCCAAAGCGAAAATTCTCGCCGACGATCACCACCTTGGCAGAAAGCAACTCGATTAGGAATTCTTGGGCGAATTGCGCCGGAGTGAAGCGCGAAAGGGCCAGCGTGAACGGTTCGACCACGACCCGGAGCTCCGGGCCGAGCCGCTCAATCAAGTCTATCTTGCGATCGAGCACGGTCAGCTGCGGGCGCACACCACCACCCAACACTTCGGACGGGTGCGGCTCGAACGTCAGCACCAGTGGGCGCAGACCAGCATCACGTGCTTCGGACAGCGCGGCTTCAATTACCGCGCGATGGCCCAGGTGTACGCCGTCGAAATTGCCGATCACGACGAGCGAATTTTGGCCTGGTTCGATGGCATTCGAGGCGCGCACGCGAGCTTTCACGACCCGGCCTTCTTACTACATGCCCAATGCCGCGTCGCCTCCCTGTGAAGGCGGGCCTGCACTTGCAGCCCCGAGCGCCATCAATAATGCTGCCTTGGCCAAACCGGCGCGCCCATGACCCCCGATCAAGCCATCCGCGAAGCACAAGAGCAAAAGCTTCGCCCCGTGTATTTGCTCACGGGCGAGGAACGCTACCTGGAGAGCAAGGTCGTCCAGGCGCTGAAGGCGGCGGCCACCGCGGGCGGCATCCCTGGCCTGAATGAAGACCAACTCTCCGCCCAGGAGACGGACGTCGACGCGGCGCTCGCTGCCGCGCGCACGCTGCCGATGATGGCCAAGCGCCGTTTCGTGTTGGTGCGCGGGCTCGAGCATTGGGAGCCGCGTGACAACGTGGAGGGACCAGCAAAAGACAAGCTGAACCCGCTCGACCGCTTACTCGAATATGCGCAGAACCCGAGCGCCAGCACCACCCTCGTGCTGCTCGGCGGAGCACTCGACAAGCGGCGCAAGCTCGTGACCAGCGCGCGCAAAGACGGCTGGCTCGTGAGCTGCGATGCGATTTCTCGCGCCGACCTGCCGGGGTTCATCGAACGCGCGGCGCGCGAACGAAAGTGCGCGCTCGAGTCCGGCGTGGCCGAGCTGATTGCAGAACTGGCGGGCCCCGAGCTGGGCGCAGTCACGGACGCGTTGGAACGCTGCTGCTTGTACGCGGGAACAGGCAACGCGGTGAGCGAAGACGTCGTCGCCGAATGCGTCGTCAAGTTGCGCACGAAGACGGTCTGGGAGCTGGTTACGGCGGTCAGCCAGCGTGATTCGGGAGCGGCCCTGAGCGCCCTGCATGAAGTGTACGACGCCCAAGATCGCGGCCTGCGCTTGCTCGGTTTGCTCGCCTGGTCCACGCGTCAGATGCTGCGCTTCGAGTCTGCGCTGAGCGACGGCGCGTCAGCGAGCGACGCAGCGGTGCGCGCCGGGGCGCCGCCGTTCAAGGCGCGCGAGCTAGCCGAGCAAGTCAAACGGATCGCGCGACCAGAGCTGGAGCGTTGGCTTCTGACTTTGACCGAGCTCGACTACGCATTGAAGGGCGGCTCCAAAAGGCCCGCAAAATCCGTGCTCGAACACGGCATTTTGAAGCTCTGTCGAAGTTCCACCGGGCTTGCCGCGCGGCCCAGCCAGCGTCGCGCTTGACCTTCGGGGGAGCCAGCACCACATTCTGTTCCGGAACCCAGCGTGATGGATACATTGTCTCGGGCGGATGAGCCCACGGCTCGCATCGAGCAGCTCGCAGTGGCGCCACTGCCTACGCGGCACGGCATGTTTCAGGTGCGAGTGTTCCGCTGGGAAGATCCCAGCGTGCACCCGAGTCTGAGTCGCGAACACTGCGCGCTAGTCATGGGGGAAGTACGTGGCCGACGCCACGTGCCGGTGCGCGTGCACTCCGAGTGCCTCACCGGTGAGGTGTTCTCTTCGTTGAAATGTGATTGTCGTGAGCAGTTCGATCATGCGCAAGCAGCGATCGCCGAGCAAGGCTGCGGAGTAATCCTGTATTTGCGCCAAGAAGGTCGCGGCATCGGGCTCGCGAACAAAGTGCGGGCCTACGCCCTGCAGGCAATGGGCGCCGACACGGTCGAGGCGAACGAGCTCCTGCACCTCCCTGTGGATGCACGAACGTACGACGTGGCGGCCGCCATGCTGCGTGAGCTCGGGGTCGAGTCCGTCGAGCTCATGACGAACAACCCCGCCAAAGTCGATGAGCTGCGAAAGCTCGGCGTCACGGTCGAGCGGCGGCTGCCCGTGTTGATTCCCGCCAATCCATTTTCCGCTTCGTATTTGGAAGTGAAGCGCCGGCGCATGGCTCACGAGCTACCGAGTTCGCCGACCTCCAGCGCGGAGCCCATTTCCACGGTCACGGAGACCAGCACGGGCCGTCGCGCCGTTCGCTAGCGCTCCGCTTCTCAGCTCACAGTTCCGAGGCATCGCTCACGGTCGAGGCACGCACGAGCCAGCCTTCCAACACGGCCAGATCCGCGCAAGCGTCGATGCGACCGCGGCGCGGACATGTGCTCGGTTCTGGTCTGCTACGGCAATTTCGCGACGTCCTTGCCGATGCGATAGGCCGGGCGCTCGATGATGCGCTCGACCCAAGCTTGGACATTCGGGAAATCGGCCAAGGGCAAAACATCGCCGGCGCCGTAGCCGGCGCGCAAGCCGTTGACCCAGGGCACGGTCGCGATGTCGGCGATGGTGTACTCACCGATCAAGTATTCCTTGTCGCTGAGTTCGTGATTGAGCACCCCCAAGAGTCGCTTGGCTTCGTTCGTGTAGCGTTCGAGCGGATACGGGTGGTCGCACTTGTCGCGCGCGTATTTGAAAAAGTGACCGAACTGGCCGAACATGGGCCCAATGTGCCCCACTTGGAAGAACAGCCACTGCAAGCACTTGAAACGCTGAGCAGGGTCGGTCGGCAACAAGCGCCCGGCACGCTCCGCGAGGTAAATCAGGATCGCGCCGGATTCCATCAACGATAGCGGTTTGCCGCCTGGCCCATCGAAGTCGACGATCGCCGGGATCTTCGAGTTCGGGCTGATCGACTTGAAGGCGTCGGTGAATTGCTCGCCCTTGCCGATGTGCACCACGTGCGCTTCGTACGGGATGTGCAGCTCTTCCAAAGCAACGGCGACTTTGATGCCGTTGGGAGTGTTCAGCGAGAACAACTGGAGCTTGGAACGATCGGCAATCGTGAATTGAGACTCGATCGGGAGTTGCGGCGCCATCCGCGTAGCCTAGGGCCGCGACCGCCGAACCGACAGTGACTCGCCGAAATCAAGGCCCGATCGACGAGATTTCACGGCCAACTGTGCGCGGGAACCAGTCTCGGGCGCACGCCCCGCGCGCCCGAGAGGTGAAGGGCTCAGCCGAGCTCAGCCCTTCGGT
>DASSMT010000038.1:0-23036 GCA_035688655.1 Polyangiaceae bacterium | reverse complement strand
GTGCCGCCCGCGCCGGCGGTCCCACCGAGGCCATTGCCTGCCATCCCAGCGGCTGCCGCGCCCGCTCCTGCGGCGCTCAGGGCTGCCGATCCAGCGGACGGTGCTGCGCCGCTGTGGCTGCTCCCCGCGCTTGCGCCAATTGCAGCTGGAGTGCCGCCTGCGCCGGCGGCTACCTTGCCCGTCTCACCTCCGCAGCTGGCGAGCGCGATGGACGCGAGCAGAGCTAGCCCACGCGCCGCCAAGCTTCCCATCGCCATATTGGATTTCTACGCCGCGAGCTCGCTCGCAGCAAGCGCGCTTTGGTCGAGCGCGCGGCGATGCGCTCATCGCGGACAAGTGTCCGTGTGCTGTAACGAACGTCCGCCGCTGCCCGGACGCCGACCGCGCGCGCTGACGCGTCACCCTTTGGGTTTTGCGCGCAAAACACCCGTTTTGCGCGGGGATCGCGTGTCTCGAACAAGTTGGCAACACTCTTGCTTAGAGCAGGTTCCGTCACGCTGAGTTCGTGGCACCGATTGCGACCGGCGCGCTTCGTTCAGTGCGCTCGGCTTGGGCCGGCGCGACGCGCGCCGTGCAACGCGAAGAGGAGTATCCCGTGAAACCGCTAGCGAAGCGTATTCTTACTGTCATCGGTGGCTTGATTGGTGTCGTGGTCGCGAGCGGAGCCGCCGTGGCCGGAGTGCAAGTGCAGCGCTTCGGCGCGAGCATGGACACCGTTTACGACGTGCCCGTGCCTACGGTCGAGAGGTCGACCGACCCCGCTGTGCTTGCGCGCGGTGAGCATCTCGCTCGAGCGGTCGCTCCGTGCGTGAATTCCGACTGCCATGGCGCCGATCTCAGCGGCGGGAAAACCATGGAATTCGGTCCGCTCGGCACGGTCACGGGACCCAACATTTCTCTGGCCGGGCTCGGCGCGGCCTACTCCGATGGCGAACTTTTTCGGCTGATTCGCCACGGGATCAAGAAAGATGGGCGCTCCGTTCGCTTCATGCCAGCAAACGAGATGGGCTGGCTTCCCGACGCGGACATCGTGGCCCTCATCTCGTATCTTCGGACGTTGCCTCCCGCCAGCAAGGGGAACGGCCCGAGCGAGCTCGGTTCCTTGGCGAAAGTGCTCGACCGCTTCGACTTGATCGTGATCGACGTCGCTCGCCGCATCGATCACTCGCACCCGGAGCTGGGCCCGGCGCCTTCGCCCACGCCCGAATACGGCAAGTTTCTCGCCAAAGGCTGTGCGGGTTGTCATGGCCAGCACCTGTCGGGCGGGGCCATTCCGGGCGCTCCCCCGGAGCTTCCGGTGCCGCTCAACCTCACGCCGGACTCGACGGGTTTGAAGGGCTGGACCTACGAGGACTTCGATCGCCTGCTCACCGCCGGCATGCGCAAGAATGGCAAGAAGCTCGACCCGTTCATGCCAATCTCTGCGTTCGGGCAGATGGACGAGACGGAAAAGAAAGCTCTGTGGTCATACTTGCAGACTGTCGAAGCGCGCCCGTTCGGCCAGCGCTGAGCCGACCCCGTTCACGTTGCTGCCGCTCGACCCGCTCATGCCGCGTATCCCGCTCATGTCGTCTATCTCGCTCATGCCGCGCACTCCATCCGACTTCACTTCTCGCCGGCGCTTGCTCCTTTACTCTGCATCGACGCTGGCACTGATCGCCGGGGCCGGCTGCAAGAAGTCGCCGCCAGCGACTTGTCCCCCGAGCAGTCTCACCCCGGACGATCTTCGGGTCCGAAGCACGCTCGGCTACGTCGACGCGAGCACCGACGCCGCCAAGACCTGCGCGAAGTGTCAGCAATACGTCCCTGCGGATCCGTGCGGGAGCTGTAAAGTGGTGAAGGGTGCCATTCACCCCCAGGGGTATTGTCGCGCGTTCGCCCCTGTCTGACGCCGCCGCCGCGCGAGCTCCCGCTGCCAGCGCCTGCAGACAGGCCTTACCGTAAAGGAGGCGCGTCACAGGCAGTGGCCAGGTCTTCGCCGAAGTCTGCTGAGGTCCAGCTCGGTAACGCGGGGCCCGAGTCCCTGGTGTAGACCTCGTTGTGCGCTTGGTTGCTTTCCACTACCAGGCCTTGGGTGAGGTGGTGGAACATGCTCCAGACGGTATCGTGGCCCCAGCGTCGGTAGTTCTGGCCGATGAGGGCGCTGACATAGCCTTGGTTCAGGAGCGCGAGCTCGAACGGGAGCGAGTCATAGACAACGGTCTTGAGCTTGTCGTGAGCAGCGTGTTTCCAGTGGGGCATCAGCTCATCGCCGCACTGGCAAGATGACTCGGTGCTGCACGAGCACGCACTCTGAAGGCCCCAGAGCCCGGTGATGAACAAGCCATCGAGCTCGGAATTCGTCTGGATGAGATTCTCGACCGCCTGTCCGCAGGGCTCGGCTTTCTCCTCATTGCAACTACTGTATGCGACGAGTCGGACATCGCGCTGGTCGTTCGGCGGCCGTTTCAGCTGGTCGATGAACCCGTTGACTCGTTCGCTCAAATTCTGGGCGCTGGTGGCTCCGGTCAAGATCGCAACCGACTTCGTGGCGTTCCCTCCCGCTGCAAACATGGCGTGAACGAGCTGATCGGCGGCTCTCCGCGCTGACTCCTCGTTGTCCGTGCCGAAGAAGGCCATCCGCTGGGAGCCCGGGCAATCGGAGTCATAGGTGATGACCGGAATGCCCAAGCGAGCCTCCGCGTTGATGGTCGGCGAGATCAGGGCCGGGTCTAGGCAGGACACGATCAGGCCATTCGCCGGGGACCCGATTGTATCGGTGACCGCGGAATTTTGTTGGGCCGCGTCGAGCGATTGTGGGGACACGCATTTCACGTCGACGTGAGGGTTGAAAGCGTCCTGGTTGAGCTCGTCTTGCGCGTCTCGCGCGGCTTTGAAGGCGACGCGGAAAACGGCGTTGTCGGACGCTTTCGGAACGAAGGCCATCGTCAGGTGACACTCGCTCTCGGGTCTGCACACGTTTCCCCAACAACAATAACCGGGCAGGCACGGGCAGCGCGCGCCTTCCACGCTCGCATCGCAGCCGCTCAGCAGAGTCACGGCAACCATCAGCGGCAGGAGCTCCCGTCGAGTCATGATCTCCGAACTCGCTCCTGGGCTTCTCGAGCCCTCAATCGGACCGTCGTGACCAGTACGACCAGCCCGTTCACCCACGCGACGTCGACCGATTCGCATTCTTGCCGACAGCGTGGAAGTTGTACAGAGCTACTGTTGCCGAATCGAGCGACTGAACGTACTAGTGCCGTTTGCACGAAGCCCTTCATCCGTGTGAGTTTTTTTGGGGGACTCTCACCCCAACTGGCGCTCGAATCCTCGGTCACGTAGGGCGTACATCACTCGGCAGCGCGCGATCCGCAGCCGCGACGCGACGGTATTGCGAGACACGCGCGTGAGCGCAGCGATCTCTTTACCCGTGCGTTGCTCGAGCTCGGCCAGAATGAAGACTTGTTGCTTGTTGTCGTCGAGCTGCGCGACCGCAGCCGCCAGCAACCGTCGCTGCTCGTTTTCGGCCGAAGATTCGTCAGGTGGGCGCTGCCTGGTGTCCACGAGCTCTTCGAGCGCGCGCGCGCTCTCGGGCGTGCGGACGATGCGACGACGCGCGCTGCTGCGTCGCCGACGCTGACAGATCCGTATGGCAACCGCGGTCAGCCAAAAGCGCAGTCCGGGGCCTCGCTCGATTTGCCGAAAGCGCGTGTGCAGCACGAGGAACACGTCTTGGACCGCATCTTCCAGGTCGGCCTGAGGCACGCCCAAGCGGCGCACCAGGTTGAGGAGAAAGCGGCGCTCCCTCAGATAAGTATTGGTAAATTGGGCCCGACACTCGTCCGTATTCTCCCCCGACTCAGCTTCGTGATTGTCGCCGTCGTTCATCGAGCCCTCCACGCCCGCGATTGCGAAAAGCACGGCCGCTCGCTGGAAGTACCGCCCAGCGAGAGAAGGTTCGCTCCGCCGCGACAATTCGCGGTTTTTTTCCGGCCCGCTGCTCGACGAAGAAGTTTTCTGAGCGAGCGAACCCTTCGACCGAGTAGTGGACTTACCGGGCAGATGATTCCGACGCCGCGACGCCCCACCCTGGTGGGACCTCCCGCCGATGCGGCAGGGGAGGGTCCGCTCGCCAACCACACGGATGACGAGCTGATGTTGCTTGCGCGCGGCGGGGTCGAGGGCGCCTTCGACACGCTGATTCGGCGCCATCAGCAGTTGGTGCTGCGACTCGCGTTTCGTTACGGCAGAAACGCCGCATGGGCGGCGGATGTCGCGCAAAACACTTTCGTTGAAGTGTATCGCGCGCTGCCGCGTTACCGCGCACACGGGAAATTCAAATCATACTTGTATCAAATCCTACTCAATCAATGCCGGCGCTCACGGCGTTCTGCACGAACGGAACTGCGCGCGCTGGACATTCTCATGCGCGCTCCGGCCGAAGCCCCAGCGGAAGTGTTGGCGCGCGAACAGCGTCGTGAGGTGGAGGCGGCGCTGGACACCCTGAGCGCCAAGCTGCGCAAGGTCGTCTTGCTCCGCTTCGGCGCGGATCTCACGTACAAAGAGATCGCCGAGCTGCTGGAGCTCCCCGTGGGCACCGTGAAAAGACGGATGTTCGTTGCGATCGCAAAGTTGCGCGATGCGCTGGAGCCAGAATGAAACAAGGTCGGGAGCCGCGAATTGGGACCGAGACGCTTGCTGCGTATCTCGAAGGTGAGCTCACCCAGTCCGAAAGTGCGCGCCTCGCCGAGGATCTGCGCGAAGACCCGGACGCGCAACGACGGCTCGAGCAGATCCGCCGCATCAGCAATGTGTTGAGCCGGCAAGACAAGGAGCTCGAAGGGCTCGATCTGGTGTTCGGGGTTCGCCAAGCGTTGCTCACCCCCCTGAGCTCGTCCTGGAAACAGCCCGCGCGTTGGCTCGCGGCGGGCGGCTTCGCGGCAGCTGCAGGGGCAGCCCTTTTCGGCGCAATCAAAGCACCCGCGGTCGACGCATCGGAGTTCCAAGCGCGCTCGGCAGACGCGCACGCGGCCGAGGCGACGCGCTGGGCGGGCGTCAAAATCTACCGCTCGCGCGGGGGTGCGGAGCCAGAGCTGATCAAGGGAAGGTTGTCGCCGGGCGATGGCCTGCTGTTCGCGTATACGAACCTCGGCCGGCAGCCGTTCGATTACCTGATGCTGTTCGCGGTGGGGGCATCCGGGCAGATTCATTGGTTTTATCCTGCGTACGAGCAGCTGGGGGACAACCCGAAATCGATCGAAATCGAGCACGGCATGGCCGAGGTGATGTTGAGCCAAGTGGTTCGTCATCGCTATGCGCCCGGTCCGCTCGTCATTTATGCTCTGTTCTCTCGCAAACCTCTGAGGGTCCTCGAAGTGGAAGAGTGGCTCGAGCAACAGCGCGGCCAGCCGCCGGATCGTCCCCCGTTTCGCGACGCTAGCCTGCAGCGTGCGAACGTCGAGGTCGAGTGACGATGCTGCGCGTGATTTTGGCCGTGGCCGTGCTGCTCACGTATTCCGAGCAGCTGGTGTGGGCCAAACCGCGCACCGTCGAGCGCTTCGCACTCGTCATCGGCAACAATCTACCGCTCACAGCGAACAGACCGAAGCTCCGCTACGCCGACGACGACGCGGTCGCCACCCAATTGCTCTTGCTGGAAGCCGGAGTCGATAGCGTGCTGCTCGTGTCCCCCGACGCCGACACCCAGCGCATGTTCAGCCACGTGCATGCGTTTGGGCCGCCCAACACTGAAGCACTGGAACGGGCGTACGCAGGGCTGTCGACGCGGATGCGAGCGGCTCAGGCGCGCGAGAGCGAGGTCGAGTTCCTCTTTTTCTACAGCGGTCATGGCGATGTCGACGCGGGTGAGGGGTATCTCTCCCTCGAGAACGCTCGTCTCACGCGCAGCTTATTGTTCTCCCTATTGCTGCGCTCACCGGCGACGAGGAACCATGTCTTCATCGACGCTTGCAAATCGTACTATGTCGCGTTCGATCGCGGGCCGGGGGGAGAGCGTGAAACGTACACCGGCTCCCAGCTCGTGCAGGCGGTCCCCAGCAAGCTAGACAACACCGGCTTCGTGCTCTCGACCTCTTCGGATCGCGACAGCCACGAATGGCAGCGCTTTCAAGGCGGCGTATTGAGTCATGAGTTGCGCTCTGCGCTGCGCGGTGCCGCCGACACCAATCTCGACCGACAAATCAGCTACGCAGAGATTGGCGCCTTCCTCAGGAGCGCGAACGAGAGCATTCCAAATCCCGGCTTTCGCCCGGATTTTCTGGTGCGTGCTCCGGCGGGCAACTTGCGCCAAGCGGTGCTCAGCTGGAATCCCACCCATGCGGTCGTGTCAGTTCACGCCGGCACCTGGGGTCACTTCTATGTCGAGACGGCGCGCGGTGATCGGCTGCTCGATGCGCACCCAGCAGCCACGCAAGCGCTGCTGCTCTGGTTGCCCAGCGAGCGCCCTTTGTTCATCCGGCAGTATGACGGGCGAGCAGAATCGGTGATCAGCGGAGCGCGCTCGGTCGAGTTGGCCGCCTTCGAGACCAACGAACCCGAGCTTGCCAGCCGGGGTGCGCTCAGTCTGGCGCTGGATAGGCTGTTCGAGCAGCCGTTCGACGAGGGGGACGTGCAGCGCTTCGAACGAAAACCGCCCGTGAATGAAATGGCCGCGCCCGACAAGGTCGAGCCGCGCGCTGAGCACAGCGTGCTGCGCCGGGCCAGCGGCACCGTGGCGCTGGTTGCGGCTGGCGCAGGCCTGACCCTGAGCGGCTTCGCGCTCGTCAACCACGCTCGCACTGCAGACGAATCTCAAGTGAGGATTCAAGAGCTGAACGAGCGGGTCGAAACGCTCAATCGCGCTTCCCTCGCCTGCTACGGTGTGGCGGCGCTTTCCGGAGTGGTCTGGTTGCTTGCCGGTCTACCGCCCTCGGCGACGGTCGCTGTCAACCCAGCGGGTAATGAACCGCGGCTTTCTGCAGTGAGCTTCACTTTCAGCGGCCAGTTCTAGTCATGAGGGCGCACGACCGAAGCGCTGCTTGACTGCGCACTCAGCCGCCGGCGCCACCTGCGCCAGCGCCGAGCGCGCCGCCCACGCCACTGCTGCTGCTCGCTCCGCTCACGCCGAGCTCGCCTCCAGCGGCTGCGCCGCTGGAGCCGCCGCTGTTTGCGCCACCTGCGCCAGCGCTCGTGCCCGCCGCACCCGCGGCGCCGGCACCGCTCGCACCCGCATCGCTTGTTCCCTGACCACTCGTTCCGCCGTTGAGGGCGCCGCTGGTTCCACCATTGCCCGCGCCGCCGGTTCCACCGTCGCTCGCGCCGCTGGTTCCACCGTTGCCCGCGCCGCTACCGCCTGTGCCGCCACCGCCTGCGCCGCCTGCGCCACCGCTCCCGCCGTCGTTCGTCTTCGGCGTGCAGCCCCAAATCAAGTTGGCACCCTGGTAAATCACGACGTGATCCCAAACCGTGTACGAGACGGCAGCGGCGTTGTAAGAGTAGTCGTTCGGTTGTATTTGGTCCGGCGGGTTGTAGTTGTTCGGTTGCAGGTCCCAGCTCAAGGTACCGATGGCACCCTTTTCGATGCTCAGCGCGCTGTCGAACGAAATCTCGATGTAGCTATCGGCGCCCGGTACCTTCGTGCCGATCGGCGACACGGCGAGCATGGAAGCGATTCGTCGATAACCGTCGGTGCCGCCGTCGAGCTTCGAATCGTAGATGTGAGTCGACCAACCCGAGCTCTCTTCATCGCTGAAAAAGTAGCGGATCTTGAGTTGAGCGAGCGGGATGGGTGTGTCTGTCGTGTTGATGAACTGATAGCGTGCGGTGATCTGTTTGGAGTTGTTGCTCGCCTGTTGGTAGCTGAGCGACATGCTCGGGTTGCTGGCGCAGGTGCCGCTTTCGAACACCGGCGAGGTACCTCCACTGCCCGCGCTGCCGGTCGTCGCGCTCGTGCCCGCGCTGCCCACGGAGCTGGTGCCGCCGCTCGCGCCCGCAACGCTCGTCCCGCCCGCGCCGTTGAACGACGCACCTGCCAGCGAGCCCGCCGTACCGTTCTGACTCGCGCGACCCGCACTGCCGGCACTGCTGAAGGCGGATGAACCGCCGCGGCCAGCGGCGCTGCCATTGGCCCCCGCCGAAGCGGCGCGCCCGGCGGCGTGGCTGAGATACGGTGTTTGGTCGACCTCTTCGCTGGCACAAGCGACGAGGCTGAGGACCGCTGCACAGGCCAGACCGACGCCAAATCCATTCATCGGCGCCGATTCTGGAACCGGTCCCGCAGTCATGCAAGTGACGACTGCTAGTGAGGCCGAAGCGCGCGTCCGGAGATATTCGAGGGGCGCGCCGGACCGAGCGCCTCGCCACGCTGAAGAACCTGGTGAACCCGGGAAAAAAGTACTACGCACGCGCCCGTGGCCCTGCGCTTCGAGCTGCAGAGCCAGCGCTCGAGGCTGAAAAGCCTGGCTCGGTACACTCAGAGTTGGTCGAGGCTTCGTGCTATGGATATCGCGGGCTTCGCGAGGAGGTTGAGCGTGCTTCGATCCGCTTGGGTGTCACTCACGGTTTTTCGCGAGCGTGCTAGCGAGCTGTAACGCGCTGCTCGGGATCGAAGAGCACCCGCTCGCGGGAGAGGGCGGGTCAGCGGGAACTACTGCGGGCGGAAGCAGGGGCGCCGTGGGCTCGTCCCGGCGCTGCGCGCCCTTTCAGGGCACCCGCCCTTCGGCAATTAAAGTCTAGTACTTGTGTGCGCTTGCGCTGCGCACGCGCGGGCAGCTCATCGAAGTTTGCAGCCGGTAGAGGGGTGTTAGGCTGTCTTGGCGAGGACGGGATGAACCAAGGGCTTCCGATCGAAATCCTGTTGGTCGAGGACAGCACCACCGACCTGGAATTGACGCTGCGCGCGTTGAAGAAAGCCAATTTGGCCAATCGCATCGAGACCGTTCGCGACGGGGAAGAAGCGCTCGACTTCTTGTTCGCGCGGAACCGCTACCGAGAACGATCGCTCGATGACAAACCGCGCTTGGTGTTGCTCGATCTCAAGCTGCCGAAGGTGGATGGCTTGGAGGTGCTGAAAGCAGTCAAGTCGGATCTCAGAACGCGTTCCATCCCGATTGTGGTGCTCACGTCGTCCACCGAGCAACGAGACATGGTGGAAAGCTACGATCTCGGCGTCAACAGCTACATCGTGAAGCCGGTCGACTTCGATGGTTTCACGGCCGCGATCGCCGAGCTCGGCATGTATTGGTTGGTCTTGAACTCCGCGCCCGGCTCAGCGACGTGAGTGAACTACTCGACATCTTGCTGGTCGAAGACAGCGCGATCGACGCCGAGCTGGTGGAGCGTGAGCTGCGCGCGGGCGGCTTGCGTTTTACGACCAGGCGCGTCTACGACCGGGTGAGTTATGAAGCGGCGCTCGCTCGGCCACCGGATTTGGTGCTCTCGGATCATGCTCTGCCGCAGTTCGACGGGCTCAGCGCGCTCGTGCTGCTGAAAGCTCGCTACCCGGCGGTGCCGTTCATTTTGGTGTCCGGCACGATCGGTGAGGACTTGGCAGTCGCTGCCATGCGCGAAGGAGCCTCCGACTACCTGCTGAAAGATCGCCTATCGCGGCTGCCGGTTGCGGTTCAAAGCGCGCTGGAACGGGCTCGCTTGATGCAGGAGAAACGCGAGCTAGAAGCGCGACTCGCGCGCGCACAGCGCTTGGACAGCTTGGGCCGACTCGCGGCCGGCGTGGCCCACGATCTGAATAACTTCATACTGCCGATCCTGGTCGCCGAAGGGCTGCTGCGAGAGACGATCAGCGAGCCGTCGCAGCTGGACTTGCTCGATACGATCGAGAGCAGCGCGCTGCGCAGCGCGAAGGTCTTGAAGCAGCTGCTCAGCTTCGGTCGAGGTGCGAGCGGTGAACGAAGACCGATGCACTTGAACTCCGCCATTTCCGAGATATCGGCGATCATTCGCGACACGTTTCCCAAGGACGTGCGTGTGCAAGTGGAGCTCGGAGCCGAGGACGTGTCGGTGCTGGCGGACGCGACTCAGATCCAGCAAGTGTTGATGAACCTGTGCGTGAACGCTCGCGATGCGATGCCGAACGGCGGCACGCTGACGATTCGGCTGCGGATTGCCGGCATCGACGCCGCCAAGGCCAGCAAATACCCAGGCAGCAGACCAGGCGCTCACGCCCAGCTCTCCGTGAAGGATACCGGCGTCGGCATTGCGCCCGAGCATTTGGCGCACATCTTCGACCCTTTTTTCACGACCAAGGCTCCGGACAAAGGCACGGGCCTCGGGCTCGCCTCGGTGTTCGGCGTCATCGAGAGCCACGGCGGCTTCGTTCAGGTCGATTCCAATCTGGGTTCCGGCTCGGAATTTCACGTATATTTACCGGCGCACCGCGCCGAGCAGCTGCCCGAAGCGGCGATCCAGACGCGGGAGGCGCCGCTCGCCAGTGAACCACTCGTGCTTCTTGTCGACGACGGCCCTGCCATTTTGCGCGTTCTCGGCTCGAGCGTGCGGCGTCGCGGCTATCGCGTACTCGAAGCCAACGATGGCTCGTCCGCGCTCGCCGAGATCGAGCAACACCCGGGCGAGATCGCCGCCGTGGTCACGGATTTGGTCATGCCCAAGCTCGACGGGCTCGCCTTGGTCAAGGCAATGCGCGCTCGCAACATCGATATTCCGGTGGCGGTGATGACCGGCGCGATCACCGCCGATCAAGTCGAGAGCTTTCGAAAGCTCGGCGTGCGCGAGATCTTGCGCAAACCGTTCGGCGCCGATGTCTTCCTCGACAGCTTGCTGCGCTTGTTGGCGGTGGAGAAGAATGGCAATGACCGACGAGAGTGAGTCTCGCTATCGGCAAATCGTCGAAAGTTTGCCGCAGTTGGTGTGGACGTGCGCCGCGAACGGCGCCGCCAACTATACCAGCCGTCAGTTGCTGGCGTTCGTGGGCCGCCCCGCCGAAGAGATGCTAGGCGATCAATGGAACGAGCCGATCCACCCGGACGACCGCGCTGCGGCGTTCGCGGCTTGGCGCCAGGCGGTGCAGTCGGGCACCGAATATCGCACCGAATACCGACTGCGGCGCCACGACGGCGTCTACCGTTGGTGCGAGGCGCGCGCCACACCGCTGTACGACGACGCGGGAGCCATCGTGCAGTGGTTCGGCGCCAACACGGACATCCACGATCAACGTGAAGTGCGTGAAGCCCTGCGCGCAGAGAAGCTGCGCTTGGAGAAGATGGCCGCGGCGTCGCCGCAGATGTTGCACTCGGTCACGGCCACGCGGGAGGGTCGCGTCACTTTTCCGTATGTGAGCCCGGCTGCCGAGCGCTTGTTCGGCCTCAGCGCCGCGCAACTCGCGGAGGACGGCTCATTGCTGCTCCGCATGTATCACCCGGACGACGCCGAAGGGGTGCGCGTAGCAGTCGAGAAGTCGGCCCGCACGCTCTCGCCTTGGCGTCACGAGTGGCGCGTGCTCATTCCCGGGCGTGGCCAGGTTTGGATCGAGGGGCACTCGATGCCGGTGCTCGGTTCGGACGGCAGCGTGACCTGGCACGGCACGCTGAACGACATTTCCGAGCGCAAGCAAGCCGAGCAGGAAATCAGGCGGCTCAACTTGGAGCTCGAAGCGCGAGTGCAGCAACGCACGGCCGAGCTGGAAAGCGCCAATCGCGAGCTCGAAGCCTTCAGCTACTCGGTCTCCCATGATTTGCGAGAGCCGTTGCGCGCGATGAGCGGATTTTCTAGCGCGCTGATGGAAGACTTCAACGATGCCCTGCCGCCCGAAGCCCAACGCTACCTGAGCGCAGTCTGTGACGCCGCAGCGCGCATGGGCCATCTAATCGATGAGCTCTTGGCCTTCTCTCGCCTGGCCCGCACGCCGCTGAAGTTGAAACCGGTCGATACCAACGAGCTGGTCGCGCAGTGCTTGGTCGAGCTGAACCCAGGCCAAGCAGAGGTGAGTGTGGGCGCGCTGTCGTCGTGTCAGGCCGACCCGGGCCTCTTGCGACAAGTGTTCATGAACTTGCTGAGCAACGCCTTCAAGTATTCGCGACACCGCACGCCCTCCCGGATCGAGGTGGGCTCCGAGCGCGACGCGCTCGGCAAGACCGTGTTTTA
This sequence comes from Polyangiaceae bacterium, assembly GCA_035688655.1. GTDB lineage: Bacteria > Myxococcota_A > Polyangia > Polyangiales > Polyangiaceae > PMG-095. The sequence continues at coordinate 10,940 of DASSMT010000038.1, read as the reverse complement.
CGTGCGCGACAACGGGACCGGCTTCGATATGAAGTACGCCTCGAAGCTGTTCGGAGTCTTCCAGCGACTGCATCGCCAAGAGGACTTCGAGGGCACGGGCGTCGGTCTCGCCATCGTGCAACGCATCGTCACGCGCCACGGCGGGCGCGTATGGGCGGAGGCCGAGCCGGAAAAAGGCGCCACCTTCTCGTTCACGCTGGAGTGAGCCGCGCCGCCCCCTCGATTCGATTCGACGCGCAACCCCGTTCCCCGCGGTTCGCGTGCAAAGCTTCCCGTTTCGTGCAAACTAGCTAGCCTGCGGGGAAACGATGCGCATCCAAATCTTGCCGGTGTTGAGTGGGGCCCTATTGCTTTCGGCGTGCGGCGACAAGGTGGTCGGTGAAGACCTGCCCGCGTGCGAACAATCCACGCGCCTCAGCGATTTCAAACTGCCGCAGCCGCTCGCCGGTCTCGAGGTTCGGCGCTTCAACCCGTCTGAGACGAGCGACCCGCGAGGCTACGCGGCCCGGGTGATTGGGGATAGCTGTTCGGGCAGCAGCTGTGCGACAGAAGTCGCCGAGCTCGACGCGCGGCGCATGGGCTGGTCCGTTCAGACCGGTCAGCTTGCTTTCACCGAGTACATCATCGGCATGAATGACACGAGTGTGGTCGGCAGCGCGACCACGGATGCCGAGTTGGTGCAGTTGATCGGTCCCATCGATACGTTGGCCGAAGCGACACTAGTGGCCGAGTTGAAGAGCATGGCGTGCGTGCGGGCGGGTGAGAAGGACGGCTCGTTTCAAGTCGTGGACAAACAATTCACCTCGATCTGTGCGCCAATCGTCACTCAGGAGGTCCTGTTCCGAGTCGACGCAGACGCCTCGGTGCACGAGCTCGATCGCGCTGACGAAAAAAAGGAGAGCGACGCGTGTATCGGGCGTCGTCCTGCTGGTCTCGCCGCGCGTCCGCGCGTTGCGCAAAGTTCCGCCATGGGCGACTTTTTGGCGCGCTCGGCCGAGCTCGAAGCCGCGTCGGTGGTCGCTTTTCGCGTGCTCGAGACCGAGTTGAGCGCGCACGGCGCACCCTCGGAGCTCATCGAGCGCATCCGAGAAGCGGCGCGCGATGAGGTGATCCACGCGCAGCTCGTGCAACATTTGGCCGAACGTTACGGCGGCCAAGTGACCGAGCGCACGGTGGCCGTCAGCCCGGTCCGTGATTTGACGGCTATCGCGCTCGAGAATTCGCTCGAGGGCTGCGTCTCTGAGACTTGGGGGTGTCTGATTGGCATGCACCAAGCAACGCATGCCCAAGACCCGCTGCTCCGGCGCGTCTACCAGCGCATCGCCGCGGACGAAGCGCGTCACGCGCAGCTGTCCTGGGACATCGCGGAGTGGGTCGAAGAGAAGCTCGACGTTGCCGCGCGCGCACAGATCGCGGAGCGGCGAGCCGAGGCAGTGCAAAAGCTCGCCGCCGCCCTTTCCTCCGAGTCCGACCCAGAATCCACGCGCGAGCTGCTGGGCCTGCCGGATGCAGCCACCGCGCGTCAGTTGTTCACGCATGTGAATCAAGCGCTCTGGAGCTGACGCCGGAGGTAGCGATTTGCGGGCTCGCCCGACGTATTGAACTAGGTGCTCGCGCCGCGCAAAGCCTGCGCGTCGGGGGGCCATCAGCGAAATCTCTGCACATGCCTGTAAAGAGCTGCGCGCGGCAGAGGAGCATGGCATTGACCGCGATTCCTCGGGTCGAGCCGTGCGGTCCGAGAGTTGCTTCAGCCGAGGTTGGAGGCGTCAACTCGAGGAGAGCCAAAATGATCAACTCCTATCCGGTTCATTTCGATGTCGAGCCCGTGGCTCGCTTCACGCGCGTGCAGTTGCTGGTACGGGTCGTCGCCGCGCTGGCGCTGGGTGTGCTCCACTTCTCACTCGGAACCGTGTTCTGGCTCGCATATCTCTTGTTGCCGATCTACGCCGCGAGTCGGATTGCGACGCTCGGTTCGGCAGCGGAGTATTCACATCGCGACGGACCGCGCGTGATGAGAGCGCTACATTGGCTCGCGGCGGTGAACGCTTGGGCCGGGCTGGTCGTCGAAGCGCTGCCGGCGCATGGCCCCGAAGAGACGGTGCGCGTGACGCTCGATCGGACGCCCGCAACATCCAGCGCGTTGTCGGCGCTGCTGCGCATCGTGACTGGACTGCTGAGCGCCTTGGTCTTGGGGATCCTCGGCTGCGTCGGGTTTTTGGTTTGGATCTGGGCGTCACTCTCGATTCTGGCGCGCGAAAGTGTGGGTTCGGGCGCGCTCTGGTATCTGGTGGGGCTCCAGCGCTGGGGCTTACGGCTGCTCGTGCACCAGGCTTGCCTCGTCGATCAGTACCCGCCCTTCTCGTTTTCCGACGGACCTCGCCAGACGCACACTGACGAACACATCATCACCGCCTAAGCTCCGGGTGACGCGAGGCGATGCTAGTCCTCGCTCGCTACCGTGGGCTTGCCCGCGTTCTCGGCCAAGAGCGCGCGGTAGGCCTGGCGTGCGGCGTGCGCGACGGGGCCCGGCCCGCGCGAGAGATCCAGTAAGTGGCCCGGCTCGCCCAAGAGCACGAAAGCGCGCACAGCGAGCTTGGCGACGCGCAGGTCGCTGCCGCGGGCCGCGCGTCGCAGCTGGTCGTTCAGGATGACGCGCGTCACCGAGTGGGGGCCATTGTCGAACTTCAGAGCCTGGAGGCTCTTTCCGAGCTCCGCGCGGGCCCAGATTTGCGGCTCGCCCGAAAGCAGAAGAGCGGCGAGCGCGTCGGCGTTTTCGACGTAGCGAAAGAGGGTGCCATTGGCGACGTCGTCGCGCGTGAAGTAACCGAAGCTCCGAGACCAGCTCTCCCTGAGCTCAGACAGGGAAGGCTGAGCGCTTCCGGCGTAGCTCTGGACGGCGGCCAGCGCGGCGCTGGTGGAACCGCCGAGCAGCAATGCCAGGGCCGCGTGCGTCTTCAGCTCTGGGCGGCGCAGCAGCGCGAGCAGTCGACCTTGCGTGTCGCGATCGATGGAGTTGCGTCCGATGGCGCGCGCCGCCGCGTCGCGCAGCGCCGGCGGCATGCGCGCGTCGAGCATCGGCAACAGCAATGCGGCGACACGCGGCAGCGGGCGCCCGCGCAGCGCTTCGATGAAGCACGAGAGCTGAAACTCGCGTTCCCGCGCGGGCACGCCGGGCACGCCGCGGGGGACGCGAGTGGCGAGCTGCTCGAGCTCCTTGTCGGAGCCGACCCAGCCGAGCGCGGCTCCCGCGCTCAGCCGTGCTTGTTCGTGGTTCAACGCGTTTTCCGCGTATTGCAGCAACGGATTGAAGGCTCGCCCATCGCGCAACTCGGACAGTCCGTCGGCCGCGCCGACGCCGAGCGCGCGCAGGCTCATGGCCAGGATGGCGACGCCGCCCGACAGCATGGCCTCGCTGCTCACATCGAGATCGCGCGGCCGACGGTCGAGCGCTCGCAGCAGCACCGCGAATGACGCGGGTTCGCGCGACTGGCCGAGATAGCGGAGCGCTGATTGGGCGATCACCCAAGCTTCGGGGAGCGGGGGCTGTTGCTCCGCGACGGGCAGCGGTTCTTGGGGGTCGGCCCACGCGCGCAGCTCGGCCAGGTGCTCCGGCGAGCCCAAGCTGGCGAGCGCACGCAACCCGTTGGCATGTGGCGAAGGATACGCCACTAGCCAAAACCAGAGATCGGGCTCGGCTTGCTGTGCGATGCTCGCTCGCGCCCAAGGGTGAAGCTCGGCCAGCTCGGCGAGCAAGCGCGCCGACGTCACGCGTTCACTGTCGTCGCGTCTCAGCGGTTGCTCCCAGGCATGCGCTTCGCTGTAGAGATGGCTGGCATCGAGGCGCAGCCGGTGCGCGAGAAACGGCACCGCGCGCAAGTCTCCGAGCGCTGCCAGCGCCTGCGCTGCCCGAGTTTCGAAGTGCGGGTGCTGGGGTCGCGACAAGAAGGTCCAAAGCGCATCGGCCGCGCCCGGATCGTTCAAGCCGCTCAGCAGATCGAAGACCAGCTCGTGCAGCGCGAAGCTGCGCTCGGAGTCGGCGGGCGAGCTGCCCAACTGTGCCAGTAGCGCGGCTCCGCCTTGCTCGTCACGCAGCGAGCGCAAGCGTGCGAGCGTTGCCTCGTCGATGCGCGACGGCTCGCTCTTCTCCACCCGCGGTGGTGTAACGGCCGTTGCGCTCGGCACCGGCGCGGCCGCAGCTTTGGGACTCGGCGACGGCGCGCAGGCCGCGGACGCGAAGAGCGCGGCCATGAGCCAGAGGTTGCCCCTGGTGGAACCGTTCCAGCGACGCCCGGACCGTGCCATGGGCTACCATCAAATCCCAAGCCCGAGCGGCGTCAAGGTGCTGCAAGAAGGCCAGAACGTCGGACGAGCGCCGCCAGCGGCCAGGGCCGCTTACAACGCTGGTGACGACGAGCTGCTCAGCGTCACGGGCTCAGAATCGAGCACGGAAAGTCGAAGCTGATGGTTTGTGAGGCCGCAGTATGCCAAGCGGCACAGGCGTTGCCGACGAGCTCGAGCTCGGTCGCGCTGTTCAAGCGCCAGCCATTGGTCGCGTCCATCGGAATGTTGGTGCCATCGATGCGCACGACGCCTTGAGCGGCGAGCGACTGATTCACCTGCGCGCCGGTCAAATCATACGTGCAGCTCCGGAGTGCAGCGGTCGCCGCTTTGAGCGCGCTGGTCATCGTGTCCGGCTGAGTCGTGTCGAGCAACGTGTACGGGGTGTTCGTCGTGCTGCTCGAGACGTAGTTGCCCAGTGCTTGTTGTGGCGGGCTGCCCTTCGCGGTCCACAGCGCGCGCCAATCGCTTTGGCCGTTGCATGCCCAGTAGAGGGCTGTCGCGTCGCCCACCACTGGCGCGCCGCTACCCGCATTGGCTTCCGCTTGCGTGTGTGTCAGATCGAGGTAGGGCGCGCCTTTGATGCCGAACACACTGGTGCGGATGCCTGCCGCAAAGGCGCTCTGAATCTGGGCCACGAGGGCGTCGGCTGGGCAGTTCAAATCACTGTCATTGCAGAAATCGTGGCCGCCGTCGGTGAGTAGAAAGATGGTCTTACTGTTGCCGCTCTCGGCGGCCAGCGTGGTGCGAATCGTTGCGATTGCTGCCGCAGTAGGTGACTCGGCTTTGTCACCGGGCGATGCGAGCCCGGTCAGCAGCTGATTGATCGCTGCATAATTGTCGAGTGCGATGCCACCGGCGCTCGTGAGGTCGAGCGGGCAGGTCTTGGTGGCAACGCCGGTGTACGCAGCGAGGCCAAACCGGATCTGCGAAGTGAACGCGCTGATCGTGGCCAGGACACTGGCCTTGAGCGGGCTCCAATAATCCGTGGGCAAGAACATGCTCGACGAGCGATCGAGCAGAAAATAGACCACGGGGGCGCGTGGCCGAAACGCGGCGCCGCTGCTGCATGCCCCGCCGCTGCCACCAGAGCCAGCCACGTTGGCCGAGCCGCTCGCTCCGCCCGCTGCCGCGCCGCCTGAGCCGCTCGCTCCGCCCGCAGTTCCGGCGCCCGCCGACCCGCTCGCGCCCACCGACCCGCTCGCTCCGCCCGCAGTTCCCGCACCCGCCGAGCCGCTCGCGCCGACAGAGCCACCCGTTCCCGCAGAGCCCGCGGCACCGCCCGAGCCAGCCGAGCTCGTCGCACCGCCGTTGCCCGCGCTGCTCTCCGAACCGCCCGTTCCCGCCGAACCGGCAGTGCTGCTGCCGCCTGCGCCTGCCGATTGAGTGAGACCCGCGTGACCGCCGATGGCCGCACCTGCGCTGCCGCTCGTGCCGCCCGCACCAACACCACCCGTGCCGGATGCCTTGCCGCCGCTGCCTGCAATCGCCGTCGCCGAACCGGAGCTGCCTGCGCTGCCGACTTCACCCGCGTCGCCCTCGCCGGCTTGCGATGAACCGGCGTCCCCGCTGTTGCCATTCGGGGAGCCCGCCGCGCCGCCCGTTGGTTTGGCACTTCCTGCCGTGCCGCCGTTCGCAGTTCCGGCAGCCCCGCCTGGAGCAAGCGGCGTCTCTGGAGCACTCCCTCCACATTGCAGGGTTACCCCCGCGCAGCCGACCAACAAACCTCCGAGCAACGTTTTGCGCCAGTAAGCGGATAAGACCATCGGGCGAGCGAAGCACGTCGAGCGCCACCTGTAAATGTAAGTTTGCCAGCGCCGTGTAGCGTTATGAGAGTGCTTTTGCCGACAACCTATGGCGGAGCGGGAGCATCGAGGCATTCAATCGAAGACGCGCTTTTGCTTCCGACGTGCGTGCCGGCGAGGTTTGCGCGATCGCGGGAAAACGTCTGGCACTCGCCGCCGAACTTGATGTCCGTGCACAGCTTCACGGCGCGACAGGTTCCGAGCCGAAGCGAAGACACGGTGTCGTTGCCCACTTGGGAGTCGAACAGTTGTGCGCTCGTGCCGAGCGACTCGCACACACCGCCAAAGCCGGGTTCGCTGCACAGCAATGCGGCGCCAGAGGCTCGCGGCGCGACCGGGAGGCACTCGATCGACGAGGCACTGTTGTCGCCGATGCGGGTGCGAGAAAGGTCAGGCTGGTCGGCGCTGAAGGTGACGCACGGCGTGGAAAAATCGTTGTTTGCGCAGACCTTCACGGCGCCGCAGCTCCCGAGTCGCAGCGACGACCCGCTGTCGTTGCCGACGAGCGAGCTTCCCAGATCCGCATTCTTCATGATCGACTCGCACACACCACCAAAGTTCGGCTCGCTACAGAGGAGCGCGCCGCGTCCCGTGGCTCGCTTGGGTTCGGGAGTTGGCGTCGTCGTGGCAGTGGGCGCCGTGGTGGCCGTGGTCGTCGGCGCGGGCGCGGGCGCGGGCGCGGGCGCGGTGGTGGCCGTGGTCGTCGGTGCGGGCGCGGGCGTAGGCGCGGGCGTGGGCGCGCTGCTCGTCACGGGGGGTGGCGTCGGGGGCGGGGGGGGCGCGTGCCCGGCGGACGCACGAAGCAGCACCCCGCCCGCACCGGCGAGCGCTGTCAAACCCAGCCCCAAAAGCAGCGTGCGCTGAGATTTCCACGGCGCGCGCGAGGGCGGGCGTGCGGTCGCCGTGAGTGGGCTCAATGGCCCCGGCTCGGACAGCCGCGTTCGCGGATCGGTTCGAGGTGCGGTCGGCACTTCTGACAAACTCCCAGCCGAGATCCGCGCTGCGGCTTCTCTCACCTGCTGCTGCACGTCTTCCGTCGTGATCGCCTGCAGCGAAGTCGTCTTGCTGCCACCACCGGCCAGGCGTCGACTCAGCTTTGCGAGCGCCAGGCGGTAATCTCCGCTGAAATCTTCGCGCTGCAGGCGCGTGATTCGCAGCGGCACCGCGCCCTTCGAGAGCAAGACTGGCACGACCTGCTTGCCCTGCTCGAGGGCGTGCGCGATCTCGTTTTTCACGTTTTGGGATTGTCCCGACACTTCCGACAAGATCACGAGCACGGTCTTCGCTTGCGCGAGGGCCCGCTCGATTTCGTCGTCCCAATTGGCACCGGGCGGAATGTCGATCTGATCGAACCACACCTCGACGCCGAGGGCCCGCAGGTCCCGCACCAGGCGCAGCGCAAACTCTGAATCCACGCGCGAATAACTGACGAAGAGATCGTGATTCATTGCCGACCAAGCCCCTTGCGCCGCAGCGGAGACACGCAAATGGGCCTTCTCCCGACGCCCGCGCATTCTCGCGAGATGCGCCGGCCATTTCAAGCCGTCCGCCGGCTTCGACGATAGTCATTGAGCGTCGCTGGCGTCTGGGTCCGATGGCCGGACGCGCACGAACTACCCACGAAGAATGACGATCTGCCAACCAGTGACACTGAATTCCGCTCGGCGGCCGCGAAGCTCAGCTGCCGAGTGGCGCTCAGCGCGCTACTGGCAGTACCGGTCGCACGTTGACCTCGACGCGGTCGGATTTCCAAACGAGCAAGAAGCCGACTCCGCCGCCCACGGCCAACCCCGCACCGGTCCAGCTGAGAGTCGAGTTCTTGTTCACCAAGCCGATGGGCAGCATGACCGCGCCGACGGTGAGCGGCAGGAAGAACCAACTGGCAACCAGCTGCCGGTCGAGGTGCGACTCGTAGCGCACGGTCAGCTCGGTGTCCGCCGTGACCGTCGCTTGCTCCCGCCAAACGTTGCGGTGCGTTTGGGGCTCGAAGAGCTGAAAACGGTGCAGTCCCCGGCTGAGCTGCACCTCGCACGGTGCTCGGCAGGTGAAGGCATCGTCCGTGTGAAACTCGAGCGCGGCCGGCGTCGTTCGCACGCGCACCTCCACGGGTGGCGCTGGCTCGCGCCGCCGAACGAGATCCACCGTGAGCCCCTCGAGGCGAAGGCAATGCTCGTCTCCAGTGTAGCGCCGGCAGAGGTCGGAAATGGCGAGTCGGCGAGAGTCATGACTCCCGTCACCGCTCTCGAAGTCGAGCACACAATCCTTATCCCACGTGCCGATCTCCCCATAATCGAACGTGCCGTCGGAGCGTGAAATCGCCAGCACGCCCGTCCCCGCTTGCGGGTCGGGAAGCGCCATTCCGGGGCGTACCCCGCAGGTCGCCTTCACGATCGTCCCTGCGAGCGGGCGCACGTCGCCGCGAGCAGCCTCGTTCCCGGGCGGGGGCACGCTGCGCACCTCTCCAGACACGACGCGGATGGGATCGCACGCCGCAAGCGGCAGCAGCAGGGCTACCGTCGCCGCACGGGTGGAGATCCAGCTTCGATGGGGCGGCATCTCGCGAACAACGCAGAGCAAGGCCGCTAGCTTACACCAAGCGCGCAAGGCGAAGTGATGGTCCGACCACTCGCTAGCATTCGCCGCCTCTTCGCACGCGCGCCAGGGGCTACGCGACGAACAGCGCGCGCCGCGCCCGCTAACCCAAAAATCAGCACGCTCGATGTCTTGGGTTTGGGTCAGCGGGCAAAATGCTCGCAGTGCGTCGCAAAGCTCACAGTGCGAGCTCGAGGGTACGCCGCGAAAGTCACTCGGGCAGCTTAGAATTGCCCCGAATATGTCAGCCCAATGCCCTGTCGCAGCACCAGGAGCTGCGGCAATGGACTCAGCGCTCGCTCGCTCGGCGGCGGGGGGCGCGACCAATGGGGGTCGTGGGCGAGGATGGCAGCGTCGATCGCGGAGACGACCACACCGCCGAGCCCGGCGCCCACGGCGGTCCACTTGCCGTGCGTGTCGCCACCGCCGGCAGCGTCTTGCGATGCGCGGACATCGGCTCCAGCGCCGATCACCGCGCCGACGCAGGGCCCGAGGATGCGCAGGCCGAGGCTGCCCATCGCCACGGCCCAGCGCCCATGCGCCACATGGATCGCGGGTGCCCCGAGAGCAAAGCTCACGCCACTCAAGCCGAACAGCGCCGGATTGTGATCGTCGGCATAGGCAACCAGAAAGATTGCGCCCGCCACGCCGTCGGCGGCGAGAGTCTGCCAGCCATACCAGCGCCAAGTCTCTCGCGGCGGGGCCGCGCTGGTTGCCGGCAGCTTTGGTGCTGGCTCTTCCGTCGGGGGCGCTGCCGAACCCACGCGCGGCCCGAGGGCCATCAGGCACGCCAGGGGGATCGCGATCCCAACGATCCTGCCTCGTCGCAAGCTCACGCTCTCAGCCTCTAACATGACTGAGCAGTTTCGAATACCGCGCCGAGATCGGCCTCCGCAAAGCTGTACACGCGACGAAAAGCTAAAGGAGGAAGCGCACGCGCCCCGTTGCGAGCTCGTAGATGCCGCCCACGAGGCGCACGATACCTTCTTCCATTCGGGCGCGTCCTTCGGGGGTGTCGAGCAGCTGATGCATCGACCAGCGCACGTTGGCCTCGACCGCCGCCGCAACCTGCGCATCGCTGGGCAGCGACTCATCGACGCCCGAGAGACCGGGCACGATTCGATCGAGCAAGAGCGCGATGCGCTCTCGTTCGCGCTCTTGCTCTCGCAGGTTTGCGAGCGCAGCTTGAACGGCGCCGCAGCCTTCGTGCCCCAGCACCACGAACAGCTGCGTGTGCAGATGCACTGCTGCGTACTGGATCGAGCCCATCACCTCCGGCGAGATCACGTTGCCTGCCACGCGCACGATGAACAGCTCACCGAAGCTCGAGTCGAATACCAACTCCGGCGGCACGCGCGAATCGCTACAACCGATGATCGTTGCGTAGGGATGCTGGCCTTTGGCCAGCTCGGCGAGCACCTCCTTTTGCACCGTCGGAAACCGCGCCTGCCCGGCCACGAAGCGCGCGTTGCCCTCCTGGAGTCGGGTCAGGGCTTCATCCGCTGTCAACGAGGGTCCATGAGCCACGACCAGCACGATGCACCAGAAGCGCCTCGGCTGTCAGCCCGAGCGGGCCGGAGCCTCCCTGACTTTCGCGCCCGAGTGGCTGTGCCTCGGCTGTGCCAGCCCACGGGGCGCGTCCCCCAAATCACCCGCACAAACCCGTGAATTGGCGCTCTGCGCAGCACGGCACGCCGGTTGCTTGATGTTGCGATAATGGCCAGATCGCACCTTTCGAGGACGCCGCTCTCGAGTCAGGCAAGCGCGCTCCGTGTATCGCTGTTGGTGTCCCTCGGACTGTCCCCCCTCGCATGCGGGGGCACGGTCGTGAACACCTTCACCGGGGAAGGCGGGAGCTCGTCGCAGGCGGGCGCGAGCAGTCCAGCAGGGGCGCCTGGTGGCGGAGCGCGCTCTTTCGGCGGGTATGCCGGCGGCGTCGCGATCGCCGGTGCATATCCCACACACGCCGGAGCGCCCTCATACGCGGGAGGGGGCACGACGGGTGATGGAGGGACGACGGGCGGAGCGGGCTACACGGGCGGAGCAAGCCCGGTGCTCGAGTGCCAGAACCCGATGCTGGATCCGAAGACCCAGCTCATTACCTGTTCGAACGGGCTCCGGCATCGCGCACAGGCAACTGCTTGCAACTACACCAATCCGCCTCCCCCGGCCGAGGGCGGCGCGGGCGGCGCGGGCGGCGCGGGC
>DASSMT010000283.1:0-36022 GCA_035688655.1 Polyangiaceae bacterium | reverse complement strand
CTTGGAGGCTGCGCAAGAGCAGAACGTGATGAGCGGTCTGGCCGACGCCCTGAAGGCCACGCAAGGCAATGGCGACGCCTGGTACGAGATGACCAACTACCCGGAGAGCCACGACGAGGTGGGCAACGATGACCACCGCATCAGCGGCCAGGCTCGCGGTTACCGCCGTAACAAGGTGGCCGCAGCGGCGACCTTGTTCGCGCGCGGCCTGCCGATGTGGTTCATGGGTTCGGAATACGGAGAGTACCGACAATTCCGCAAAGACAGCCGCGGGCCGATCACGCTGCATCCCGACGGCGACCAAGCCCGTGTTCGCCGCTGGTGGGACCGCTTGTGCGAGCTACGCCGCGGCAACTCCCGCGTGCAAGGGCCTGCCCCCATCGACGTGAAATACGCGCAAGATCGGATGTTGGCGTTCACCCGCGGTGACAACGCCGATCTATTCGTGTTGCTCAATTTCAGCCCCTGGGAGGGGCAACGCTCGTTGGCTGAGTTGAATCTCCCCTCGGGCGAGTACAAGGAGCTCCTGAACTCGACCTGGGGCGAATACCAAATCAGCAGCGAAGGCGAACAAGATCGCTCGAACGGCGGCTGGGACGCGCGCCTGATCCGCGACTATACGCTGAACATCCCCGCGTACTCCGCGCTGGTGCTCGAACGGGCGTGAACTAGCCCATCACAGCCCCGCGCGTTTGGCGGCCACCTGCGCGAGCACGCTCCAATCGAGCTCGCCTTGACCGGTTGCGACCGCGCTCAGCAGCTGATCGTGAAGCAGGCTGGCAGTGGGCAAGGGAACCTCGAGCCGATCGGCCGCGCTGAGGGCGAGGCGCAGGTCTTTGAGGCCGAGCTTGGCTTTGAAGCCGGCGTGCTCGTGGTTGCCCCGGGCTACCTGCGCCGCGTAGTTCTCCAAGATTAGCGAACCTTGGCCGAACACGTTCTTGAACAGATCCAGCATGAGCTCCGGCGAAACGCCCCCTTTCCGCGCGAGCGCGAAGCTTTCGCCCAGCGATTCGATCAGCGAGGCGATGAAGACGTTGCCCGTGAGCTTGACCAGGTTGGCCTGGCTGGCATTCTCACCCAAACGGGTGACGCCGCGGCCCAGCGCCTGCAGCACCGGCAGCGAGCGCTCGACGTCTGCGGACTTGCCCGCCACGAGCAGCCACAGTTTCTTGGCGACTGCGGCTTCCGGCCGACCGAACACCGGCGCCGCCACGTAACCGCGGCTCATCTGAGCGTGCGCAGCGGCAAGCCTTTCGGACAGTGCGACAGAGATCGTACTGCACGAGATATGTACGGCGCTCGCAGGCAACTCCGCGAGGATGCCGCTCGCGCCGAATGTGACCGTTTCCAGCGCCGCGTCGTCGGCGACCATGGAAATGACGGCTTCCGCTTCGCGCGCGGCTTCAGCGGGCGTGGCGCACAAGCGCGCGCCTGCCTCGTGCAGCGGCTGGGCTTTCTCGTGCGAGCGATTGTAAACGAATAGCTGGTGACCTTGCGCCAGCAGCGACTCCGCCATGGCGAAGCCCATCGAACCAAGACCCACGAATCCAAGCTTCATACTGCTTTTTCTAAGCGCGATCGCCAGCACTGTCAGCCGTCAAAATCGCTCGAAATGGCCTGAGCGACCCTGTTGCCGAGCAGCAACAGTGTGAACAGCGCCTCTCGCCTCCCACCCCCGGCCCCCAAGAACACCCCCGAAAAATAACCGAAGCAGGTAGACGCTGTTCACGATTGACGGCTCAGTGCAGCGAGCGTGCCAGCGCGCCACGGTCGTCGATTGCCGGAAACATGGCGCTCACAATCTCGCTTGGTCCTGCGTCCGGTCCCCGCGCCCGCGCTTACGGTCCGGCCAACGCTTCCTTCAGAATGCTGTCGTCCACGAGCTGCGCGAGCTGCGCGCGCGTGCGTGCAGCGCGGCCGGTCTGGGTCGCGACCAAGATGTCGAGGATGTCGGGGACCAGGGTGCCGAGCCATTGTTCGTTGGCCAAACCTTGTCGAGCAACGCGGCGTCCATGTTCACGGCTTTGGTCACCCGCGGCTTGGCCAGATCCGGCTGGTCACGGAATTGTTTGTGAGCACCAGCGCACGCACGAAGGCGACGATAAAACGTCTCGGTGACGGTGAAGATGATGCGCAGGTTGGGATGGTCGACCGATTGCCGCAGCGATTGGGTTTCGGCGTTGCTGCCCAGGTCGATCGTGCTGTCGCTGAGCAAGCTGACGATGCCACCAGAACCGACGCTGGCCGTCCCCGAGTCGAAGCTCTCGGCGGCCACGAGCAGCGGCGTGAATTCGATCGACGCGGTGTCGCTCGTGATCTCGAGCGGAGGCAGCGGTGCCGAACCTGCCGCGCCCGCCGCGCCGCTGCCTGCGCCACCACTTGCAGCTCCGCCGCTTCCGCCAGCGTTGCTGCTCCCAGCCGTGTTTCGTGCTGCCTGCCGTGTTCGTGCTGCCTGCCGTGCTCGCGCTTCCTGCAGCGTTGCCTTCGGCCGCATTTGCAGACCCGCCCGACAGCCCCGCAAGTCCGCCGCTGCCGCCTCCAGCCGATGACGCACCGCCGACATTCGTCCCTGTCGTGCCCCCCGCGCCCATTGCTCACGCCTCGGGAAGCCACGCCTGCGGCTGCGCCGTTGCCGCCGCTGCTCGTGTTGTTGCGCTGAACAATACCTTTAAATTCCCCAGGATTCGTGCGTCGGGACGGGACTAACCCGGAGGCAGGCAGCGGTCCACGCGAACGATGCGATCCGACGCGATATTTGTGCGCCAGAGGTGAACTTAATCATTCTGGACGCGCGCTTCAGAATCGATATCTGTCTGGCGCAGCGCTCAATTTCAGGGAATCCTGGCGCAACGTAGGCCATTTTCCGCGATGTGCCAGTCAGCGGGGGCGTTGGCTCGTGACGAGGACGCCATGTAGCTCACTGAGCCATCATACGAGCCGCCGCGTAGCGCGGGGAATGTATTGGCGGGGCCAACTGGATCTGAATAGGCGCAATTGTCACAGGTCATCGTGTAGTCGGCTTTCCCATCCAAGTTCCATTCTGCAATATTTCCCGCCAGATCAGCCTGCCCGTACAAACCATTGCCCAAGGGAACCGACCCGACCGGTGCAATGTTCGTGATGCCGGAGCAAGTCCCCAGACTACTCAAGTAGCAACCGTACACCGCTAGATTTGCATTCATGCCAGGTGCCGTGGAACCCCACGGGTACGCTCTTTGAGCGCCTCCGCCAGCCGCTGCGTAGTTCCACTCCGCCTCGCTGGGTAGGAAACCTCCGTCCCAAATGCAGAATGCCTCTGCCTTGAACCAGTCGACGCAGTTGATCGGCAGGGTCTCGTTGCCGCCGCCGCTCGCCGTCCACGTTTGGTAACTGGCGTTGCAGCCAAGAGCGTCGCTGCCGTCCCAAGTGGCCTTGTTGGTGGGCAGCGCGTCTACGTTCCACGTTGGGTCCCACCCCGTCTCATAGCCAGCGGCTGCACTGTTCTTCAGACCGGCGCCGTTGTTCAAATACGTGTGCTTGCCCGAGCCGGCTGCAGGGGTCCAACCGCCAAGCACAGCAGCTACGAACTTCCGGAATCGACCAACCGTGACCTCGTACTTGTCGAGCCGGAAGTCACTAATCGTTGCTGGATAGTTGGCGTTATTGTCGCGCTTGAAGGTCCCACCAGTCACTATCGGACTGGTGCAGCAACTCTCATTCGACGGACCACAGTTTGCTTTCAGGCCGTTACAACTCACGGGGGCTTGGCAGGCGCTTGCGATGCATATCGGCGTTTCGGCAGGGCACAATGTTGCGGCGTTCCATACTCCGTTTGGCGTACAAGACTGAATGCGGTTGCCCGAGCATTGTGTCTGCCCCGGCTCGCAGTTGCCCACGCAACTGGCCGTCGTGCCGGATGCGACGCACGCCTTGTTCGTGCACTTGGTGGCCGCCCCATACTGGCCGGTCGCGTCGCAGCTGCGCACGCCATTGCCTGAGCAGTCTTGCTGACCGGGGGAACAAACTCCCTTGCAGTCGGCAGTACCGGTGGCGGCCACGCACGTCTGATTCGTGCACCTCTTGACGACGCTCGAACTCAAGCCGTTCATCGAGCAAGTCTTGACGTCTTGACCCTGGCAGAAGTCCTGGTCTGGCGTGCAGACTTGCGGTTTGCATTCGCCCGCGTCGCAAGTTTCGTTCGTTTTGCAAACCGTGCCGCCGGCGAGATACCCGTCGCCCGTTGCTGTGCATGCGGTTGCCCGCTTGCCGTCACACGCAGGCTGGTTCGCTGCGCACACTCCTGTTTTGCAGCTGGCGCTCAGGACTTCGCAGTATTGGTTGCTGCCGCAAGTCATCACCTCATCGGAAGAGAGACCATTGTCAGCGCACTTGCGCACGCTATTGCCGGAGCAGAAGCTGGCGTTCGGCGAACATTCCTGCTCTTCGCATGCGCCTGCCAGGCAAGTCTGCTTCGTTGAGCACTTGAGGCCGTTTGCCAAATACCCTGTACCCTCCGCATTGCAGGTCGTCGCCCGGTTGCCGTCGCACGCGGGCTGATCCGGGATGCACACCTCTCCGGGACTCTCACCGCTCTCGCCCCCGTCGCCCCGGTCCGTACCTCCACCCGCCGTTTCGTCCGACCCGCCTTCTCCGGCTCTAGCGCCCATGCTGTCGGGCTCCTGCGCACCGGCCACTCCCGCGCTCGCGCCACCGGCTCCGCCGCGTGGACACGTACGTCGCACCTCGCAAGTTTCGAACTTGGATGAGCAGGCCGATGACGGAGCTGCCGCAAGCGGGGCGAGGCTCAGCAGCAGCCAGTATTTGCGGTTCATGTTTCGGTTCCTCGAGGTTCAACGGTTACGCCGCAGTTCAACGCGTATCGACGATCCGCGTGCCAGCATTATCGGCGGCCGCCAACACCCAGTTGCCAGCTTCGGCGACGATTCCCTAATTCGAACTGGGGGGGCGCGAAATATCGGCCCATTCCTAGGGGTTCGCGCCGGAGGAGAGTGCCAACGCATGGCGGGATATGACCACGTGCGTTCGGTGTGAAGGGCGTTGCGGCCATGCGCAAGTCAAACGGCCAGAAGCGTCCTTGGCTCGTCATGCGCTCGACAGGGCTCTCTGAGGGAAACATGGGTCTGCTCGGGGTGAGTTTATTCACATCTGGACGTTTGATGTTTCGCTCGAACGTGCGCATTCTCCGTTCGGAATCGAGACATGATTGCGCTTCGCTTCAACGCGGCACGCAAACGCGTTCCGACTGCGTTTGCAGTCATGCGGTCGCTTTGCACCCGCGAGTGTGAATCTGAGTGCGTGTGATTTGCGTGCTCGATTCCATATGTTAAACGAAGCGCGAGGTAATCAAACATGCTCGTACGTCGCTTGCCCGCTATTGCTTTGCTCGCAGCTCTGCCCATCGCTCTGGCCAACTGCGGCTCGGATACAACCAATGGCGGCGGCGGTGCGGGCTCGCCTGCTGCCGGGTCCCCAGGTGCTGCGGGCTCTCCGTCCACCTCCGCTGGCTCCCCAAGTGCTGCGGGCTCCCCGACGGCCGTCGCAGGCGGTGGCAGCACGAGTGTGGCAGGTGGCGGCAGCACGAGCGTCGCAGGCGGCGGCAGCACGAGCGTCGGCGGCACCACCAGCGCCGGCGGCAGCAGCGGTGGCACCACTGGCGCTGCCGGCGCAAGCGCCGCGGGTGCAGGCGGCGGTGCCGCCGGTGGCTCGACGACCGGGTTCTCGCTCACCAGTCCGAATCACATGGAAGGTGCCAAGTTCGACGGCAAATACACCTGCAATGGTGGAAGCCTCGGTGGCGGCGTGATTCCCGAGCTTGATTGGACGGGCGTTCCATCCGGCACGATGTCGTTCGCGATCACCTTCATCGACACGACGATCGGTGACGACAAGCAGATGGGGCAGCACTGGGCGATCTGGAACATTCCCGCCACCGTGACCAAGATCCCCGAGGGAACCAAGACGCTCTCGGGCGATCTGGCGATGGCCAAGCAAAGCGGGACGTATCTCTCGCCCTGCGCGCAATCCCTGATGAACGGCATGGATGACCAGTACGAGTTCACCATCTACGCGCTCCCCACGGCTACGCTCAACGTCACTGGCACGAGCGTCGCGAACGCGCTCATGGCACTCAAAGCACTATCGCCGAAACCGCCGACTGCAACCCTGCACGGACACGCGGGGCTCAAGGGCAAATAAGCAGTACGCTGCCCAGCGCGTTCACGCGAACGAAACGCGGAGTCGGCAAACGAGCCGGCTCCGCGTTTTTCGTTGTGCGCCCAGCATGGGCGCTGTCTTGCTGGTGCAAGTCCCGCCGAAAGGAGGTCATCCTGATCGATGCGAACCGCAACTGCGTGAGGGCGACCGAGCGTGGGAAGGAAGCGGGGAGCGAAACCGTGGGCCGATGTACAAGAACCGGATCGGAGGCGGCGTCGAGCGAGGCGAGCGGGCAATGTACCGCGAAGCTGCGATGGCCAAGGCTCAGGCGACGTAAATCCGGCGGTCGTACGGTGAAGGACAGCGTTCTTACCTGGGGAGATCTCGGCTTGCGCCTAAAAGGGCGACGCGCACGCGGAGCCGAGAAGTCAGCCGAGGGCGTAGTAGCGACGCGAGCCGCGAAGGGCCGAACGAAGAGGAGAGCGAAACGATCGTGAGTCTCGAAGGCAAAGGCCCTCAGATGTCCATGCAACTGGGGCTGCCGCTGGCGAGTAGGGGTGAAGCCCCGAGGGTAAGGCGGACACTCCGATCGTGGTCAGGAGGGGATCGAAGCCGTTCACCGCGCGGCCATCGAGTCGGGTGTGATCGATGCTGCCGAGTGACTCGGCATTTCTGAACATCGTCATGCTCCAGGTAGTGTCTGTACGCTGCTCACCTGGGCTGAAAGAAACACATCGCAATACTCGAATAGAGCCCTTTTTCGCGATCGTGCGGAGTTTGCGGCTGCTGTTAATTCGCGCGCAACATGGGCGCGTCGCGAGGCGAGCAGAGGCTTGCGTGTGCATGTGGCAACGTCGCCCAGCGATTGGCAATTGTCCTCGCTCGTCAGAAGTCACCGTCGCATATCGCCCCGCGCTCTTCGACTTGCCGTGATTACTTTTTTGCCTGCCGCCTCGGTTGAGCGCTTACTGAGTACGAGTATCTAGTCACATACGACTCCGGACGAAGTTCACGCGCAGTCGCTCTGCGCTTCGGGAGAGGTCCATGATCAGATTGACACACGGAGTTCGAGTACTCCTCGGTTGTACGCTCGTTTACACGACCGCTTGCGGCGCGAGCACGAGTCCGGGTGAGCTGGGAAGTGTGGGCATCGCGGGCTTCACCGGAGCCTTCGCGGGCGCGACCGCCAGTGGTGGGCAATCGTTCACGAGCGCCGGCGCATTCAGTGACAGCGGCTCAGTGGGGATCGGAAGCCCGGGCGACGACAATGGAGGCAGCACGGGCGTTGCGGGCGCCCAATCTGCCACGGGTGGCGAACCGAGCTCCGGCGGTGAAAGTGGCGTGGCAGGCGCTGCCACGGGTGGGACGAGCAGTACCGGCGCGGCTGGCGCCCTGGGAGCTGGCGGGCAGAACTCGTGTCCAGCCGCGGCGCCAACTGACCGCAGCGCGTGCAGCACGGTCAGTCGAGCGGGTGAAAACTGCTTGTACGTGGGCGAAAGCTGCGCCTGTCGTGCTGCGGTCCCGATTGCTCCGCCTCCTCGTCCCCTTGGCGGTGCCGCAGGAGCGGGTGCCGGCGGGGCAGCTGCGGGCGTCGCGGGTGCTGCAGGTGTCGCGGGTGCTGCTGCGACAGCCACTTGGCGCTGCACCGGGAGCGGCGCCGCTTGTCCAGCCGCCGAACCCACCACGGGCGGCATGTGCAGCAATCCGACCGGTGCGGGCGCCACCGCCTTGGATTGTCCCTATCCCGATGGCAAGACGTGTCGCTGTACCAATCGACGCTGGGAGTGCACGGTGCCGCCGCCCCCAGCTTGCCCGGCCAAGCAACCCACGGGCACTTGCAGCGCTGTCCAAGCCTGCAACTACGGCGGCGCGGCGATGCGCGTTCGCTGCGAGTGCGATGGCAAGACGTGGGCCTGCGACATGGCGGGCGGACCCGCTCCACGCTGCACGGCCAAAGGCCGGATGGGGCTCGCCACCGGCGACGCTTGCACTGGGATCGGTGAATGTACCGTGCTCGGCCCGGCCGCAGCCACGTGCGTGTGCGACGGGAAGAGCGTCACCTGCAATTGACGGCTCGGAGCGGCTGTCACTCGAAACGGGGCCGCTTGCCGTTCAGGGGGGGCCCAAATCCAGCAGTGATTCGAGATCGTCGCGCGTCAGTTTGCCGGCGAAGGCGCCCTCGTCTCCCATCACGGCGGCGACCAATTGGCGCTTTTGATCCTGAAGCTGGGCGACGCGCTCCTCCACGGTGTTGCGCGCGAGCAGACGATAGGCGATGACAGGCCGAGTTTGGCCGATGCGGTGCGCGCGATCGATGGCTTGCGCTTCGACCGCCGGATTCCACCACGGATCGAGGATGAACACGTAGTCGGCGGCGGTCAGGTTCAGGCCGACACCGCCGGCTTTGAGGCTGATCAAGAAGACGGGTAGGTCGGGGTCGTTTTGAAAGCGAGCCACGCATGCCTCCCGGTCCTTCGTTTGGCCATCGAGGTACTCGAAGGCGATCCCCTCCTCTTGTAGGCGCTCGCGCAAAATGGCGAGCAGCGAGGTGAATTGCGAGAAGACCAGCGCTTTGTGCCCTTCCTCCAGCACGGGGCGCAGTTGCTCGACGAGCAGCTCGATTTTGGAGCTGCGCGCATGGCTGAGCTTGGCATCGATCAGGCCGGGGTGGCAGGCAGCCTGGCGCAGGCGCAACAAGGCTTCGAGCACTTGCGGCGTGCTGTGCGCGGGATCGACCAGCCCCTGCTTTTTGATGCTCGCCCGATAAAACCGCAATAGTTCGTCGTAGCGTTTGCGCTCTTCCGGCTCGAGCTCCACGAACAGGGTTTGCTCGCTCCGGAGCGGCAAATCTTTGGCGACCTCTTGCTTCGTGCGCCGGAGCACGAACGGCCGCAGCACGCGCTGAATCAGCTTCAGCGTTTCAGGGCCGGCCTGGCCCTTGTCGAGGGCGCGCCCCAGCGTCGGCAGCTCGTTCAGCATGCCGGGATTCAAGAATTCGAACAGCGACCACAGCTCACCGAGATGATTTTCGATTGGGGTCCCGCTGAGCGCGATGCGGTGCGCCGCGTTCAGGCGCCGCGCGCACTTGGCGGTCGCGCTGGCGTCATTCTTGATGGCCTGGGCTTCGTCCAGCACCACGGTCGACCACTCAACCTCGGCCAGGGCCGCGATGTCCAGCCGCAGCGTGCCGTAAGTCGTGAGCACGACGTCCGCGCCCTGAACGGCCTGCGAAAGCTCGCGTCGCTCGGAGCCCCAGTGCGTGTGCACGCGCAACTCGGGCGCGAAGCGTTTCAGCTCTGCCCGCCAATTGCTGAGCAAGGAGCGCGGCATGATGATCAGCGAGGGCGCGCGTGGCTGTTCCGCGTACAGCCGCGCCAGGTGCGCCAAGACCTGAATCGTCTTGCCGAGCCCCATGTCGTCCGCGAGGCATGCACCCATTTTCAGGTCCGCGAGCGCCCCCAGCCAGGAATAGCCGTGCGTCTGATACGGACGCAGCGAACCCACGAAACCAGCGGGCGGGGAGCGCAGGTCGATTTGCTGGAAGCTTTCGATTCGCTGGCGGAGCTCGCCGAGCCCGGGCTGCGTGGCGTCGTCGCCGAGCGCTTCCAGCACGGCCTCGGCCAAGCCGATTTGGCGGCTGGAAAAGCGTAGGGCGTCGTCGCGCTCGGGAGTCAATGCGGCGAGCCCGCCCCAGCGCTCGAGCCACTCCGCCGGCAAGAGGCCGCGGCTGCCATCGCCCAGCTCGACGATTTGGCCGCGGCGCACGCCTTTGAGCAGCTGCGGCAAAGGGACCGTCGTGGAACCGAACTGAGCACTGCCGCGGAGCTCGAACCAATCCAGCCCTGATTCGACGCGAATGTCGATGCTCTCGAGCGCGCGGTAGCGCTTGCTCTCGGCGTAGACCTGAAAGCCCGCTTCGAGCAGCTGGTGCACACCCCGTAGCAGCCGCGCGCTGCTGATCTTGACGTCGTTCGCTTGCGCGTTTCTCGGTTTGCCGAGCGGCTCGAAGCCGGCGTCGTTCAATGCCAGCAGCGCTTGCTCTTCGAGCGCGCGATCGCGGAGCAGCACGCTGCGCTCGTCGAGCAGGAGCGCGCGCGCCTCGCGTCGCAAGGGCACGCGCTGCTCGTCGTATTCGAAGAACACGCGACCCTCGCTGCCGCGACCGCGCGGCGCATCCAATTCGAGCACGGGCCGCGCGGGCTCACGGCTCGTGATTTGCTCGAAGCGAGGCGGCAAAATCAGGCGCGACACGCCGTTGCGACCGTAGCTGAGCTCGAGAAAATCAGCCAAATGCGCCTCCGGAACCAGCACACACCGGCCGTGCCCCAAGCCGCGCAGCGAACGCAGCCAGCGTGCGTCGCTCGGCGTGCAGCCGGCGAGCGTGCCATCGGCGAACAGCAACGAGCCCGTGTCTTGCGCGAGCCTCACGTCTTCCAAAGGGCGGAGCTGCTCGCCACGCACGAAGCGCGCGCGCGCTTCGTACTCGAGTCCCTTACGACGTGCAGCGCGCGCTTCGGGCTCGCTGAGCACGAGCTCGAGCTCCCAGGGTTCGCCCGGGTCAGGCGTCAACGTGGGCATGTCGAGCAGGGGCTGATAGCCGTTGGGCAGATCGCGCGCAGCCGCGGACTTGAGGCCCACGCCATCGCAAAAGAGCAGCCACTCCGCCGAGCGCGCGGTCGGCCCATCGACGAGGTGGCAACGGCCGGTCGCGGCGAGACGCGGGAGCATGACGGCCAGCGCCGCGACGCTCAATTCAGGGCGCTGGCCGTAGCCACGCCGGTCGCGAAAGCCATGCACCAAGCTCGTCAGCTCGCGATCGATGCGCTCGCTCGCGAGCAAGTGGGCCGAATCACCCGCCGGTAGCAACGGGCCGAGCTCAGCGCCCAGCTTGCGCTTCCCCACCAGCAGGCGAAAGTCGTGACCGAACGTTTCGGCGATGAAATAGTGCAATTCCAGCGCGACTTCGGGCCCGCGACGCAGCTCGGCTCGTGGCAAGTATTGCCAGCTCACGCCCGCTTCGGACTGGGCGGCGTCGACTTCGACCGTCGAGGGCTCGTCATCGACGTCGTAAGCCTCGTCTTCATCCTCGTCTTCGTCCTCGTCTTCGTCTTCGTTCTCCGGCGGCTCCTCGGGCGATGAATCATCGTCCCAGCTCAAGCTCGGATCGGCGAGCAAGCGGAGGCTGTTCGGCACGGAGCTGCGCACCAGGGCGCTCCCCGAACCTTCGAGCGCGGTGGCCCACAGGTGCTTGCAGCCGATGACGTCACGTTCGAAATGCGGACAAGTGCACGAGTAGCGAATCTGTTCGCCGCTGCGTTTGAACAGTGTCAGGTAGCGCGCGTCCGAGCCGCGCACCTGCGCCGCGAGCACGTCCGCCGAGCGCTCCAGCAGCGACACGCGGCCAGCCTCGAAGTATTCTTGTCCACGCTTGCGGCTCAGGCTCGAAAACGCCGCCGCCAGGCGCTTCAGTCCGACATTTTCGGAGTCGTCGTCCGACAGGATGCGTGCGCGCTCGACCACGCCCCGAGCCCACCATGGGGCCGTTCGGGGATCTAGCGCCGGCTGCAGCGCCCGGACGAAATATGTCCGAGCGCCGAGCCTGCGATTGCCCAGGCACGCGGCACATCGGTTGCATTCCCCGCGCGGATGTCGAACTCGCTCAGTCGCGCCGATTTCTGCCGCTTGTCACTTTCAGGTTTGATCGCGCTGTCCGCGTGCAGCAAACGCAACGGTGTTCCGGGGCAGAAGGTCTCCACCGGTCCAGAAGCCTCAGCACAGCGGCCACAGGCACAGGTCGGTGTTGCGGAGCCGGCTTCGTCCTCGACCAAAGAGGCATCTGCCGGCGTGCCCAAACGCAAGCTCGGTGCCACGGGCGAGTGGGTCTCGATGCTCGGGCTGGGCGGCTCACACATTGGCGACAGCCGGCTGAGTGACGACGAGGCGATTTCGCTGATGCACGAGGCCATCGAAGGCGGCCTCACATTTTTCGACAATTGCTGGGACTACAACGATGGCGCGAGCGAGCAGCGCATGGGCAAAGCGCTTCAAGGCGGCTACCGCCAGCGCGTCTTTTTGATGACCAAGCTCGACGGCCGCACCGCGCAGGCCGCCAATGCCCAACTCGAACAGTCGTTGCAGCGGCTGCGCACGGACGTGATCGACTTGGTGCAAGTGCATGAAGTGATTCGCATGACCGACCCCGAGCGCGCCTTCGCGCCCGACGGAGTGATCGGCGCGCTACAGGCCGCGAAGAAAGCCGGCAAGTTGCGGCACATCGGCTTCACGGGTCACAAAGATCCGGCGATTCATTTGGCGATGCTCGAGGCGGCCCATAAGGCGGGCTTCCGTTTCGACACCGTGCAAATGCCGCTCAACGTCATGGACGCACACTTCAAGAGCTTCGAAATGAACGTGCTTCCCGTGCTTCGAGCCCGCAACATCGGCGTGTTGGGCATGAAATCCATGGGCTCGGGTGACATTTTGAAGAGCGGCGTGGTTCGTCCGGAAGAGTGCCTGCGCTACGCGCTCAGCTTGCCGACGTCCGTCGTGATCACGGGGATCGACAGCAAGGAAGTCCTGGCCCAAGCGCTGCGCGTCGCGCGCACGTTCAAGCCGCTCGCGCCGGAAGAGCGGGCGAGTCTCCTGGCGCGCACGCTGCCCGCGGCCCAAGACGGCAAGCACGAGCTGTTCAAGACCGCGCAAAAATACGACGGGACAGCCAAGAATCCCAAGTGGTTGGAGAAAGCCGAGCTGTGATCGTTGCTGGCACGCGCTCGTGCTAAATGCCCAAAGACGATGCCTGTCGCTCCCATCCGCGTCCGCCCTCGGTTTTGGGCCGTGTGCGCTGCTTTGACGCTCAGCGCAGCGTGCGCCAAACCCAAACCGCCGACGATCACGCCCAAGAGCGCAGAGGTGCTGGCTGCCTCCGCCACGGGCTTGTCTTTGGCCGTAACGTTCGATGTGCAGAACCCCAATCGCTTCCCATTGATCGTGCACGCCGTCGATGGCCGCTTGTCACTCGGCGCGGGCGCTGGAGTCGAGCTCGGTAAAGCGCACGCCGAACCGGGCTCGAGCATTCCCGCCCAAGGGAACAGCACCGTGACCAGCCAAATTGCCATTGCTTGGACGAACTTGGCGGCGTTCACACCGTTCTTGCTCTCACCGGCCGCGGTGCCGTACCGCTTCGATGGCAGCGCCACGCTGGGCGGCGAGAATCTGAACGTGAATCTGCCCTTTTCGCTGAACGGGGAGCTGACGCGCGCGCAGCTAATCAATATCGGGCTTTCCGGGCTGTCCCAGCCCGGCCAACGCTGAGCTAACCCTCGAGCGTGAGCTTGATTGGCTCGATCAGCCGAGCGTCGTCGTTCTTGACCGAGTTGACCAAAGTGGACACGGGGATCAGTTGCAGCGCGTCGGCGTCCGGTTCGAGCAGCTCCCGGTAGCGCGCGTTGGGATCGAGCCAGCGGTCGTGAAACGTAGCGTGCAAGATGACCGGCATTCGATCATGCACCTGGGCGGCCGCTCCGCGCGGGGCGGTGGTGAGGATCGCGGCCGCGGGCACGAGCTCACCACTCTGCAGCAGCATGTCTGACCAAATCCCAGCAAACGCGAACGGCTTCCTGTCGCTGCGCTGCAGCAAGAACGGTTGCTTGTGTGTGCCCTGCGCGCGCCACTCGTAGAAACCGTCGGCCAAGATCAGGCAGCGCCGCGTGCGGATCGCTTCGCGATAGTTGGGCGCGGCCAAGCTCTCGACCCGAACATTGATGCCGCCGGCTTTCGCTTTCGACGTGGGCAAACCCCAGCGCAAGAGCTCGAGCGTGTGCGGCGCGCGGATCACCGCGATCGGCTGGGTGGGGGCGATATTGAAGCGGGGCAGGAGCGGCAACTGCTCGCCGTGCAGGTCGAAGTGCTCCCAGAGCTCATCGCCGGGCGTGCTCAGCTTGTATCGACCGCACATCCCCGCTGCTCGCTCCGGTCAGTGACCGACAGCCTTCGTGAACGCATCG
This sequence comes from Polyangiaceae bacterium, assembly GCA_035688655.1. Taxonomy (GTDB): domain Bacteria; phylum Myxococcota_A; class Polyangia; order Polyangiales; family Polyangiaceae; genus PMG-095. Next base: position 21,863 of record DASSMT010000283.1, on the reverse strand, counting down.
AGCGCGCTCTTGAGCGCCTCGACGTCTTTGTCGGCTTGAGCTTTCAGGGTGTCCCAGGCCGGGCCGCGGGCTTCATTGAGCCCTTCCAGATCGTGTTCGGCGGCGACGCGGCGCTTGTCGTATTCCGCGGAGGCGGCTTCGGCGTTGGCCTTCGCTTTGCCCTTCAGCTTCGCCAAGCGCTCCTTCAAATCCATGGCCGTGCGATCGGCCGCGCCCAGACTTTTTTGCAGCGTGGCCCGCGCCTCTGCTCGTGCGGGCGCCGCCTTTTCGTCGGCAATGCGCAGCTGGCGCGCGGCCTCGGCTTTGGCATCGTCCGCCGCGCGTTCGGCAGCGGCGGCCTTGGCGGCGGCCTCGGCCTTGGCCTTTTCGGCCAGCTCCTCACTGTTGTCGCAGGCCGTGATACCGAGCAATACGAGAGCCCAAAACGTGCGCGCAATTCTCATGGTTGAGAGCAGCCTATCAAGATCCTGTGCCGGTTGCGCCAGCAGTTCTGCACGGCGAACTACAACCCATAGCGCGTGCCGGCGCTGAACGGGATCGGCCTCCGAGAAGCGGGCCAATCGCGAACCGGCGCCGGACGAACGGGCGCCGCGGGCTTCGCGCTGGGCGGCCCGGGCTTTTCGACTTTGGGATCCGCCGGGGCGCTCGGCGCGGCTGCGGCGGCGGGTGACGGAGATTCGGGGCCGCTGGTCGGCGGGATAGAGCTGTGCTCGAAGGTTCGCTCGCGCGCGGGTGGGGCCCGATCGACCACTCGGTTTTCGACGAAGGACGCCCGCGCTGGCGCGTCGCGAAGCTGCAGGTGCCAAAAGGCGACCGACGCCGCGACGAGCAGGGTTGCGGTCGCGAACAGGCCGAGTTTGACCGAGAGTGACACGCCGGGCTCGGAAGGCGAGAGGGCCGGCGAGACAGAGGGCGAGACTGCGACCGGGAGAGAGGGCGTGGTAGACGGCACGACAGAGGGCGGAACCGAGGGCGCGGCGATCAGCTCCACGCCAGACCGCAGACGCGGTCGCGGCTCGCGGATGGGCCGAGACAGGCAGCGCAAGGCCATGACCAGTTCCTGCACCGACTGAAAGCGATCCTCGGGATCCTTCTGTAAGCAGAGGCGGATGACGGTGCTGAGCTCACTCGGCGCGTCGGGTGCCAAATCGCGGAGGGAGGGCGGATCCTCGGTCAACACTTTCTGATACATCAGCGCGACCGTGTCGGCTTCGAACGGGCAGCGGCCCGTCAAGAGTTCGAACAAGATCGTGCCCAGTGACCAGATGTCGGCGCGTGCATCCAAGTTCGGCTCGGCACGAATCTGCTCTGGCGCCATGTACGATGGCGAGCCGATGGCCGCACCGCCCTTCGTCAGCGTCGTGCGTCGCCCTTCGCGAACCGCGCCCCCGATGTTCTTCGAGATCCCGAAATCCAGAATTTTGAGGACGACACCCTCGGGGGTGTGCGCCAGAAACAGGTTTTCTGGCTTCAAGTCCCGATGCACGATGCCCAGGCCGTGCGCTTCGCTCAGGCCTTCACACGCTTGAAGCAGGTAGCCGACCGCCTCCGCTGGGGGGATCGTCGTCCGTTCTGCGAGCAGAGCGGCCATGTCTGCGCCGCGCAGCTTTTCCATCACCACGTACGGCGCGCCGTTGGGCAAACGTGCCACGTCCAGCACGCGCACCACGTGCACGCTTTGCATGCGCGCCACGGCGCGCGCCTCGAACAGCAGGCGTGACACGATTGCCTCGTTGGCGGCAAAATCGTCACGCACGATTTTGATCGCGACGGGCGCGTCCAGCTCCAAATGGGTGGCGCTGAGCACGACGCCCATCCCTCCGGAGCCGAGAAAACCGTCGATGCGGTACTTTCCCCCGATGATCGCACCGGGGCTGAGCGCAACGCTCGAGGCTTGCGACAAGGAAGCAGGCGGGGCTGGCATTTCGATGATGGTTTTGGGCAAGCGCTGCTCGCGTTCAAGCAAGAGCAATGCCGTCCACCGATCTGCCCCGAGCGCAGCGTTCGCCGAAGATTCGGCCGCGTGGCGTTTGGACCCTCCGGCTAAAAGCGCGTCCGCGCGAGGTCCAAGTGCGGGCTGTACGGGAATTGCAAGGACGAGGCGCGGCGCTTCACACAGGCGTTGAGCGCGGCATCCGCGGGTCGCGAGGTCACGCTCGCGCCGACGACGCGGCCGCCTTTGATTGCCACGCACACGTCGAGCGCGGTGTGCTCGGGCAGCGCGCAGCTGCCGAGCCAGGCGCCGTTTTCGAGCACCGCGGCGATGGCTTGGGTCGGCAGATCGGCGACGCGGCCATTGCCCGAAAAATCGACGTCCTGACTCGCGCTGGCGGCGGCGGCTTCGCACGATGGCAGGGTCGACGCGACTGTGCGCGGCACCTCGGGGGTGGGGGCCGGCGTGGGAGCAGGAGCGAACGGCAGCTCCAACGTGGAGTCGGGCGGGGGCGCGGGCGCGAACGTGGGCACGGGAGGCGGAGCCGGCTCGGTTTGCAAAAACGCAGAAGTGCGAGGACCGCGCAGCGGCGTTCGCGCGCGCGGCGCGTCGAGTCGGCGTTCGCCGCGTCGAGGCTCGAGCGAGCGCAGCTCCGCAAGTGGCGTCGAGGGCGTTTCCGCGAGAGAGCTCGCAGCTGAGGGCGGCTCCACGAGCGGAATCGAGGGGGGTTCGGTCGGCGGCGGCGCGGCGACGGATGCTTGGGCGAGCTCAGGCTCGGCAGGCTCGGGCGGAAGCGCTTCTGCGGGCGGCGGCGGCGCGGGTGGAGCCGCCGGGGCGGGCAGCGGGCGCCACCAGGCTCGGACGGTGGCCGCCGGCGGAGCGGGCAGCGCGAGAGCCGCTTCGGCCTGCTGAGGCGGCGCGTTGGGCTCGTGGTGGCGCACGAATTCGTACACCAAGCCGCCGCTCGCGAGCCAATACGCGAGTGCGGGCAGCGCAAACTTCGGTAGCCGTGCTCGCACGCGCCGCGCGGGCGCCGGATCCTCGCGCAAGCGGATGCGCGGGCGAAGTGCGAACTCGACGGGCATGAGCGCGGCCGATGCTGCAACGGGCGAGCGCGCGGAACAAACCTTTCTCCAAAATCCCCCCAGAAACGGCGAAAGTTGCGGTAATTTGCCGGCCATGAAGACCGACCCGCGCGTGGATGCGTACATCGCAAAGGCTCCGCCGTTCGCTCAGCCCATCTTGCAAGAGGCACGTAGTCGCGTCGGCAAGGCCTTTCCCAGCGCCGAAGAGACGATCAAGTGGAACGTCCCGTTCTTCATCTTGGCTGACAAGATCTTGGCCAGCATGGCCGCGTTCAAGAAGCACGTGAAGGTCGGCGTATGGACCGGCATGATGCCGAAGTTCGTGGATGTGAGTGCGGTGGAAGAGCTGCCGCCCAACCAGGAATTTGCGCAACAACTCAAGACCGCTGCCCAAGCAATCGAGGGCGGGATGACCTCCAAGCCCGCCAAGGCGACAACGACGAAGCCCGCACGGGCCGCGGCGAAACCTGCGGTCACGAAGCCGTCGGCAGCCAAGAAGGCGCCTAGCAAGAAGGCGCCTAGCAAGAAGGCGGCCGCGAAGGGCAGCGCCAAGCCAGGTCCGAGCAAAAAATCGCCGGCCAAGAAGCTCCCGGCGAAGAAGGCCTGACGCGCGGGCGCGCGAAGCGCGGCTCGCGCGCCCTGCGCAGATGCGTGTATCCTCGCGTTGGATGATTCAAGATCGTAGCTTCGTACGTCGCTGGCTGATCTCGGTTGGGGTAAGTGGGTGCTTGGGCGCATGCGCGGCGCCGGCGGCGCAAGCGCCGCTCTCGGGAGCGGGCTCTGCGACAGACGCGCCGAGCAAGGAATTTCCAGAGCTCGGGACCTTCGTGGATCACGGTGCGCCGAAGGGGGTTGGCATTTGGCTGCGCGTGCCCGTCCCGGGGCGCGATATTCCGCTGCTCTGCACGCTGCTCGGCGTAGGCTCGGTGTTCGACCTGGAGGAGGTGTTGTCGCGCAAGCTGGGCCCAACGCTCAGTCATACGGTCGATCTGGCGAAACCGGTCGACTTGACGAGCGGCCTCGACGACGGAGCGACGTCGATCGTCTTGGCCGTGGGGATCCGCGACGCGAGCACGTTTGGAAGCCAAGTGAGTCGAGATTTCCAAGTCGTGCACCAGGGCCAGGGCCGCTGGCGCCTGACGCCAAAAACGAAACCCGCACCCGAGTCGCTCGCATGCGAGCTGTGGCAAGCCGCAAGGCCAGTCGGGGCGCGGCTCGTGTGCGCCACGCAAGCCGCAATGATCGAAAAGCAGGGCGAGTTCTTGATGGCGGCCGCGCGCAGCAACGCCGATCAGGCGAATTTTCACGCGGAGCTTCCCGGCAGCGCAGCGCAGGACCTGCTACAGAAGGCAGCGGAACAGGAGGTGCAGAAGCACCGTGACGCACCGACCAAGGAAAGCGCCAGCGAGAGCCAGGGGCGCGAAATGGGGCGGCGCTGGGTCAGCGACTTTGCGCGCGAGCTCAGCGGCTTCAGTTGGGATCTGACGCTGCGCCGAGACTCGGTCGAGCTGTCGCAGGAGATCGCGCTCTTCCGTCCCGGTTCACTGCTCTCGACCAGCCTGTGGGGGCGCGACGGCGCTGGAACACCCGTACCCGAGGCGTTTTGGCGGCTACCCAGCGACAGCGATGGCGCGCTCTACTTGGAGGGCGCGGAGCCCGAGCGGATACGCCGGCAAGCCGCTTCCTTGATGAAGGAGCTGAGGACCGCGATGGCAGCAGACGACGACGAGGAATTGCCCCCGATCGTCTTGGATCGCCTGGAACGAACATTCTCCTCCTTGATCTTGCGAGGCGGCGCTTTCGAGCTGGCTTTTGGCCAAGACCTCGACCAGGCCGCTCGAGTCTTGAACGAGGCCGCGAGCAACGCGATTGATCGGGGTCCTCGTTCCGGCAGCGCCGATCCGGCGTTGAAGAAGGCACGGGCCCAGCTCGGGGGCTGGGCCTTGCTCGGCATCGAGGACGACTCGCGCGCATACCTGCAAGCGCTGCGCGAAGCGCTGCGCCTTGCCGCAGACAAGACCAAGTACGGTAAGAAAGGGGCAAAGCCAAAGCCGCCATCGCCTTCGAGCTACGACTTTCCGGAGCTGCCGTTGCCGCCAGGCGCAGGGCTGCCGGCGGACGCGCTGCACTTCGCGCTTCGTTCCAAGCCGAACCCGAAGTACCTCGCTTCGAAAGCCAAGCCCGCGGCTCCAGCCCCGAACACCGTTCACGTGTTCGCCGTCGCCGACACCGCACAACACGTGTGGTTTGCGCTCTCGTCCGATGAAGCGCTGGCCCTGACGCGGCTGCGTGCTGTTCTCAATCCAGTGCCCGAAAAAACGCTCGGCGCGAGTGAGGAGCTGCGACAACTCGAAAAGCAGCGGGTCGCGGGCCTCGGCTTCGGCACGCTTTCGGGTTTCAGCGGGCTCGGCTTGTCTGCCGAGTCGAAGGCCGCAGTGCTCGAATCACGAAAGACTCTGAAACAGCTATGGTCTTTGCCCAAGCGAGGCGGCACCCGCATTCCGATCTGGCTCACCCGCGCGCAAGCGGCAAAAGGTCCGCGCCGCATTGCCATCCACGTGCGGCTCACTCCCGACGCCATCGCGGACGTGTTGCCGCTCATCATTGGATCCGGCGCCGAGTCGGGGGCCGCTGCAGAGCAATGAAGCTCGCAGCCGGAAGCAGCTCCAAGTGGCCCAGAACGTTTTCTGCGCTAGAATGGCGTTCGTGTACCAATTCTGGATCGGGGTGGCGATCCCCGCGGCCGTTCTCTTCACTCTCGCTCCGCGCGTCTGTGCCGCGTCCGCCGCTTCGGAAGAAACGCCGGACGCGCCGCCAACCAGCAGTGCCGACCGGGCGCCCGAGGTGCGCCGTTGGTATGGCTGGCAAACCTTCACCACTGACGGTGTAGCTGGCGCGTTGTTCCTGGGTGCGATCGCAGCCGATTACAACTCGACCCTGTTCGGTTTGAGTGGGGTAAGCTTTGGTCTCGGCACGCCAGCCGTCCATTTGGCCCACGGGCATTGGGGGGTCGCGATCGGCAGCCTCGGCATGCGCATTCTGGGGCCCTTCGTCGGTGCCGCGATTGGCGCGTCAGGCGATGTTCGCTATCAGGACTATGCCGGCGGTGGCGGTGGTGATACGAGCGGCAAGTGGACCGCCATCGGCGCGGGGATTGGTGGCTTGGTCGTCTCGACGATCGACGGTGCTCTGCTCGCTTACGACCGCGAGAGCCCACGCCCGGCACGCAATCAATTGCTCCTGGCGAATTCCTTGCCGCAGGTCGTGGTGCTGAGGCACGGCATTGGGCTCGGATATTCAGGGCAATTCTGAGCGCTCGCAGCGGTCGACGCGGGGATGACGACGGCGCCCGAGCCCCCAGCCCATGAAATCTCAGCGCTGAGGCGCTAGAGTCCGTGGGCTTCCGCGTGCGAGGCGCATTGCTCCGCAGGCGAGAGCGCTCAGCGTCAAAATTTCAGGCTCGACGACCCGAAAAACTTTCGGCACGGCTTCTGCATGCGAGAGTCGCAGTGAAGCGGTGCCTCTGACTCGAGAGCCGCCGGCTCAGGATCGTTTTCTTGTCCAAAACAACGCGCGCGCGCAAACCGGGTTTCGATCAACGGCTCTGGCATCGCTTCTGGCACATCGCTAGGCCCTTCTGGTTTCACGAGCAAAAGTGGCTGGCCCGTGGGCTGCTCTTGTTGCTCGTGATCTTGCTGCTCGGTCGTACCGAGTTCGTGGTCGTGTTCAACGAGCAATCGGGGGAGTTCACCTCGGCGCTCGCGGCTAAAGATTCCGTGCGCTTTTGGCGTTCGATGCGGGTGTTTGGCGGGGCGCTGATCGTCGCGGTGCCGATCTACGGCTTTTATTATTACGTCCGCGACCGCTTGGGCATCGCCTGGCGGCGCTGGCTCACGCACGATTTCTTGCACAAATACCTGAGCCATCGCGCGTTCTACGACCTCACCTCGAACGCCAGCATCGACAACCCCGATCAGCGCATTGCCGAAGACGTGAACGCCTTCACCCAGAAGTCGCTCACTTTTCTGCTCGAGATCATCAGCGCGATCCTGCAACTCGTCGCGTTCAGCGGCATCCTCTGGTCGATTTCGCAGACGCTGGTATGGGTACTTTTAGGGTACGCGTTCGCCGGCACCGTGTTCACGTTCTTCGTCTTCGGTAAGCCGATGATCGCGCTGAATTTCCAGCAGCTGCGGCGCGAGGCCGATTTTCGCTTCAGCTTGATTCGGATTCGTGAGAACGCCGAGGGCATCGCGTTCTACGGCGGCGAGAAACGCGAAGGCGCTCACGTTCGAGAGCGGTTCGCTCGACTGTACGAGAACTACACCCGCTTGCTCCGACGCACGCTGGGATTGAATTTGTTTCAGTACTTGTACAGCTTTTTGACCTACGCCTTACCCAGCGTGATCATCGCGCCGCGGATCATCTCCGGCGAACTCGAGGTAGGGCGCGCGGTTCAAGCGGGCGGCGCTTTTGCCGCGATGCTCGGCGCACTCACGGTGTTCGTGGACAATTTCGAGAAATTGAGCGCTTTTGCTGCGGGCATCGAGCGTTTGCACACCTTCAAGCGCGTGCTGATCGCCGAAAATCGCGCGCCGGATCCTGCGCAGGCATGGATCGAGCGCGTGGCGGCGCCAGTACTGGCACTGGAGCGGCTGACCCTGCAAACGCCGAACCACGAACGCACGTTGATCCGCGACGTGTCGTTGGTGGTGGCCGAGGGCCAAGGCCTGGTGATCGTGGGCGCGAGCGGCGGCGGCAAGAGCTCCTTGTTGCGGGCGGTGGCAGGTTTGTGGCGCGCAGGTACGGGTACGATTCGCTATCCGGATCTGGAACACATGTTGTTCCTGCCGCAGCGGCCGTACATGATTTTGGGCTCGCTGCGCCATCAATTGCTCTACCCGCGCGTCGATCGCGACGTCAGCGATGAAGAGCTGCAAGCTCTGCTGTGCGCCGTCAATTTGCCGGATCTCGCGGAGCGCTGCGGTGGTTTCGAGGTCGAGGTCGACTTTGCCAAGATGCTCTCGGGGGGCGAGGCGCAACGCTTGGCGATTGCGCGCGTGCTGCTCAGCAAGCCCCGCTATGCCGTGCTCGATGAAGCCACCAGCGCCCTCGACAACGAGAACGAGACGCGCATGTACGAAGCGCTGCGGGCATTGGGCATTACTTTGGTGAGCGTGACTCACCACCCCGGAGTGCTCAAATACCATCGCCGCGTGTTGGAGCTGGTGGGCGACGGCACTTGGTCGGTGCGCGATACCGAGGGCTACGTGGTGGACGAAAAATTCGAACTGGAAGTTCCCGTTCCACAAACCGCGCAATGAACGCGGGCGAGTCGCCTTCGCGTCAGCCGCCCATGCGGTTGGGATCCCGCCAAGCGCGCTCGAAGGGCAGTCGCCACGCGTGCGGCGCGATCAGCGAGTGAATCACGTTCGGCCCCCAACTGCCCGGAGTGTACATGCGGACCGGAGGCGGTGCTTCGAGTAGAGGCATGGACTTTTCCCAGAGTTGCTCGATGCCCTCGGCGGCGGTGAACAGCGTGCGATCGCCGCGCATCGCATCCAAGATCAAGCGCTCGTAGGCCTCGAGCACGTCGCCGGCGAAGCTCGTGTCGTGCATGGCGAACTGCAAGCTCAACTTGTCGAGCCGCATGCCAGGGCCCGGGCGTTTGCCATAGAACGAGAGCGACATTTTCGAAGCGTCGGCCAAGTCGAAGGTCAGGTGATCGGGGCCTTGGGAACCAACGCCAGAGTCTGGCGGAAACATGCTCTTCGGCGGCTCTCGAAAGGCAATCGAGATGATGCGCTGACCTTCGGCCAGGCGCTTACCCGTACGCAAGTAGAAGGGCACGCCCGCCCAGCGCCAATTGTCGATGTGGCACTTCAAGGCGATGAACGTCTCTGTGTCCGACTCGGGGTGGACCCCGGGTTCTGCGCGATAGCCGATGTATTGTCCGCGCACGACGTCGCTCGGGCGAATCGGTTCCAAGCTGCGGAACACCTTGTTCTTTTCTTCACCGATCGGATTCGGCTCGAGTGAAGTCGGGGGCTCCATGGCCATGAAGGCGAGGATTTGGAACAGGTGGGTCACCACCATGTCGCGAAACGCACCGACTGTCTCGTAAAAGCCCGTGCGCGTGCCCAAGCCGAGCGTCTCGGGTACGTCGATTTGCACGTGGTCGATGAAGTTCCGGTTCCAGATCGGCTCGAACAAGCCATTGCCGAAGCGGAAGGCCAGGATGTTCTGTGCCGGCTCCTTGCCCAGGAAATGATCGATGCGGAAGATCTGCTGCTCGCTGAAGACTTCGTGCAGCTTTGCGTTCAAGGCCACGGCGCTCGCCAGATCGGTGCCGAACGGCTTCTCCATCACCACCCGTGAGCGCTCGATCAGCTGCGCTTCGCCCAACATCCGCGCCGCGGACAAGGCTGCGTTGGGCGGGACACTCAGGTAATGCAGTCGGCGGCTCTCTCCGCTGAAGGTCTGCTCGGCACGCCGTGCGGCTGCCTCGAGCGCGGGGACACCGGCCGACAACGGCACGTAGTCCAACGTCTGGGCGAAAGCTGTCCATGCCTCTTCGTCGATTTTGCGCTGCGAGAACTCGCCGATCGCAGCCCGCGCGAAGCGCGCGAACCCCGGCGCGTCCAGCTCGTCGAGCGACACACCGATGATGCGGCAATCGGGAATGAAACCTGCGCTCTGCAAGTGAAACAGACCGGGCAGCAACTTGCGGCGTGACAGGTCGCCCGTGGCGCCCACGAGCACGACCAGGTGTGGAAATCGAGGGCCTACCCGCGCTGCGGTTTTCGCATCCGGACTCATGGCCCCCTTCTAGCCCAAATAGTGCCGACTTTCGTGTCCGCGGCGTGACAAGCTGCCACATGCACGCCGAGTGTTCGAGGGCCAGACCTGAATTCGCTCGCTCCTGCGGGGCGCCCGCGCAAACAGAGCTCAGGCGTGTGCTTGGTGGAGTCCCGCGCGGGCTTTGGGTTCGGCCAGCAGGTCTGCGAACAGCACTCGATAGTGAACCAGCGCCTGGCGCAGCTCTTCGGTGTTGGAGAGCCCGTTGCGGTTGGATTCGGCGAGGGCTTGGGCCGCACGGTAGTGCTGCAGCACCGGCGCGTGCTCCACCGACAGATCTGCCACGCGTTGCTCGAAATCTGCACTGGGATAGCCGCGCGCACGCAGCACCTCATTGATTAGGTCGTCTGCGCCCGCGACGGCGATGCCGGGGTCGTCGACGAACCGGGCTTGGAGTTCGGTCCAGCGGTTCAAGAAGCGCTCGCGGTCTGCCGGGGGCAGCTCGTGCGCTTGGAAGTGGCCGACTCGACGTTCTCGCGACGCGAGCTCGCGATCGGCGCGTTCTGGCCCATATTCTTCCACGGCACGGTCGTACTCCGGTCCGAATTTGCTCTTCAGCTCGGCACGTCGGGCCTTCGCCCGGTGACGAGACGCGAGCAGCAAAATGATCGCCAGTGCCACAATCGCCAGAGCAACCAGTGCCCAGAGCAACGTCGAGTCACCCATCAATCGCCTCCGAAAAGCTTCACCTCCGCTTCGGAGAGCAACACCCGTGCCATGCGGCAGGTGGCGGGGGTGTCAGGCTCGGAGCGGCGCGAGCTTGGCGGCGGTGGCGACTAGGAACTCGGGCTTGAACGGCTTGACGATCCAACCCTTGGCGCCGAGCGATCGCGCACGCTGGATCAACTCCGGCTGGCCTTCGGTCGTGAGCATCACCACCGGTACCGACGAGCCTTGGGCCCTCAATCGCTCCAGGAGTTCGATGCCGTTCATGCGCGGCATGTTCACGTCGCACACGATGAGCTTCATGTCGTCGAGCTCCGCGAGCTGCTCCAGCGCATCGATGCCGTCGGTGGCTTCGCTGACCAAATAGCCGGGTGTCTTCAGCGCGGCGCTCACCTGCCGTCGAACCAACATCGAATCATCGATCACCATCACACGTGCCGTCATCGTCGTCTCCGCCTCGGGGGTCAAAATAGCAGTGCGTCGCCCGCTTCTATCGGTTGCGCAGCAGTCGTTTCACGCCGGAATCCCGGCTCGAACGCCGCGTCCAAGCGCGCGCCCAATTGCCAGCCGGGGCCTTCGAAGAATTGCCAGCTCGATGCGGCGGGGGCCAGCGACAGGTGTGGCTCGTCGCCCACGACCGTGGTCGGCGTCGCGAGCGAGATCGGAATGCCCTCTCGCAGCAGGCGCCCCTTCAGACGTCCGAGCAACATGTTCGAGAACTCACCGACCGTATCGTTCACGTCGCACTCCACCCCGCCTGCGGCACTCGTCCAGGCTTCGGCAGCGGCGCGTGTCGCGGTCAGGATCAGCATGCCCTTCAGGCCTTGGCCGACATAGCCGATGGACGCGGTGCAATGGGTGTCGCGCCAAAAGCCGTCCTCGCTGGGAGCGGTACAGCGCGCAACGGGCACGTCGTAGGCAGCAAACAGTTCGACCGTGACGTCCCTCAAATGACGGTCCATCAGCTCGAACTCTGGATTGCTGACGTCAGTGCCGGGCATGCTTGCGATCGAGCGGCCGAGATCGACTGGTCTTAAGCCAACGGGGATCTCGATTGACCGGGAATTGCGGGCAAGACAGTAGCAGCATTCGCGGCGAGCTCGCGCTCAGGTGGGATCCGCGCTGGGGGTGGTGGGTGTGCTCGGTGGCAGCACAGGAGGTTTGATGTACTCCGTTGGCAGCTCACCCGTGAGCGCGCCGAGCCACGTCACGATGGCCGACACTTCCGTGTCCGACAAGGTCAAACCGAGCTGATAACGACCCATCCGGCGCACTGCGGCATCGAGAGTGGGCACCGAGCCGTCGTGGAAATAGGGTGCCGTCTTGCCGATATTGCGCAGGGTGGGCACCTTGAACATCATCCGGTCGGTTTCCTGCTTGCTCACGGTGAAGCGGCCCTGATCCTGCTGGTCGGGCCATGGCTCGACGATGCCCACCTTCTGGTACATGGCGCCGCCCACGAACTCACCGGTGTGGCACACCATGCAACCGATGTTCGTGAACACTTTCAGCCCTTCGAGCTCTGCGACGGTCAAGGCCTCCTGATTGCCGTGAAGGTAATCGTCCCAGCGCGAAGGCGTAGTCAATCGTCGCTCGAAGGCCGCGATGGCGCGCGCGGCGTTGTCGAAGGTGAGGGGGTCTGCTTCGCCTGGAAAAGCTTTGGCGAAGGCGTCGCGATATTCGGGCATCGAACGCAGCACCTTGACGCCCTGTTCGGGGCTCGTGAGCGCCATTTCCAGCGGGTTCAAGATCGGACCCTTGGCTTGCTCTTCGACCGTGTCCGCGCGCCCATCCCAGAACTGGGCAAAGAACCCGGCCGCGTTGTACACGGTCGGCGAATTGCGGCTGCCGCGCTGTCCGCGGTGCCCGACCGAGGTGGCGAGGCCATCGACCCCGTAGTTTTCGAGCGCGTGGCAGGTGTTGCACGACGTTTTCTGCGCCTTCGACAAGCGCGTCTCGAAGAACAGCATTCGCCCGAGGTCGGTCTTCGCCTGGGTGATCGGGTTGGTCGGAGTCTCGATCTGACTGCGCAGCGGTTGAAAGCGCCGCAGCAGGCGTGGATTGATTTCGACGTGCTGAGCGCTGGTTTTCGGCGCCTCTTCGGGCTCCGGGGGTTGGCTGGCTTGGAGCGCGCTCAGCAGCAGCGGCGTCTCGTCGGGTTCCTCGCAGCCGGACACGATCGCCGCGAGCGAAAGCGCGCTCAGAAAGCGACACGAGCTCCGCTTCACTTGCCGCGCGACACTCATGTTGCCACCACGCCATCGAGCTGGATCAGGGACTTGAACTGAGCTGCGGGCCACGAAAATCGGAACTTGGTTCCAGTACCTCGGGCGCTCGTCACTTCGACCTGGCCGCGTTGGCTCTGGCAAGCTTCGCGGACGGCGCTCAGCCCCACGCCTCTGCCGGCGAACTCCGAGGCCTCGCTCTCGGCCGAAACTCCATCGGCGAACAGTGCCTGCATCAGCTCGGCTTCGGTTTTCGCGGGTAAGCCGCGCTGCTGGGCGCGTTGCCGAATCACGTCCCAGTCGATGCCCGGCCCGCGATCTGCGAACTCGACGAACAGTGACCCCGCTTGCATGCCCGCGCGCAGCGTAAAGTCGCTGCTCTCGCGCAGGCGAGCCGAGCGCTGCTCTGGTCGAGCCAGGCCATGAGCGACGCCGTTTCGCACGATATGCGCGAACACATTCCAGAATTCGCTCAACTCTTCGCGCGCGAGATACACGCGACCGGCCTCGATGGCGATCGTCGGAGTGCCCTTACCGGTTCGCTCGGCCAAGGCCGACAACTGCTCGGCCGCTCGCTCGAGCCGCACGGCGATTGGTTCCAACGCCCAGGCCTCGATTCGGCGCGCTAGCTCCGCCCGGCTGCGACCAGCCCGCATGTCGTTCAACACTGCCTGATGTTCGGCGCGATCGATCTCGAGCCCGGTGACCGAGCGCTCTCCCACCAGCTTGTGCGTGGTGTGCCGAATGCTCTGCCATTCACGAACGATGGCCGAGCAATCCACCGGCAGCCCCGACTCCAAGTTCGACTCTTGTGTGTGACAGAGCCCAGACAACAGCGACAGCCCGTACAGCCCGGAGTTGCCCTTCAAGGTGTGAAGATCGCGACCTAGCAGCAGTAAATCAGAGCGATTCGAGGCGAGCCGCTGCAAGAGCAGCTCCGTCTCGCTCGCGAAGTCGAGGAAGCCCGAGCGATCGTGGAGCAATCGGCCCGAGAGATTCAGCAGGTCACGCTCCTGCTGCTGGTTGCGATCGCGTTCCACCTCGGCCGTGGCATCCGAAATCACGACCAACAGCTTGTCGAAGGTTTCGGCGTCGCCGAGCGGCTTGTACTCGAAGCGCAAGTGGCGACCCCCGATCGTGCGCTCTCGCGGCATTTGCGCCAGGCACACTTCGCCTGGCATGAAGCCATCGATGAGCTGCGACCAGGCAACGTCGAAATTCGCGAAGCAGCCTGGACTCGCGCGGTCGAGCGCCATCCATAGCGAGTCGCCGCGCTCGATCTGGCCCAGCCACTGGGCGACGATCCGCGATTGCTCGCCCACCACCAGCGCGGAACGATCGATGGTCACGAAGCCTTGCTCGACGTTGTCCAAAACCAACTGGTAATCGGCGTTTTTGCGATCGAGCTGCGAGGTTCGCTCGCTCACCAACTGCTCGAGCCGCACCTTCTCCTCGCGGGCAGTGCGGTGGATGTGCGCGAGTAGCTCGCGCAAGTGCCGGACCATGGCCGAGAAGGCATGAGCAAGGACGCCGATTTCGTCCCTCGCGCCGCCAAAAGCCAAGGGCCGTTCGAGGTCACCCGCGGCAACCGCGGCGGCCGCTTGCGCGATGTCTTCGACCCGTCGAGCGAGCGAGCGAGCGATGCCGGACGCCAGCAGAATGCCGAGCAGCAGCGCGCTACCGCCGATGAGCAACGCGGCGCGGATCAGTTGAGCTCGAGCTGCATTGGCCGGTGCCGTCGTCAGCTCCATCACCAAGGTTCCGCGCGGCCCTTCCAGACTTTGCACCGGAATCGCGACCAAGATCCGTCCGGGCAGTGAAAAGGTGCGGGCTTCTTCGAAGCCGCGCCGGGAAGCTCGGGCGAGCTCGCTCAGAGTTCCCTCGGTGTGTAATCGAATCCCGCCTTCGCGATACAAACCGACGCCCAAGACCTGCGGATCCTTGGCGATCGCGCTCAAGACTTCTCGTGCAGTCTCCTCGTCCTTGAAGGCAATCGCCGAGCGAAGCTGCAGGCTCGCGAGTCGTCCGTAGGCCGCTGCGCGCGCGCGCAAGTCTTCGCGCAACCCGGCGATCTGGCGAGCAGTCAGATACGAAGTCAGCACGCTGACGATCAGAAAACTGACGCCCACCATCAGCGCGATCAGCTTGACTCGGATCCCGACGGAGACGGTCGGTAGGGCCTCGCGCGCAGGGATCCAAGCCGCCGCGCTGGGCCGCAGGGGAGCGGCGTTCGGCTCGTGGTCGTGCGTCAGCTCGAGCTGCAACGACGGCGGCGGCAGCGCCTTAGGCGAAGAGCTCGGTTGTTCGGACAGCATGGGGGGCGCCCGCCATACGGCATTCGACGCCAGGATATGAGTACGGCCTCTGGACGCCGATGATTAGTGCGAGGCGTCAATTCGCGATTGTTTCAGAGCGGCTACTTTGGCGACTCAGCGTTTTTGGCGCAGGGCTGCGGGTTGCGCGGAGCGGCACGAGAGAGGCGCGCGTGAATGTCACGGTGAGGCGGAGTGCATCATTGCCACGCTTTCATCTCTACTCCTTGCGCGGCGGAGGCGATGAAGGTGACGGGCATGAACCTTGCTCCACCGGAAGGGATGGTAAACCCGGGTGAGCAAGGGGACTCGCAAGTAGTCGACACGAGCACGCGGAGCCAACCAACTGCCAAGAGACCGAGCAACGATTTCAAACGCGTGATGGCAGAGCATGGTGAAGCGTTCGCGCTGGTCAAACGCTTGGGCATGCGCTCGGATGCACAACCGCTCGAGCACGCACGTGGCGCAGGCAGTGAAGATTCGACAGCGGGCCGCGGCAAGGTGGTCGAAGGGTACGCGGCGTGGCGCGCGGTCGTGTACCACGAGCTCTTGGCCGAAAGCGAAGCGGGCCCGAACGATCTGGCAGACGCGATGGCCACGCTCGACGCAATCAATCCCGCAAGTCCGGAGTGGATGCCGACCTTCTTGCACGTGAGTGAGCTGGTGGAAGCCCGCGTCCAAGAGGTTGGAGCTGACGCCCCGGCCCGTCGCCCGGGCGCGTAGCGGGCAGCGAGAGTTCTGGGGCTGCCCTTTTTCCAGAAATTTTTCGTTACCGCGCTGCAGGGTGTTCGTATTGCCCACGAGACCGCACGGAGACCTGGAAAATGGGCACAATCGTCGGGAAGCTTGCGGAGGGTTTACAGGTTCGCTCGCCCTATTCTTCCGAGCGCGTGTCTTCCGAGCGCGTGGCGCGGGCCACGTCTCACGGCGGAAACGAACAGGCGAACGCAGCCATGGAGCGCTACGCGCAAGGCGACGAATCGGCGTTTGCCAGTGTTTACGATTCGATCGCGCCCCGTGTGCACGCTTATTTGCTGCGGCAAGCGCGTAATCCGGCGGTTGCCGACGATTTGCTGCAGCAAACGCTGCTGCAAATCCACCGCAAGCGAGGCACCTACGTGGCCGGCCTCCCGGTATTGCCTTGGGCTTTCGCCATCGCGCGACGCCTGTACATCGACGAGTGTCGGCGTCGCAAGACGGACGCTCTGTGGAGCGCGCGGGACCTGGGTGAAGACGATCGACGAAGCTCGACCTTGCCCGAGGACGAGTTCGCCACTCGCGAGGCCGCGCGCACGCTGGAGGCGGAGTTGGCGCGCATGCCGGGCAACCAGCGCATTGCGTTCGAGTTGCTCAAAGTCGACGGCCTTTCGCAGCAAGAGGCGGCGCAGGTGCTCGGCACGACCGTGAGCGCGGTCAAGCTGCGCGCGTTTCGGGCATACTCTGCGCTGCGCGCGGCGCTCGGTTGCCCGCTCGAACCGTCGGGCTTGCTCAAACAACGCCGGGAAGCATGAGCATCGCGGCGCCGGAGCAGGAACATGGCCGAATCCAAGCCTCCGACCTCGGAAGTCAAACTGGGCTTGGCTGAGGCCCAGCTGCGCGCGCAAGTGCTGGAGATGAGCGCGCTCGAGCGAGCGCCCACGCGCGCTCAACTCGCACGCCAACACCGCATCGTGCTCGGCGTGGTGCTGCTCGTCCCGCTGCTGATTTTCGCGGCCTCGGGGGGAATTCGCCTGGGCCCTCGACCGGAACGGCTCGTGCTGCAGACGGCGCTGGGCTCCGCGTTCTTGGCTGCTGGGCTCGCGATCGTCGGCATCGGCCGTGGGCGCTCGATGCTCGGCCGGCCACGCTGGTGGCTACTTGCGCAAGTGCTCCTCACGCCGGTGCTGCTGTTCGGTTGGCGCGTGCTGGTCAGCGCCTATTACCCCAACATGATGGGACAGTGGGTCGATCGACCAGGGTTCCGCTGCTTCACGCTGAGCGTGATCTTGGCATTCGTTCCGCTGCTCGGCCTGTTGTGGCTGCGCCGGGGGAGCGACCCGCTGCATCCACGGCTCACCGGCGCGGCGTTCGGGGCCGCCGTCGGCGCGGGCTCGTGGGTGCTCGTGGATCTCTGGTGCCCAGTGAGCTACATCCCGCATCTGTTGCTCGGCCACGTCTTGCCGTTGCTGCTATCGATCGCCCTGAGCGCGCTGCTCGGTAGCCGAGTGATTGCGCTGGGCAAGGGCTCCCCGAAGCCCCCTCGCCGCTAGGCCTACCGTCGCTACGGAAAGGCGCTCTGAGCTGTGTACAGAGTCGGGTATCACCCGGCCAAGTGCTCGATCTCCGGGCGTGTTTCGAAGAACTTGTTGGTGTCGGGCGAATTGTAGCGACGATAGTCAATCGCCCACGGGATGATCTGGCTCCTGTGATCTTTGTATTTGACGGTCATGGCCATCGGTGTGACCGAGCGGTAACTGCTGTCGGCGGGGATGTCCTTGTTGTCGCTGCCGCCGGCCGAGAACAGCGTAATCAGGAGCTGATTCGGGTCGTCGTACACACGCCGGAAGCCCTCGTTGACCTTCTCATGGCCGCGAACCAAGGTGTGGCAACCCACGCGCTGCAGGAAAGCCTGACTCTGCAGGCGGCCGAAGGGAAAGCGCGATGACTGCTCTTGGAGAGCGGCCGGGATCACGTCCGCCGTGCTGGGATCGCTCCACATCATCTGGAAGCGAATGTCCCAATCGTTGAGGCTCGAAAGATCCTTGTATTTCTGCTTGAGCAAGAGGTCGCGCGCGATGCCACCGTGGACGAACAACAAGCGCTCGAAGAACAACATGTTCGGCAGCGCATCGAACAGTTGCATGTAATGCGCGAATACTTCTTGCGACAAATGCGGCTTGAGCGTGTTCATCGCTTCACTCGGTCGCACGGCGCCGAGCACCCGCCCCTCGTGTTCGATGTAATATTCGTGATTGCCCCGCAGCAGATACACGTGGTCCGGCGCACGCAAGAAGAGCTGCATGGCCGAGCGCAGCACGCCCTGATAGCTGAACATCCCGCGATCGATATAGTCGCCGAGCAGAATCAGCTTGGGCTCCGGATTGTGCTCGGGGTCGTCCACGAACCGGTTCACTTTGGCGAAGAAGTCCGACTGCATCAGCACCGCTTTCAAGCAGCTGTAACAACCGTGTAGATCGCCGACGACAATCAGCTCGTATTCTCGGCCGGGTACCGGCGCGATCACGTGCACATGTCCGTCGAGGAACGGTTCGCTGCCTTGAAACTCCGCGACGCTGCGCTTGCCGGTGAGCTTGCCGGCGCCTGCGGCGCGTTGCTGTTCCAGCTGTGCGAGCACGCGATCGATGAGCTTGCGGTCACTTTCGACTTGCTTATTGAGCCGGGCCGGATCGCTCGTGTAATGATACTCGAACTGTTGGAAAAAAGGGTGGTTCTCCAAGCTCGGCACCAGCTGCTCGTCCTTTGCGACCGCGCTCGTGCGCGTCTCGTGCTCGTCTTCCAGTAGCTCGACGCCGAGCTCTGCCTCGAGCAGCCCGGCGAGCTCACCGCGGAATTTCAGCTCCGCTGGGTGCACCTGGCCATCGGCGTGGATCAGCTCGTCGATCGTGCTCAGCAGCTGCTCTTGATTGGTCGCGTCGAAGCCCTTGAAGATCTCGAAACAACGCAGCTTGAGCTTGGCGTGCACGAAGGTGTCTTGCGCTTCGCCCTCCGCTACGGCTTCGGTGAACAGGTCCTTGACCTGCCGGTTGATGCCCTCGAAGACCTCGTGAAAATGCGCGGTGAACTTGGCGACCAGCTCGGCCCGCAGCTTCTGGTCCGATTCCGGAACGGCTTCGTGCACGCGGTGCTCGATCAGCTTTCGCACGTAATTGCGGACGAAAGCTCGCTCCTTGTCGTCGAAGTCCCCGTCGATGTATCCGAACGTGGTCAGGTAGAAAATGACCGCGCGCATCTGCTTGTCGGCGGTCGGCCCGTCCTGGCTGAACTTCAACATGATCCGAAAAACGATAGGGCCCCTCCCGGGAGGGATCCAGAGAGAATGGTGAGCTCCTTGGATTTTCGCGTTCGGAGCGGTATTCGGGAGCGGGGCACCGCGCCCTCGCGCGCGAGGCCGCCAGCTGGTTCCAGGGCGTCGGTACGTGATAGGGAAATGGCGGGCAGCATGAGCAATCGTCTCTCGACCCGCGCTTCGAGCTCGGCGTCCTGCGCCTCATGCCGTCATCGGGCGCGTCGCGCGTTGATTCTGTCGCTCGCCGTGACCGCATCGGCCCTGGGTTGCCGGACGCCCGCTGAAGCAGGCGCCCGCGCACAAACAGGCACTGCCGGCGCGTTGCCCGCGCAAGCCGGTGCGGCAGCGTCGAGCGGCGGCGCGGGGATTTCGACCCAGCTGCCGCCGCACACGGGCGCCTGGCGCATCACCCCGCTGGGTGATTCGATCACCGGCTCGACCTGTGGGCCGCAACTCCTGTCGAAAGCGCTGATCGATCACGGCAAGACCAACTTCTCGTTCGTCGGCAGCAACCTGAACAACCAGAGCTGTAGCGGCGCCGCGAACGTGCAGACGGAGGGACACGGCGGATACCTCGTGACCGATCTCGTCGGCAGTGGCACGCACGCAGCCGAGCTCCCAAAATGGTGCGAGAGCAACAAGAGTGACCTCGTGCTCATGCAATTCGGCACGAACGACGTCTGGAACGACCGCGCGCCGAGCGCGATCCTCGCAGCCTATTCCACGGTCCTCGATGATCTGCGCGCAGCGAATCCGAACGTGATCGTGCTGGTCGCACAGATCACTCCGCTCAATCCCTCGGATTGTTCGGCCTGTGAAGCGCGCGTGGTCGCACTCAATGCGCAAATCCCTGCCTGGGCGTCGAGCAAGAGCAGCGCGGCATCGCCCGTGCTCGTGGTCGATCTGCACTCGGCGTTCAGCGCTGCGAGCTACACCGCCAACTCGACTTACACGTCCGATGGCGTGCACCCCAACGCCGCAGGTTCCCAGCTGATCGCGAACAAGTGGTACGAGGCGCTGGTCGCGCTGGGAGTGCCGTGAGCAGAGCGGCGTGCTGGGGACGCACCACGACCGTGCGGCGCGACCAGCGCGCCGTCATGTGACCATCCCCAGCACGAAGATTGACTACGTATCGACCAGTGTGACTCTTGCCGGCTGTCTCGAGCGAAGTCGAATACTCGGCTCCAGTAGCGGGCTTCGTCTTACGGGGCCACAGCAATCTGCGGCTGTATCGCGGAAGGGATGACGTCCAGCGGCGTCAGCCCCTCGAAAACGAGCTGCATGAAGAGGTCCTGACCTGGGTGCCCGTTTACGAAATTCAGGATGCCGCCGAAGTGCGATGAGTCCATTTGCAAATTCGCGGACCCGCCATGGCTGGCATCCCTGCCGGGGCTGATGGTGCCCGTGACGCCAGGGTTGGAACTCAGGTTTATCGACATCAGACCCAGGAAAAGCGGGCCTTGAAACGGAGTTGCGAAACGAAAAGTGATTGCGGAATTGGTGTTGTTGATCGTGAAGGTCTTCACGAGCATCGGAGGAGTCGTTGATGACATGACAGTTACCCTTCGTGGAAATGCTTGGTTGTGTGTGCGATCGAAGCGAGAACTCTAGTGCACGGGAGAAGGTTGGAATGCGAACTGGCTAGTACATCGTTGTCCGCAGTCGGCTGCGTTCAAAGGGAAGGTCTCGAAATACGGAAACTGGTTGGCGTTCACGACGTTCAGCTTTCCTGGACTGCGGAAGGCCCAGAGCTTGGAGTCAGCCGACCACAGTAGTGCTGCGACGCGATCGGTATTGCCGCACCAGCCATCGGGCTGCTTCGCGAAATCTTCGATGCAGCGCGGGCTCGCGACCAGATCCTGACTGACGGGAATTGGCGCAGCATCGCTGGTCAGGTCATGCATGGTCAGCGCGCTGCCTCTTCGCAGTAGCAGGATGTTTTCGTTCGGTGAGTACACGATATCGATGGAAGCGGAGGGCTGGGTCGCGCCGACCTGGAAAATGAGCTTGCGATCGAGCGCGAAGCCCTTGTTCAGATCGGCCAGATACAAGACGTTTTCGCTTGCTTCATCCGAGCTCGTCGTAAACGCGAGCCTGCGCCCGGAAGCGGAGAACGCACGGGCGTTTCCCGTCGCGCGAACCGTGCCGTAGTTGTACCGGGGTTGCGTCGCGCTGCAGCTCCCGCTGCCGATCGGAGCATTCGAGTCGTCCGTGCAGAAATCGTCCAAGACCGACATGCCGAGGGTGTCCGTGTTCGGCTTCAAATCGAATATGCGAATCACGCCGTGTTTGGTGGTCAGGGGAGTGTTCGGCACATCCGCCACGCAGGCGATGCGCTCCGTTCCTTGCGCCCATGCCAACAACATCGGACACTCTTCGCCGGTTTTGCTGGTGGCCGCGGGCGGCGAGAGTGTGCCGTCCTCCGCGCCGAAGAGCTGCAGCATGGCATGGTCGCTGTTGGAGGCGGAGTAGCGACTGCTCGGCGCCACGAAGCTCGCGTCGAAGTGGCTCACGGCATACACCCCAGTCGAGCTCAGCTGATTGAAGAAGATGCCGGGACTCTGATCCGTGATCACGAAGAACCCATCGTCGTTCGACCGGAGCTGAATTCCGGCAGAATAGGTGGCGTCGGCGATGCCATTCGATGCAGCGAAGCCTTGCTGACCCAACGCTGCGTAGAACGCAGTGCGCCGCTTGAAGACTGGGTCAGGCAGGAATTGACCGGGATTGTTGCCGTCTGGAAACAGCTCGGCGTGGAAGGCAACGTAGCTGTTTCCG
>DASSMT010000210.1:0-7466 GCA_035688655.1 Polyangiaceae bacterium | reverse complement strand
CTGCCGCGCGACTGCTCTTGGCTGGAGCGCTCCACTTGCTGCGAGATGGTGCGGATCTTTTCGCCGCTCTTCATGATGAGCTCGGAACCGCGGGCTTGCTGGGCGGTTGCGGCCGCGATCTGTTGCACGGTGGCGGCGATGCGACCGATGGCGTCGGTCACTTGCTTGCTACCCTTGGCTTGCTCGACGGTGGCGCGCGCGATGGCGCGCACCATGTTGGTGCTCTTCTGCGAGCTTTCCAGGATCTTCTTCAAGGCGCGTTCGGCCTCGTTCGACACTTCCACGCCGCGGTCGACGTTTTGTGCGCCGCGTTCCACGGCTTGGATCGCGTTCTTGCTTTCGGCCTGAATCGTCTTGATCAGATCCGCAATTTCCTTGGTGCTGGCGCCGGCGCGTTCAGCCAAGTCTTTGATCTCGTCGGCGACGACGGCAAAGCCCTTGCCGTGCTCGCCGGCCTGAGCCGCGATGATGGCGGCGTTCAAGGCGAGCAAGTTGGTTTGCTCCGCCACGTCGTCGATCACGTTCAAAATTTGACCGATGGCGTCGATCCGGGAACCGAGGTTCGAGATCACGGCCACCGCTTCCTGACTGCTCTCTTTGATGCGGTAGATTTCGCCGATCGTCTTCAGGATCGCTTCTGCGCCGCGCTCGGCATCTTGCGCCACTTCTTCCGACAAGCGCGCGGTTTCGTTGGCGTTCGACTGAACCTGATCGATGGACACGTCCATCTCGTTCATGCTCGAGGACGTTTCCTCGGCGGTCAGCGAGAGCGCATCGACGTTTTTGGCGACCTCTTTGATCGAGTAAGCCATTTCCTCGATCGAGGCCACGGTCTCGCGCACGCTGGCCGCGAGCTCCAAGATATTTCCGCCGACTTGTTCGTTGGTGGCGGTCATTTGCAGCACGGACGAGCTGGATTCTTCCGCGCTGGCCGCGAGCACCTCGACGTGCTGCGCGATTTCCCGCAGCGCGTTGGTGACCTCTTTGACGTAGCGTGCGCTCTCGTCGCTGGCGTTCAGCTGTGCGGCGACGCCATCGCTCAGCGTGCGAACGGCGCCGGAGAGCGAGGCGGCTGCCTCTTGGAGCTCGGCTTCGTTGCGGTCGCTGCGCTTGTTGAGCTCGCTCAAGGTCTCGTGCGCCTCTTGCAGCTCTTGATAGATCTGGAGCACGCTGGGCGGCGCGCCGGCTGGCGCTTCCGGGCGCTTGCCGTCGAGCACGCGGCGCACCGCGGAGCGCAGCGAGTCGAGCACCTCGGGGGACGTGCCCTCGCTCGGAGCGCTCAGCACCGCCAGCGCGGCGGCGACGAACACCATCAACCCGCCGCTATTGGCGCTGACGATGTTGAAGTGGCCCAAGATGGCCGCCAGGAGCGCTATCGCTCCCAGCACGATGATGGTCGTAAGCTGACGCGGTGAGATGCGGATCATGCGTGCGGCCGTGTCCCCGGAGTGTACGGAATAGAGCCGAGAGCCTAACACTACTCGTCGGCCAGTCACCACGCGCCGATTTGCGGGCCCGGCCCGTCATCCCGCTCGCTACCTCGTCGCTTGGGGCGCCTCGTCGCCTCGTCGCCGGCGCTCGCGCGGCTTATTTAAGCCAGCGGGGTCGACTCAGCGGGTCGATTCAGAGCCAGTTGCGCACCCGCGGATCGCCGGGTTTCGGCACCAGGGTCCGGGGGCTGGCTGCAGCTGACGGCGCGAGCGCTTGCGCAGGGCTGGCCGTCGTCGGCGTCTGCACTGTTGCAGAAACGGGGGGCCGGGTCTGTGTGTGTGTCATCGGCACACTCGTGAGCACCGGTCGTCGCTCACTCTCGCGGCTGCCGATCTTCGACGCCATTGGCGGGCGGGATGGGCTCGGGCGAGCAGCCGGCGCACTCGGGCCAGCAACCGGCGCACTCGGGCCGGCGACGGGCGCGCTCGAGCCGGCAACCGGTGCGCAGGGACCAGCTCCCGGCGTTGACGTCAGCGGTCGGGGCGCTGGTCGCTGCACCACGATCGGGGCGGCGGGAGCGCGGGCTGGGGCCGGCGGCGTGGCCACTGCGACGTAGCGCGGCGCGACTGCGGCCGGCGCATAGGCCTGGGTCGCGGGCGAGCTGGGCCCGGACTGAATCGTGATGGTGCAGGCGTTCAACGCCAAGAGCGCGAAGCCGGAGATTGCGGTGACGATACGTTGGGCCACGTTCTGCTGTACGCGGCGGCCGGCGATTTCTTCCCGGACCGGCTCCGGGTTCGGCTCATTCCTCGTTCGCGGGTGCCTCTTGCATGAAGCTCGGCCCGGCGACGGGCAGCTCCACGCTGAACGTCGCGCCGCCGCCCGGGCTCTCGGAATAGCCGATCTCGCCGCCGTGCTCGATCGCAATGCGCTGAGCGATGGCCAAGCCGAGGCCCGTGCCGCCGGGCTTGTTGGTGGCGTACGGTTCGAACAAGCGGGCGCGCATTTCGGGCGCGAGCCCCGGGCCGTTGTCGCTCACCACGATGCGCACCTTGTCCGTGTCGACCGGTCGTACGTCGACTTGCACTTGCGGCGTGCGACCGTCCGCGGGTGAGCGGCTGTCGGCCGCATACTGCGCGTTCTGGATCAAATTGCTGCAGAGTTGTACGAGCTGATCGCGATCGGCGTTGAGCGCTGGACAGGGCGCGCTCGTGAACACGATCTGCGTGCCGCTGCTCTCGTGCAGCGCGGCTTGTGCGCGCAGCAGGTCGACGACGTCGACCGGCGCTGGGTTCGGCGCGGGCAGCCGCGCAAACTCGGTGAACTCACTGACGATGCGCGTGATGCGCTGCACTTCGTCGAGCACGGTGCGTGTGGCTTCGTCGAAGTACTCGTCGAAGGCGGGCGCTTGGCGGGCGCGCAGGCGACGCAGCGTTTCGACCGCCGCGCGGATCGGGGCCAGCGGGTTTTTGATTTCGTGCGCCACGCGCCGCGCAATTTCGCGACGTGCAGCGATCCGCTCGGTGGCTGCCAAGCGCTTGCGAAGCGCGGTCAGATCGGCGATCGCGCGATTGAAAGCGTCTGCGAAGGCGCGAATCTCCGCGGCCCCGCGCACGGCCACCGGCTTCGGTTCTCCATGCGCGACCGCGCCGGCTTCGCGCGCCAGTTCGACCAAAGGACGACTGAGGCTCTTGGACAGGAGCAGCGAAAGCACCAACGCCGCGCCCAGCGTCCCGACGCCAATCAGTGAAATCGTGACGTCCAGATCTTCGAGCGCGGACAAGAGCGGCACCCGTGAGCGGAACGCGCTGATCTTCTTGTGGCCGAGCTCGGGCAGATCCAAAACTTCGACCATGCGTTGCTCGGAGGAGGCGAGCGTCTCGAAGCTGAGGCTCACGTTGTAAGCGGCGCCGATCTTGGCCAATAGCGGTTCCAAGTGGCGCGCCGCGTACACCCCCACCCACAAGCCTTTGTGCTCGCGCGAGCGATGCACACAGCCGTACTCGATGGCGAGCGGAGCTGCGCTGCGCACTGACGCCTTGGCAGCGTGCTCCAAATAGCGCACGAGCGCCGGCCCCTGTGCGGCATTGCCCGGCGTGTGAGAACCCAAGATTTCGCCGCTGGAGCTCACCACGTACAGTTCGTCGAGGCGTAGCGCCTGGGCGAGCTCCGGCACGCGCACGCTGATCGCGAGCCGGCGCTGCTCGAGATCGCCGGCCTCGAGCCCCGCCAGCGCGCTGTCGACCAGCGGATCGTGACGGCAGAGCGGCTCGCTGAGCAGCGGTAGTCCTTCCAGCTCGTCCGCGAGCTCGCGCCCGAGCGGTTCCAGCGCTTGCGCGAATTGATCGCGAAAGCGCTGCTCCTCGCTGCGGTGCCAGGCCTCGCGCACGCCGAAGCCGAGCGCGATGATCGTGGCCAGGCTGAGAGCGCCGATGGCGAGCAGGAGACGCTGAGCGAGGGTCACGCTGGGCTCGAGTACAAGGGCTGCGCGCCGATTGAGAAAGCCAAGTGCTCAGCTCGGTTTCGTCTCGGCCGCGGCGGCCGCGGCG
Source organism: Polyangiaceae bacterium (assembly GCA_035688655.1). GTDB lineage: Bacteria > Myxococcota_A > Polyangia > Polyangiales > Polyangiaceae > PMG-095. Next base: position 3,486 of record DASSMT010000210.1, on the reverse strand, counting down.
CAGCGCTCGCAGATGCAGGTCAGGTTCTTGGCTTGGCTCGGAATACGCTCGAGCGCGGCGCTTTGAACCAGCGCACCGAAGCACCAGCACTCGCTCTTGCCTTGACTGAGCCCGCACGCATTCGGCTCGCCGCACAATGGGCACTTGCTGGGGTCGATTTCGCTAGCCATAGACCGGCCGCAAGCTAGCACCGAAGGCTGCTGCTTTCGCCTGCAGCCCTTCTGCTCCATGGAAACCACGATTACGAACCACATGCTGGGTTGCTGTCGTGAACTGCGCGCGTCGGCCGGTGCTTCCGGAAGCGAGCGCCGAGCGTTGGGAACGGAAAACGAGTTGCCGAGCTGGAACCGGTTCCGGAAATCGCACAGGGTGTGATGTTTGGTGCTGGCATATCGCCTGTCGTTGAGTCATTTCATAGCCAACCCATGTTGCGTTCGACCGCTCTCTCCGGATTGCTCCTGCTTGCCCTCGCGACCCAAGGCTGTGACATCGGCAGCTCCAGCCCCGCCATCAAACCACTCGACCTCGATGCGCTCGAAATGGGCGACGACAGCGACAAGGGCGCGGGCGACGACCTGGGCCCCACTCCGGTCGAGCTACACGGCAAGCTCCACGTCACCGGGACCGAGCTACGTGACGAATCGAACCACCGCGTGCAGCTCAAGGGCGTGAGCAGCATGTGGCTGAACTGGGAAAACGACGGCTACGCCGAGAGCCTGCAAGGCCTGAAGTGGCTGCGGAACAACTGGCACCTGAGCCTGATCCGCGCGGCGATGGGCATCACCCCCACGGGCGCGTACCTGACCGACAAAGCCAAGGCAGAAGCCCAGGTCACGACCATCGTCGACAACGCCATCGCGGCCGGCGTGTACGTGCTGATCGACTGGCACGAAGAGAAAGCGCCGAGCCACCAAGACGAAGCTGTCGACTTCTTCTCCCGCATGGCCACGAAGTACGCCGGCGTCCCGAACGTGCTGTACGAGCCGTTCAACGAACCCACGGACCTCACCTGGGCCCAAATCAAGCCGTATCACGAGGCCGTAGTGGCTGCGATTCGCGCCGCCGATCCGGACAACGAAAACGTGATCGTGCTGGGCACGCCCAACTGGTCACAAGACGTGGACCTGGCTGCGCAGAACAAACTCGTCGGCAACAACCTGATGTACACGCTGCACTTCTACTCCTGCTCGCACGGCGGATATTTGATCAGCAAAGCCAAGCAGGCGATGGCGGCCGGCGCCGCGCTGTTCGTCACCGAGTGGGGCGCGACGGCTGCAGACGGCGGACTCGATGGTTTGGTGTGCCTGGACAAGGCGCAAACGTGGATGGATTTCTTGAACCCGCTCGGCATCAGCTGGGCCGCGTGGAAGTTCGACAACTGCCAAGATTCGACCTGTTTCCTCAGCGCCGACGCGCCGGTCGACGGTGGCTGGACCAGCCAATACCTGCACGGCGAGGGCCTGTACGTGCGCGCGCGAATGCAAGAGTGAGCGCAGCCGCTCGCTACCCACGAAGCTCAGCTGCCGAGCGCGCGCAGCTTGTTCACCGCGCGCAGCACGGACTCGTCCGTGCCCATCTGCGCCACGTCCGATAGCGGCACCCAACGCAGATCGGCGACTTCTTCGGAGTGCACGAGAGCGCGCGTCTTTGCCACGAAAGCAAAGCGCACGTCGAAGTGCTCGTGTGCCGGGTCGGTCTTGCGCGCCGGGATCAGATGGATATCGACGTCGAACAGCGCCGAGCCGTCGCTGGTCGAGAGCTGCTCGAGGTCCGAGAGCCCGACTTCCTCCAAGACCTCGCGCCGGGCAGCGCTGGTCAACTCGGCGTCCGCGGGCTCCACGTGTCCGCCGGGTTGCACCCAAATGCCGAGCTTCTTGTGATGGATCAAGACCAGCTCGTTGCGCTCGGGGCTCAGCACGAACGCGCTCGCGGTGAAGTGACCGGGCGAAAAGTGCGCACGCTCACAGGCCGCTTCGCTTCGGCTCAGCTCCAGCATGCGCTCGACGAATGCCGCCTCGGTCCCGTTCGCGGCTCGGTACCTGCTCAATTGTCCGCGGAGCGCCTCGAGTCGCATCCCGGCCAGCTAGCTTGCCGGCGGATCGGGCGCAAGCGCGCGCAAGCCGCCCCGCCGTGCGAAAAGGCGCGTAACTACGAAGGGCTGGGCTCTGGAGCCGGGGGCGGCGTTTCGCGGTTGACGATCGTTGGGTTTTGTGGGAGATACGCCCCTCCTTTCGGCACCGCATCCGTAAAAACGGGTCATTAGCTCAATTGGTAGAGCAGTGGATTCTTAATCCATTGGCTTCAGGTTCAAGTCCTGAATGACCCACAAATTCACGGCCCAAGCCTCGCGGTTTGGGCTTTCGTCATTTCGGCGGGCGGCTTTTGGCTCGGGAACGGCTGCTCCTTGTGCAGCTTACCGAAAGCGCGACCTCGATCGACATTGTCGAACCTACGAACGCACATTCTGACGCTGCGCGGCTCGCGTTCTCTGCATCAGATAAATCGCGATGATCAGGCTCGGCAGGGCCAATGCGAAACCCAACAATGCGCTGTTCATCGCCTGAGAAATGCCCTCCGCCATCGCAATCGCCCGACGCTCCACAGCCACCGACCCTACCCTCTGGAACGCTAAAACGACCCCCACCACCGGCGCGATGAAACCGAGAAAAAGGGCAATTACCGCCAACGCTCTCACCCGATGGCCGATCGGTCGAAGCCGGGCGGGCGAGGTCTCACCCCGAGCGCGGAGCAGTTGCCAGGCGGCGGCGAGGTTGATCGTCACGCCGGCCAACGCCAAGATCCAGCACTCAAGCGCCATGCGGGGATTGAACCCACCGAAAGCAGGAATTGCAAGCACTTGCGCTGAGCCACGGCGGCCCGCGCAAATTGCTCAGACGTAGCCCGTGAACGGAAATACCGAGCTGACCAGCGCCAGCACGCCGGAGGTCGCCGACCCGAGGCTGGGCATTTGAATGCCCGCGCCGCCGCTGGCCAACCGTGCTTGGTCTACTGCCTTGGCGCGATCACTCCATCTTGCGCGTGGAACGAAATGGCGCTCACGGAACTCGCGTATCCGTTCAGGGTGGCAACGCGACTGTCGGACCGCCTAGCGTCCCGCCCGAGCTCGAGCGATTCGACGCGGTAGAGTCGACCTTTACGCTCCCGGATGCGGCGCTGGCGGTGATGACCGGCCCGCTCGATGATCAAGGGGGCGCCGCGATCGTAGCGGGAACCAAAACTGCGGTCCTGCAGAACCGAGTGGGAAGTAGCACGGGCGCAGTTTCGTTGCCGTGTGGTCGCGTGCTGCTGAGTCAGTGGATCGACGGAACCGGACCCGACCAGGCGCCGCGAGTGCGCGCTGTTCGCATTCGCGAAGGCGCGGTCGAGCCGGGCGAGGAGTTGCCCGCGGAGCCCGTTCAGTTCGCGATTGACGCTCGCTGCCACGACTGGTTCGTGTCTGCCGACGGAGCTTTGTTCGAGAAGACG